>NZ_JBFRDO010000007.1:0-147922 GCF_052113825.1 Paenarthrobacter sp. TAF1
ATGAAAGCCGTCCCCGACCAAATCCGACAATTCATCCCCAACGACTTCGCCTCCCTCGGAGCAGACGGCTTCGGCTTCTCCGACACCCGCCAAGCCGCACGCCGCTACTTCAAAAACGACACCCACTCCATCGTCGCCAAAACCCTCCAGTTGCTGGCGGCGAGGGGTGAAGTCGAGGAGGGCGCGCCGTCGTACGCCATTGACCGCTACAAACTGCTCGACGTCAACGCCGGTACCACCGGCGGAGCAGGCGGCGACGCCTGACAACCCGCACTAACGACAGTTGGCGGCAGTGTTCGTGAAGAACACTGCCGCCAACTGTCGTTGTGCTGGTTTCGCCGGACCGGGCTCAGGTGCCCAGGTTCCGCCGGTCGACCACAAAGCCCGTTGCCGCGTTCTCGCGGACTGCGTTGATACCGGCCACCACGGCCTTCAAATTGGGAAACTGCGGCGACACTGCCACAACTGTGCCGTCCTCGGCTGTGAGCCTGAAACGGAATGAATTGGTACCTGCTTTGAGAATCTCGAAACTGCCCGCCATTTTCCCCTGTCCTCACGCGTCGTTGCGTAACCGAGCTGACTTCATAACTCCGTCATCGACCCTAATAGCCAATTCACGGGGCCAACAGCCCTACTCAGCAGTAGTTTGAAACCGATATCGGTAGATCAAATGGAAAGCCACCCAGGAGCTAGAGACCGCATGAACCCCCGCGCGTATGGTGAGGATATGACTCCATCCGGCACGACATCCACCACCGGTGTCCTGCTCGCCGCCGGCGCCGGCACCCGCCTGGGGCGTGGCCCCAAGGCGCTGCTGCCTTTCCGCGCCCGCACGCTGGTGGAAGTCCTGGCCGACACACTGTTCGACGGCGGCTGCAGCGAGGTAGTGGTGGTCCTCGGCGCAGAGGCCGACCGCGTCCGGAGCGCCACGGAGCTGGGCCCGCATACGGTGGTGGATAACCCCGACTGGGCCAAGGGAATGGCCGGATCCTTCCGCGCCGGCATCGACGCCGCCACCTCCGGCAACAACATCATGGTGGCTCTGGTCGACCAGCCCGGGTTGACCCCGACGGCGGTGAGCAGGTTGCTGGGCAGCCATCGTCCCGGCCGGGTCACCGCAGCCGCCTACCCGGATGCGTCAGGCCACCTGAAACGCAGGCACCCGGTGATTTTCGACGTCGGCCTCCGCTCCGAGGCGGCCGCAGCCGCCCATGGTGACACGGGCGCGCGTTCCTTCCTCAAAGCCCATCCGGGGTTGGTAGACCTGGTGGACTGCAGCGATCTCTGCTCGGGCGAGGACCTGGATACGAAGGACCAGCTGCATCTTCTGGACGGGTAAATTGGTTCCATGATCCGCATCGAACCTGACGATCCCGCACGCCCTGACGTCCATGCCCTCTTGAGCGAGCACCTGGCCGACATGTTCGCCACGTCTCCGGCCGAGAGCGTCCACGCGCTGGATCACTCCGCGTTGTCCCACGAATCGATCACGTTCTGGACGGCCCGCGAGAACGGCGTGCTGTTGGGATGCGGCGCGTTGAAGGCGTTGTCCGCGGGGCATGCCGAGATCAAGTCCATGCGGACAACGGCCCAGGCCCGGGGACAGGGTGTGGCAACCCGGTTGCTTGAACACATCGTGACCGAGGCCGGGCGCCGGGGCTATGAACTGCTCAGCCTCGAGACCGGCACGGAGGATTACTTCGCCCCGGCCCGCCGCCTGTATGCACGGCACGGCTTCACCGAATGCCCGCCGTTCGGCGACTACACCCTGGACCCCCACAGCGTGTTCATGGAACTCCCCGTTTCACCCAAGTAGGGGACAACAATCGTCGTAATGAAGGCTCATACCGACATTTGCTGTCCCCTGCTTGGGTTGGCGGGTTGCTTGGGTTAGCGGGCTGCCTCGTTAGACGGGCGCAGTGGTCCGGTCGCGGAGGGCCAGGTAGATCTTGTCCCGCGCGATGGGCAGCTCACCGAAGCGGACGCCCGTTGCGTTGCGGATGGCGTTGGCCAGTGCGGGTGCCACCGGGTTGAACGGGCTCTCACTCATGGACTTGGCACCCAGCGGACCGGTGGAGTCGTTGGTGGCGGCGAAGTACACCTCGCTCTGGGGCACGTCCGCGAACGACGGGATGTGGTACTGCCGCAAAATGTCCGTGGTGACCCGTCCGGCGTCGTCCACTTTCACTTCCTCGTACAGCACCGCGCCGAGCGCCTGCGCGATCCCGCCCTCGATCTGTCCCCGGCATTGCCGCGGATTCACCACCACTCCGGCGTCGGCTGCCTGCACGCTTTGCAGGATCCGCAGCTCCCCCGTTCCCCTGTTCACGGCGACGCGGAAACCATGGACGTTGAACGCCACCGAACGCGGCGTCCCTCCCCAGTTCCCATCCGTGGCGAGCCGAACGCCTTGCAGCCGGGCGGCGTCGGCGATGTCCTTCAGCGGCACCGAGCGGTCGCCGCACTCCACGGCTCCGTCCACCAGACGGCAATCGCCCAGGGGCGCACCGGTCAGCGAGGACGCAACTGTTTGGATGCGGGTGGCGAGTTCGAGCGCAGCGCCCAGCGTCGCTTTCCCGGCCACCACCATTCCGGCTGAACCGAACGCGCCGGTGTCGTGCTCCACCAGGTCGGTATCCGACTGTCGCACCGTCACCTTTGACGCCGAGGTTGCCAGCGCGGTGGCAGCCAGCTGCGCATGGACAGTTGTGGTGCCGTTCCCGAATTCCGCAGTTCCGACGTCGACGGCGAACCTTCCGTCCGCCTCCAGGCTCACCCGGGTGTGGGCGAAGTGGCCACGCGGCGGCACGGTGTCGATCATGGACAACGCCGATCCTTCCCCGACCATCCATTCCGGCCCGAGGTTGTCCAGCCCTGCCGCACGGTAGCGTTCCTTCCCCCGGTCCAGGGCGTCGCGCACCAACGCCACGCACTGGTCAAGGCCGTAGCTCCCGTAGTGGACGTCTTCTTCCGGCTCGGGCGTAGTGGACAGCATGTGATCGCCGGGCCGGACCATGTTCTTGAGCCGGAACTCCAGGGGATCCATGCCGATGCCCACTGCGAGTTCATCAATGGCCGACTCGATCGCGAAGATCATCTGGCTCAGCCCGTAACCACGGAAAGCCCCGGCAGGAACGGTGTTGGTGTAGACGGCGTGGGCATCCACTTTCTTGTTCACGCACTTGTACACGGCCAACGATTCGCCGCAACCGTGGAACATCACGCCGGGAGCGTGGTTTCCATAGGCGCCGGTGTTCGTGAGGACGTTCAGTTGCAGCGCGGTGAGGTATCCGTCCCTGTTGGCGCCGGCCTTCAGGTGAATCGTGAAGGGGTGGCGCGTAGTGGTTGCGGTGAACTGTTCGGTACGGGTGAACTCCAGCTGGACGGGCCGCTTCAACGTGAGGGCTGCAAGGGCAACGAGGTCCTCGGTGAGCACCTCCTGCTTGCCGCCGAACCCGCCACCAACACGACCGGCCACCACGCGGATGGTCTCCGGCGGCAGGTTGAACAGACGGCTCAGCGTCCGCTTCACCAGGAACGGAACCTGCGTGGAGGAACGGACCATCAGCCGGCCATCGTCATCCAGCCAGGCAAAGGAGGCGTGCGTTTCCATGGCCACGTGCTGGACGCGTTGGGTCTGGTAAGTGTGTTCGTGGATGAAATCGGCGGCAGCGAAACCATCAGCCACGCTGCCAAGTTCAGCATGGACCTCGGCCACCACGTTCTGCAGCGGACGGGAGATGCGTGACGCTTCGCCGTCCTTCTCACCGTGGATGGCCGGCGCGCCGGGGAGGATGGCTTCCTGGGGAGTGAAAACCGGCTCCAGGAGTTCGTACTGCACCTCCAGCGCACGGGCCCCGGCCTCAGCCGCGCCCACGGATTCGGCGACCACAGCGGCCACCCGCTGCCCGATGAACCGCACCACGTCGTCCAGGACTCGGGTGTCGTCGGGATCGTCCGTGAAGTTCTCGTGCTGCGCCGTGGAAAAGAGCTGCTGCGGGGCATCCTCGTGGGTGAAGACGGCCACCACGCCCGGAACCGCCAGCGCGGGGGCGTTGTTGATGGACACGATCCGCGCGTGGGGGTGCGGGGACCTCAGCAGTTTCATGTGCAGCAGGCCCGGCAATTGTTCAGCAGGGACATCCAGGGTGTAGCGGGCAGTGCCTGTCACCACGGCCTGTCCGGCGGGTGCGGGGACGTTGTCCCCGAGCTGGCCGGGCGTGGCGGGAACGGGAGCTGCGGTGGCGGGAACGGCGGCGTGGCCGGCGGCAGGTTCCTGTGCCCCCGAAACGTCCGCTCCGGCGTCGTGATCTTCGTGCCGCTGATCGCCGCCGTGGCCGCAGACCGCGTCCGCGATGGCGCGGTAGCCGGTGCAGCGGCACAGGTTGCCCTTGAGGTTGCGGGGCAGGTTGGCGCGTTGCTCGTCGTCGAACGTGGCTGCCGTCATCATTATCCCGGCGGTGCAGAAACCGCATTGGAAACCCTGCGCCTCCAGGAACTGTTCCTGCACGGGGTGCAGGCCATCGGCCGTGGCCAGGCCCTCGATGGTGGTGACTGCTTTGCCCTCGGCACGGACCGCCGGGTAGATGCAGCTGTGGACGGGCGTGCCGTCGACGTGCACTGTGCAGGCACCGCAGTCACCGCCGTCGCAGCCCTTCTTGACGCCGAAGTTGCCTTGCTCCCGGAGGAACGTGCGAAGGCACTGGCCGGGGCGGGGGGCGTCCTGCGCGGCGGTGCCGTTGATCTCAATTGCCATGGGAGGCCTCCTTGTGGGTGCCTGACGTTTCGGGTTGCGTGGACGGCTGGGGCGAAGTGTCATGCGGCGGCCAGAAATCGCCGGACACCGTCATCGACTCATCCAACAGCTCGGCCCGGATCTCTTCGGCCAGCTTGAGGGTCATGTCGCGGCGCCATGCCGGGAGCCCGTGGATGTCGTCGTGGTACAGCGGCCAGGGAATGGAATGCCCGACGGCGTGGGCCAGCGCTGCTGCGTCCGGAACCTGGCCGGCGGGGAACCTGAGTTGTACCGGCCTTTTGGTGGCTGCGGTGACGGTGATGACCAGGCCAAAAACGGGGTCGAGCCTGCCGATAAGCAGCACTCCGGAGCGCCCCAGGTTGCTCAGGGACAAACGCCGGAAAGCCACCCGGGCGGAGAGCGCTTCGGCGGGGAGGTGGATGCTGCGGAGCAACTCCCCCGGCTCCAGCACTGTCTGCATATCGCCCACCACAACGTCTGCCACCGGAACGGTCCGACTGCTTCCGTCAGGGCTGAGGATGGTTGCCGTACCGTCCAGTCCTGCGCAGAGGGACGTCATGGGCCCGGCCGGCAGCCCGGTGCAGATGTTCCCGCCAACCGTGGACATGTTCCAGATCTTGAACGACGCCACGAACGAGTCGCAGCACGGCCGGATCAGTGCCAGTCCCGGCCACTCACGGTCCGCGGTACCGGCGGAAAGCGGCAGGGCATAGAGCTCCGCAACGGTGCAGGTAGCGGCCAGTTCAATCCCGTCATCGGTGACGGTGATGGCCGGCCAGCCGGCTTGGCCAAGGTCCAGCAGCCGCGTGAGTACGGTGCTTCCGTAGGAGAAGAGGACAGTGCCTCCGGCGAGCCAGGCATCGCCTTCACGCCATTGCGCGGGGTCCGTGGTGGGGACCACGGCCTCGATGGTGTTCATGTCCATGGGTCCTCCTGAGTGAGGTGTCGAGGGGCCGGGTGGATCGGACCGGTGCTGTCTTTGAGGGAAGGGAAGCTGTCCCTGTGGTGGCTGGTCCCGCGCCCGGCGATGATTTCGGCTGTGATGGAGACGGCTACTTCGGCCGGAGTCACGGCGCCGAGGTCCAGCCCGATGGGCGAATGCAAGCGGTCCAGGTCTTCGGAAGGTGTTCCGGCCTGCAGGAGTGCGTCCACCCGTTGGCGGTGGCTGCGGCGCGAACCCATCGCACCGACGTAGGACAGGTTCAGCCGGAGCGCGGCCTGGATCAAGGGGATGTCGAACTTGGGATCGTGGGTCAGGACGCACACCACGGTGCGGGAATCGAGTCGCCCACCGGCTGCCTCGGACTCGAGGTAACGGTGCGGCCAGTCGGTGACCACCTGGTCTGCACCCGAAAAACGCTGCTGGGAGGCGAAGGCAGGCCGGGCATCACAGAGGGTGACGTTGTAGCCGAGGAGCTGCCCGGCCGGCAACAGGGCGGCGCCGAAGTCGTTGGCTCCGAAGACAATCATCCGTGCCGCCGGCAAGCGGCTTTCCACGAACAACGTGATGGGCTGTGGCTCTTCTTCTTCCCGGGGCGGGGCGGCCAGCCTTTCGGTGGTGACCCATCCGTCGATGCATCCTTCCGGCGGGGCCAGCCGGACCAAGCCCGCCCGGCCGCCCTGGAGCAGTGGCTCCACCTGGGCAGCTGCGGCAAAAAGCGTGGAGGGGTGGTCGCCCAGCAGTACGGCAAGTTCCTGCGACTCCATGGCCCGGAACCGGACAGGGTCATCCACCACCATGACTCCGCCCTTGGCATCGAGCCGGCGAATCAACGCTGCCGGGCGTTGCGGTCCGGCGAACAACGACAGTTCCGGCGCGCCGGCCCCGAAAGGCTGGATGTGGACTTCCAGCTCGCCGCCGCAGGTAAGTCCGACGGCGAACGCGTCCTCGGCACTGAAGCCGTAGGACTCAAGGCGCGGACCGCCGTCGCGCATGGCTTCCAGCGCCGCCTCCACGACGGCGCCTTCAACGCAACCACCGGACAAGCTGCCCAGGATTTCGCCGTTTTCGGAGACCATCATGGAGGTCCCCAAGGGCCGCGGCACGGAACCTCCGCTCCCTACGATCGTGGCCACGGCCAGTCGTTGGCCGGAGACCGCAGGCCGCCAGCTGCCCAGTGAAGGCATCAGATCCAGCATGGCAACACGTCCTTTTTCCAGGTGTCCCGGCCGGGATGGCCCAGCCGGAGCAGTGCGCGATCTTGCCCCATATTCTCATTTCCGGAGGATGTTGAGGGGTAGTCGCGGTTTTTCAGTAAGAGTTCAATCGGTCAGTGTTCATAGGAACGGGGGCAAGGGCTTCATCTCCCTGCCCCCGTTCCCTGACGGAGCGTCGGCGTCCGGCCGCCGCCCGTCGTCGTGCCTGGTGAGAGGGACCACGACGACGGACGCCTATTCATGCGGTGGGTACCGACGGACCGTCGATCGGAGTGCCGGAAGGGACCCGCCGGCGCGGGGTGCGGTCCCGGTCAGACGCCCATCAGGGCGTTGATGGGTCCGCGGGCAAAGTAGATGATGAAGCCAACCGTGACCACCCACATGAGCGGATGGACCTTCTTGGCTTTGCCCGAGGCTGCGCTGATCACCGCGAAGGAGATGAACCCGACCCCGATGCCGTTGGCGATGGAGTACGTCAGCGGCATGGTCACGATGGTGAGGAACGCAGGGAGCGCGATGGAGAACTTGGTGAACTTGATCTCGCGGATCTGCGCCATCATCATCGCGCCCACCACCACCAGTGCCGCAGCAGCCACTTCCAGCGGGACAACCGAGGTAAGCGGTGTGAAGAACATCGAGCCCAGGAACAGCAGGCCGGTGACCACGGAGGCCAGGCCGGTGCGTGCGCCTTCGCCGATGCCGGCTGCGGAGTCGATGTACACGGTGTTGGATGAACCCGAAGTTGCCCCGCCCACCACTGCACCCATGCCTTCAACGATGAAGGCCGACTTCAGCTTGGGGAACGTGCCGTCCTTGTGTGCCACGCCGGCGCTCTTGGCCAGGCCGGTCATGGTGCCCATGGCGTCGAAGAAGTTGGTGAACACCAGGGTGAAGACCAGCATGGTGGCGGCGAGACCGCCAATCCGGGCAAACGAACCGAAGAGGTCGAACTGGCCCACCAGGCTGAGGTCCGGAACGGACACCAGCTGACTGGACAGGATGGGCACGTTGAGGTGCCAACCGCCGGGGTTGTCCGCGGTGCCGGGTCCGATGTGGAAGATGGCCTCGACAACAGCGGCAAGGACCGTGGTGGCGACGATGCCGATCAGCAGGCCGCCCTGGATTTTGCGTGCCACGAGGATGCCCATGGCCAGCAATCCAACAATAAAGACGAGGGTGGGGATGGAGGTGATGGATCCATCATTGCCCAGCTGGACCGGCGGGCCGCCCGCGGTGGGACGGACAAAACCGGAGTCGACAAAGCCGATGAAGGCGATGAACAGGCCGATGCCAACGGTGATGGCGGCCTTGAGTTCCTTGGGGACCGCCTTGAAGATCGCCGTCCGGGCACCTGTGGCACCGAAGAGGACGATCAGGATGCCGTTGATGACCACCAGGCCCATGGCTTCCGGCCACGTGACTTCCTGGATGACTGCTACCGCCAGGAAGGAGTTGATGCCCAGGCCTGCTGCCAGGCCGAACGGCAGGTTGGCGATCAGACCGAAAACAATGGTCATGACCCCTGCGGTCAAGCCGGTGACGGCACCGACCTGGGCGGCCGAAAGCCAACCGCCGGCCACGTCCGTCGGGGCGTTTTCCGCGGAGAAACCGCCCAGGATGAGCGGGTTAAGGATGACGATGTACGCCATGGTGAAGAAGGTGACCAGGCCGCCCCGGAATTCACGGGCCAGCGTGGATCCACGCTTGGAGATCTGGAAAAACTTGTCCAGGAAGGAGTTCGACACCSGGGGCTTGCTGTTGCCGTTGGCCTGTCCGGTTGCCGTGTGCTTTGCGGCTGTGGGCTCTGCGCCTTTGCTTCCCTCGGGGAAGAGCGCAGCCTGCTTTTCAGCTGCTGTCTGCATTTCTGCGTTGTCCAGGATGTTCATGTCAGCCACCGGGCCCTAGTAATCAATCCTGGAATCAAGCGTGTTCCATGTGTTGAACGGCTGGAGGGCCTCCGGAGCCTGGGGGTCGCCCAGTTCCAGCTTGGCTACCGGCATCAGCGCGTCCCGGTTGTCGTTCTCGAAGTACTCGTAGAAGACGGCGTCATCGAAGCCGACGGATGCGGCGTCGTGACGGTCTGCGGCAAAGAACACGCGGTCAACGCGTGCCCAGAGCGCGGAAGCCAGGCACATGGGGCATGGCTCGCAGCTGGTGTAGAGGGTTGCTCCGCTCAGATCGAAGGTTCCCAGTTCGCGGCAGGCGTTGCGGATGGCCGTGACTTCTGCGTGTGCGGTGGGATCGTTCGAGGCGGTAACGCGGTTGACGCCTTCAAAGGCTCGTCCGTCCGCGGTGACAATGACGGCCCCGAACGGGCCCCCACTGTTGAGGACATTGGCTGTTGCCAGCTCAATGGATGTGGCCAGGAATTGCTCGGCCGTGACGGTTGTACTCATGTTGCGACTTCCTTAGTGCTGTGGAAGCCGGGTGACCGTTTGGGGGCGCTGCAAAAAGAGCTCCAGTCAGCTCGGTTACCAGGCTTCAGCATGTGCGATGAAGGTTAAGTTGCGCCTGGTAGATAGCTTCCCGAAGTCCGGGTGCCCGCCTTTGGCAGTTAGAGCGTAGCACCACGTTTGTGAGCCGCGCCATAGTTTTTTGAAAACTTAATTTCGTCATACGAAATTACTTAATCCGGGTGGGTGCAGGCCAAATGTGACTGCCCGCGGGCGTTGACTGCCGCCGTCGGGGCTTCTACGCTTTTCTGAACGACGCCCTAGGTGGCGCGTAACCTGGATCAGCAGACAGGGCCTAACTGAGCTGGAACGCGAACACGCCGACCAGACAAGGAACCCCTTATGTCGCAATCCCCCTCCCGGCTGTGGATCAGGAATCCGCTGGGCATCTTCACCGCAAACGACCTCGACGCCGGCGGCGGCCTGGTGGTTTCCGACGGGAAAATCGTGGAGTTGGTGCCCTCGGGCGGCCAACCGTCATCCCCTGCCACCGTCTTTGACGCGTCCGGACACGTGGTCCTTCCCGGCCTCATCAACACCCATCACCACTTCTACCAAACCCTCACGCGCGCCTGGGGTCCCGTGGCCAATGCGCCATTGTTCCCATGGCTGCAAAATCTCTACCCGGTGTGGGCACGGCTGACGCCCCGCAGCCTGGAACTCGCGGTGCAGGTCGCGTTGGCGGAGCTGCTGCTCTCCGGCTGCACCACGGCCGCCGACCACCACTACCTCTTCCCCGACGGTATGGAAGACGCCATCGATATCGAAGTCGCGGCCGTCCGTTCCATGGGCATGCGGGCGACACTCACCCGCGGGTCCATGACACTGGGAGAGGACGACGGCGGGCTTCCGCCCAGGACCACGGTCCAGTCACCTGAGGCGATCCTTGCGGACAGCGAACGACTGATCCGCCAGTACCACGAGACCGGCGATGGAGCCGTGGTGCAGATCGCGCTGGCACCGTGCTCTCCCTTCTCCGTGACCAAGGAAATCATGGCCGAAAGCGCCGCCATGGCCGAACGCTTCGACGTCCGGCTCCATACACACCTCGCGGAAACCATCGATGAGGAGGACTTCTGCCGATCCATGTTCGGCCTGCGGACCGTGGATTATCTGGAATCGGTGGGCTGGTTGGGATCCCGAACCTGGCTGGGACACGGCATCCACTTCAATGACGAGGAGATCGCCAGGCTGGGAGCCGCCGGAACCGCCGTCGCGCATTGCCCCACCTCCAACATGAGGCTGGCATCCGGGACCGCACGCGTCCTGGAACTCGAGGCGGCGGGTGTGCCGGTGGGGCTGGGCGTGGATGGTTCGGCGTCGAACGATGCCTCCAACATGATCCTCGAAGCGCGGCAAGCACTGTACTTGCAGCGTCTGCGCTACGGCGCCTCCGTGCCCGTGGAGCGCGCCCTGGGCTGGGCGACGCGGGGATCCGCAGCTGTTCTGGGTCGCTCCGACATCGGGCAGCTGGCTCCCGGGCTCCAGGCCGACCTGGCCTTGTTCAAGCCTGACGAGCTGCGGTTCTCCGGCAGCCACGATCCCGTTGCCGCCTTGCTGCTCTGCGGCGCGGACCGGGCAGACCGCGTGATGGTTGGCGGTCAGTGGCGCGTAGTGGACGGGGCGATACCCGACCTTGACGTGGCCGGGCTGATCGCCGAACACTCGGCTGCGGCGCGGAAGCTCGTAGCCGGTTAGCTTTACGGCCTCTCCGGTGGCCCGATTCGTGGCTTCGCTGCGCACTGTGCCGTGCGTGCGGCACAGTGCGCAGTGAGCCAACGAAACGGGTTCACCCGATGTTCCCGCGCGTCATTCTCCAGCGATGACGCGAAGGGCCTTGGCTAGACCGTGATCTTGTAGACGTGGTGCGTGTACTCATTGGCGAAGGAATCCGTGAACTTCCCGCCCTGCACCGCGATGCTCCGGTTCTCGCCCACAACCTCCGCCTGCGTGCCGGTGATCCCTAAGGGAAGCGCAAAGGTCCTGGAACCTGTAGTGCCGTCCTCGCCCATGGCAAAGATGTACGCGGATCCATCCTTGACCTTCAGCATCGAATCAATGCCGTCACCGAAGTCCCATACATAGGACTGGGTATTGATCACGGGCGCCAGGGCCTTGATCTGGTTGTTCACCGCACCGGCTGCAGCTACCTGGTCCTTGAGGCATGCGGTGCCCCTGAGCCGTGCGTCCGCGAAGGCGTCACCACTGATGCAGTCATTGATGTTTTGCTGGTCCGGCGACTGGCTGAACCAGACAATGCCCCGGGCCTCATGAATGATCGACGCCCACACCTGGGCCTTGGTCTGCTCCGGCGTGAGCTGCCTGTAGCCCCCAGTGGAGCCGCCCGTGGACACCACGGTTGGCAGGGCCCAAATGGGAGCCTGCACATTGCGGGCCGCGTTCACCTCATTCTGCAGGGAAATGATCTTCCCGTAGCTCGACGCCGTACGGCAGTTCGATGTCACGATCGGGGTCTGTCCCACCGGTGTACGCCAACGGAGCTGGTTGTCGCCCCAGTCGCATTGCGGTACTGCGTAGAAGTACTGGTCCACTGAGTTCACATTGGCCGTGTTGTAATAGTCCGCGCTGAACGCCATTGACCGGTCATAGGTAACGATCCCCGAAGTCCAGTTCGAGTAGGTAAACCGGCCTGTCTTGGCGGGATCGAACTGGGCGGCCAGTGAACGCATGTGCGCCAGGCCCGAGGCGGTGTCGAACCGGCCATCCACTTCATCGTCCAGGAGCGTTCCCACCTGACTGGCCCAATCCGCGGGGGCGTCGTTGGGCGAGAACAACGTGAACATGCCGTTGGCCGTGATGCCCGCGGACGGAGTCGCCGGGTTGCCCTGGGCGTAGGTGTTGATCCCGAGCGCTTTGTCGTACTTCAGCTGCGCGTCGCTTCCGGGCGAGCCGTACCAGACGACGATGGGCAGGAACGCCGGATCATCCCAGCCGGCCGCATCGGCTTTCGGGAACTGCTTCCAGTAATCCGGGCCGCCGTCCCACGGGATCCTGGGCAGGTTGGCGAGGCTGCCGGTGCCCGGGGGCGTGGTGGGGGTTGGGGTCGGCGTTGGGGTTGGGGTGGGCGTTGGCGTTGCCGTGGGGGTTGGGGTCGGCGTCGACGTCGGCGTGGGCGTCGGCGTGGCCGTCACTGTTGGGGTCGGCGTCGACGTCGGCGTGGGCGTGGCCGTCACTGTTGGGGTCGGCGTTGGGGTTGGCGTGGGGGTTGGGGTTGGCGTTGGCGTGGGTGTTGGCGTCGGCGTGGGCGTGGCCGTCACTGTTGGGGTCGGGGTGGGCGTCGACGTTGGCTCTGACGTGGGCGTGGCCGTCGCAGTTGAGGTGGGCTCCGCCGTCGCAGTTGAGGTGGGTTCCGCCGTCGACGTGACCGTCGGGCTTTCCGTGGGCAGGGGCGTGCCGGGGTCCGTGCAGCCGGCGAGGGCCAACGCGAGCACCGCCCCGAGCGTGATGATGGTGGGTTTCATGACATTGTTTTCCTTTGGGTAGCAGCCGCAACCGGACTGCCGTGGCGCCGGATCCCCACTCCCGGCTTCTCTTTTGTCTCCTGCAGCGCAGGGATTATCGACCGGGAATCCGTGTCCCGGCTCAGCCCGATGACGAGCGCCTGTCCTTGCCCGACCTGCGGCAATGCGACGCGTGCGGACTTCTGTCCGGCGTCATCGAGCCCGCATGTGCGGCCCGTCGTGGGGTCGCGACGGCCTTTGAAGAACCCGGAGGGCGGCCGCCAGCCCAGCTTACGTGACGCAGGCCACATCTGAACTGAATGTGACGCACCCACATCCGACCGGTTCGATGCCCCGCCGCACAACGTGCCGCGCGCACGGCACAGGCTGCAGCCGGGCAACGAAACGGGTTTTCCACATAGGACAACCCGCGACTGTTCGTGGGAGCCCTCGCAATCGAGGCTGTTTTGATGACGACGAAATCCCGGCAGTTACCGGAAGGCATGGATTTATGGCGAACCAACGAACTCCACCAGGCCGGCTTCAACGACAGGAGAATTGCTTCCCTGGTGCGGAGCGGGGAGTTGGTGAGGCTTCGCAGGGGGTGCTATCTCAGGGGCAGTACGTGGGCAGCTCAAAAACCCGGCGTAAGGAGCCTGCAGCTGATTGCCGCACACGCCCACGGAACACTAACGACGTCGGCACGCGGCTTCGTCTACAGCCACACTTCGGCGGCGCGACTTCATGGCCTGCTTCTCCTTAACGTTGATGACCGGGTGCACATCACCACCCCAACCACCGCGTCTTCCACGTCCCACGGAGCTGACGTTGCGCCGCATACCCGTGCCTTGGCGGCCGGCGACGTCCAGACGGTAAGGGGCATGCCCTGCACCTCACTGGAACGAACTGTGGTGGATAGCTGCCTCATACTCAATGACAAGCAATCCCTGGTGCTGATGGACCACGCCCTACGAAAAGGCGCTGACGCCAGGGAAATCCGGCGGATGTGCGCCCTCCTCAAGGGACGCCATGGAGTCCTCTCGTTACGCAGAGCCCTGGAGAACGCGGACGCGAGGTCGGAATCCCCCGGCGAAACATTGACGCGCGAGCTCCTGCAACGCCTCGGGATCGAGATGCCTGAGCTGCAGGTCAGGGTCTCATCAGCCGAGGGAGATCATCGCTTGGACTTTGCCTGGCGGAAAAAGCAGGTGGCCTTGGAGTTTGATGGCAAGGTCAAGTACTTCGACTACGCGCCCACGGCCGAGGTGCTGTACAAGGAACGGCTGCGCGAGAAGGCCTTGATGGAGCTCGGCTGGACGTTCATCCGCGTCCGCTGGCGGGACTTGCACCGGGAACAGGAGTTCAAAATGCGGGTCCTTCGTGCGCTGCGGCAACGGAGTTGAACCCGGTTCGGGGGTCCACTGCACACTCGATGCTGCGCACGGCATACTGTGCAGCGAAGCATCGAAACAGCGGGAGAACCAAGCGCGTCCGGGCACAACAAAGCGGGCGACACCTCCCCAGGCGCCGCCCGCCGTTGGCTCTGTTGCGCAGAGTCCGCGCCCCTGTTGCAGATCAGGGGCGCTGCCGGCCGAACACCGGAAGCGCACGCAGCCAACGGGAGAACCCGCCGGCCTTGCGATCACAGTCGGCCGGAATGTAGAAGTCCGGATCTGTCGCACCAAAGGGCAGGTACAGTTCCTGGCCCGGCGCCGGGAATTCCACGACGCTGTTCGTATCCTTCGAGTCCATCTGTTCCTCCTCTTTCTCGTGCTCAGTTTCCGCTCTTCGGAAAACTTTTATTGTTATGTGGAAAGTGTAGGCAAGGGGTGCGCCGCCAGTCAAGACCCCCTGGAGAAGGCAAATGGAGTTGCCCCGGTCACATTCGGGTAGTTCATAACGATCACCGGGAAGCCATATACACAACCCGAAAACATGCGCTACTCTCGAATCAGTTCGTGGCGTAGGTCACGTAACCTGAGAGCAGCAGGCAGGGTCGTAATGAGCTGGCATCCATGGATGCCGGCTCTTTTTTGTTGGGTCGGCTCCACCAGAAACGCAGTGGAAACACGCGCTTAATTTCATTGATGGAACGTAGGTTCCACCTCACAGAAGTTGGGATATGACCATGAGCAACAACATCGTCCTCGGCGAAAACCAGTACGGCAAAGCAGAAGTCCGCGTCGTCAAGGTCACTCGGGATACGGACCGCCACCACATCGAAGACCTGAACGTCACCTCGCAGCTGCGCGGCGACTTCAAGGCCGCACACCTTCAGGGCGACAACGGCCACGTCGTTGCCACGGACACCCAGAAGAACACTGTCTACGCGTTTGCCCGTGAAGGCATCGGCTCGCCCGAATCCTTCCTCCTGCGCCTCGCGGACCACTTCACCGGCGGATTTGACTGGGTCACCGGCGGCCGTTGGGAAGCCGAGGCCTACAGCTGGGACCGCATCCAGGCACACGGAGAGGGACACGACCACAGCTTCGTCCGCAACGGCCAGGAGGTGCGTACCGCCGTCGTCGTCCGTGATGGCGCAACCACGCACGTGATTTCCGGCCTCAAGGACCTGACCGTCCTCAAGACCACGCAGTCCGGTTTTGTCGGCTACCCGCGCGACAAGTACACCACCCTGCCGGAGACCACCGACCGCATCCTGGCCACCGACGTATCCGCCCGCTGGCGCTACAACACCAACCTGGACGTCGCCGGCACGGACTTCAACAAGAGCTACGACGACATCAAGGCCCTCCTGCTGGAAGGCTTCACCGAGAACTACTCCCACGCCCTGCAGCAGACGCTGTTCGACATGGGCAAGAAGGTCCTGGAAGCACACAGCGAAGTTGATGAAATCAAGTTCTCCATGCCCAACAAGCACCACTTCCTGGTTGACCTGAGCCCGTTCGGCCTGGACAACCCCAACGAGGTCTTCTTCGCCGCCGACCGCCCGTACGGCCTCATCGAAGCAACTGTCCAGCGCGAGAACATCGAGGCTGCACCCGTTGCATGGAGCGGCATCGCCGGCTTCTGCTAAACCGCAACACCCCAGGGACTTGTGTGCAGGTCCGGCTCCGAAGCGCCACGCAAAGGCCGGGCCTGCACCCAAACCCGACCCCAAAAACCCCACAACACCAAAGATTTTGTTAGCCAGACACAGTTAGCCAGACGAAGACGTCTGCCATGAACCCAGGAAGTCTGCCATGAACATCAAGAAAAAATCCCGCCCTGCGAATACCACCGCCTCGCACCGTCCTGAACGGCCCGAGGACAAGAGGCTCTCCATCGGAAGCACTTTCGCCTACGGCTTCCAGCACGTCCTCACCATGTACGGCGGAATCATCGCCCCGCCGCTGATCATCGGTGCAGCCGCCGGCATGTCCTCGCAGGACATCGGCCTGCTTATTGCCGCCTGTTTGTTCGTTGGCGGCCTGGCCACCATCCTCCAGACTGTGGGCATCCCGTGGTTCGGCTCGCAGTTGCCGCTGGTACAGGGCGTTTCCTTCGCAGGCGTCTCAACCATGGTGGCGATCGTCCAAGGCGGTGGCGGGATCCAGGCGGTCTTCGGCTCGGTGATCGTGGCATCGCTGATTGGCCTGGCGATCACTCCACTGTTCTCCAAGATCATCAAATTCTTCCCGCCCGTGGTGACAGGCACGGTGATCACCACCATCGGCCTGACGCTGATGCCCGTGGCCGCGAACTGGGCCATGGGCGGCAACGCCAAGGCCGAGAACTACGGCAGCGTCTCCAACATCGGGCTCGCCGCAGCCACCATGGGCATCGTCCTGCTGCTGAGCAAGGTGGGCAACGCCGCCATTTCCCGGCTCTCGATCCTCCTGGCCATGGTGATCGGAACCATCATCGCGCTCGTTGCGGGCATGGCTGACTTCTCCAAGGTTGGCCAGGGCGACATCGTGGCATTCCCCACGCCCTTCGCCTTCGGTGCTCCCACCTTCGAAATTGCCGCGATCATCTCCATGCTCATCGTCATCCTGGTGACCCTCACCGAGACCTCGGCAGACATCATCGCAGTGGGCGAAATCGTCGACACCAAGGTTGACTCCCGCCGCATCGGCGACGGCCTCCGCGCCGACATGCTCTCCAGCGCGATCTCCCCGCTGTTCAACTCCTTCACCCAGAGCGCCTTCGCCCAGAACGTGGGACTCGTCGCCATCACCGGCATCAAGAGCCGCTTCGTAGTCAGCGCAGGCGGCCTCATCCTGGTCATCCTCGGTCTCCTGCCGATCCTCGGCCGGGTTGTCGCAGCGGTTCCGACGCCCGTCCTGGGCGGCGCCGGCGTCGTACTGTTCGGTACGGTGGCAGCCAGCGGTATCCGTACCCTGGCCAAGGTCGAGTACAAGAACAACATGAACCTGATCATCGTTGCCGCTTCCATTGGCTTCGGCATGATCCCCATTGCGGCACCGAAGTTCTACGACCAGTTCCCCTCCTGGTTCTCCACGATCTTCCACTCCGGCATCAGCTCCGCCGCAGTCATGGCGATCATCCTGAACATCCTCTTCAACCACTTCAAGGCAGGCAACTCGGACAACCAGTCGGTGTTCGTCGCGGGCACGGACCGGATCGTCAGCGAAGAGGACATCAAGTGCCTCAGCGAAGGCGACCGCTTCGAAAACGGCAAGCTGATCGACGCGGACGGCAACGAAGTTCCGCTCAAGACATCCAGCGCGTCCGAGCACTAGCTCCGGTCCGCAGATGACAAAAGGCGGCAGTGTTTCCTTGGGGGACGCTGCCGCCTTTTTGTCGCCTGGGCGGAAGGTACGACGACGGCACTCGCCTTTGCGGCTCGGTCACCTGGCTGCTCAAAGACCTCGCCGAAATGGCAAARGATGGCAATGCTCCTGGGGAACATTGCCATCTTTTGCCACCTCGCGCGCTGGAAGCGCGGGTGGGAAGTTAGTTCTGGTTCAGCTCCGCGGAGATGGCCATGGCTGCTTCACGCAGCATGGGCACGGCGCGGTCCGCGAAGCTTTGGTCCACGCGGGTGATGGGGCCGGAGACGGAGATCGCCGTGGGCGTGGGAGCGTTGGGAACGGCCATGGCGAAGCAGCGGACACCGAGTTCTTGCTCTTCCTCGTCAATGGAGTAGCCGCGCTCACGGATGAGCTTCAGGTCTGCCAGCAGGGAGTCGATATCGCCGATGCTCTTGGCCGTGGGAGTAGGCATGCCGGTGCGTGCAACGATTCCGCGGACCTGCTCATCGTCCAGCTGGGCCAGGATGGCTTTGCCGACGCCGGTATCGTGCGTGTGGGCACGTCGACCCACCTCGGTGAACATGCGCATGGAGTGCATGGACGGGACCTGCGCCACGTAGATGACCATGTCGGAATCGAGGACTGCCATGTTGGAAGTTTCGCCGAGGCGTTCCACCAGGGTCTTCAACTGCGGACGAGCCACGGCACCAAGCTGCTTGCTGGCACCCTCCCCCAGCCGGATCAGCCGCGGGCCCAGGGCGTAGCGGCGATTGGGCAGCTGCCGGATGTAGCCCAGCGACACCAGCGTGCGCAGCAGCCGGTGGATGGTGGGCAGGGGCAGGTCAGTGGACGACGAGAGCTCACTCAGGGTGACATCGCCGCCCGCGTCCGTGATCAGTTCCAACAGTTCAAAGACGCGCTCAACGGACTGCACGCCTCCGGAGGCTTTTTCAGCCATTCCCTTGTCTCCAATGACTCAGATTCCGACAACTCTTATCCGCATCGTGAAAAGAATTGCTTAGAACACCCAAGATACAGCACGAGGCGCACCTCTGCGATGACACCGAACATGACCAAGCAAGGGCTTGTGTTTCCACTTTGTAGATAATAATATCCATAATACGAAAACATTCAGTTTGGAACGGCGGCCCGGGAACGGGCCTTACAGGAGGAATTTCAATGGCGAATCCGAGCCCCGGAAACTCGATCACCCTGCGCGTCGCCGCACCGTCGAGCTTCACCGCTACCAGCGAACTGGCAGCAGCCGTCGGCGCAGCCGGTGCAGCAATCACCGCGCTGGACGTCACGGAATCCCACCACGAGACGATCGTCGTTGACGTCACCTGCAACACCACCGACGACGACCACGCAGCCCGCGTCAAGGACGCCCTGAACGCCCTCGACGGCGTCACCGTCCAGCACGTCTCGGACCGCACCTTCCTCATGCACCTGGGCGGCAAGCTCGAAGTTGTCCCCAAAGTAGCCCTGCGCAACCGCGACGACCTGTCGCGCGCCTACACTCCCGGCGTCGCCCGTGTCTGCATGGCGATCGCGGAAGATCCGGCCGCTGCCCGCAACCTGACGGTCAAGCGCAACACCATCGCCGTCCTCACCGACGGTTCCGCAGTCCTGGGCCTCGGCAACATCGGCCCCGCAGCCGCCCTTCCCGTGATGGAAGGCAAGGCTGCGCTCTTCAAGCAGTTCGCCAACGTGGATGCCTGGCCGGTCTGTCTGGATACACAGGACACCGAAGAGATCATCATGATCGCCAAGGCCATGGCACCGGTATACGGCGGCATCAACCTCGAAGACATCGCCGCGCCGCGCTGCTTCGAAATCGAGAACCGCCTCCGCGAAGAACTCGACATCCCGGTCTTCCACGATGACCAGCACGGCACCGCGATCGTCACGCTCGCTGCCTTGGTCAACGCCCTGCGTGTGGTGGACAAGAAGCTCTCCGAAGTCAAGATCGTGGTCTCGGGCGTCGGCGCTGCCGGCTCGGCCATCATCCAACTCCTCAAGGCCCAGGGCGCGCAGCACATCATCGCCGCCGGCCGCTCCGGAGCCATCCACTCGGGCGAAAAGTACGACGACGAGCACCGCAGCTGGATCGCCGCGAACACCAACGAAGAAGGCTTCTCCGGAACCCTGCACGACGCCCTCAAGGGAGCGGACGTCTTCATCGGCGTCAGCGCCCCGCACGTGATCGGCGAGGAGCAGGTTGCTTCCATGGCCGAGGACGCGATCGTGTTCGCCATGGCCAACCCGACGCCGGAAATCGATCCCGTGATTGCTTCCAAGCACGCAGCAGTAGTGGCCACGGGCCGCAGCGACTTCCCGAACCAGATCAACAACGTGCTGGCCTTCCCCGGGTTCTTCCGGGGCCTGCTGGATGCCGGAGCGTCGGACATCACGCCGAACATGCTGGTAGCCGCAGCCGAGGCAATCGCCAACCGGGTAGCTGACGAGGAGCTGAACGCGAGTTACATTATCCCCAGCGTCTTCGATCCCCATGTTGCCGCCGATGTAGCGACCGCCGTAGCCAACGCTGCGCACGCCAACGCCGCCAGCGCACTCTAGAAAAAGGAATCCGCTCACATGGCTATCACAGTCACAGATCCCCAGCCGATCGATCGCGCCGAGGAAATCCTCACCCCCAAGGCCTTGGCCTTCATCGAGGAACTGCACCAGCGCTTCGCAGGCACCCGCAACGAACTCCTGGAGGCCCGCAAGGCCAAGCGCCAAAAGGTCGCCGAAACCAGCCGCCTGGACTTCCTTCCGGAGACCCGCGAAATCCGCGACGGCGACTGGAAGGTTGCCGAGGCACCCGCAGCTTTGCAGGACCGCCGCGTTGAGATGACCGGCCCCGCGACCCCGGCCAAGATGGCCATCAACGCCCTCAACTCCGGCGCCAAGGTGTGGTTGGCTGACCTCGAAGATGCCAGCACGCCCACTTGGCCCAACGTCATCGACGCCATCCTCAACCTCCGCGACGCCGCCCAGGGAACCCTGGGCTACACCTCCCCCGAAGGCAAGGAATACCGTCTCCGCACGGACGCTCCCCTGGCCGTTGTGGTGGCCCGCCCCCGCGGCTGGCACATGGAAGAGAGCCACCTGCTGATCGACGGCGAACCCGCCGTGGGTGCGCTGGTGGACTTCGGCCTGCACTTCTTCCACATCGCCAAGCAGCTTCTGCTCAACGGCCACGGCCCGTACTACTACCTGCCCAAGATGGAGAGCCACCTGGAGGCACGCCTCTGGAACGACGTCTTTGTCTTCGCCCAGGACTTCCTCGGCATCCCGCAGGGCAGCGTCCGCGCCACCGTGCTGATCGAGACCATACCGGCCGCGTTCGAAATGGACGAGATCCTCTACGAACTCCGTGACCACGCCTCTGGCCTGAACGCCGGCCGCTGGGACTACCTCTTCAGCATCATCAAGTACTTCCGTGATGCAGGCGAAGAGTTCGTCCTCCCGGACCGCGCCACCGTTGCCATGACGGCTCCGTTCATGCGCGCCTATACCGAACTCCTGGTCAAGACCTGCCACAAGCGCGGCGCTTTCGCCATGGGTGGCATGGCCGCCGTCATCCCCAACCGCAAGCAGCCCGATGTCACCGCCGCTGCCTTCGACAAGGTCCGCGCCGACAAGACCCGTGAGGCGAACGACGGCTTCGACGGCTCCTGGGTGGCCCACCCGGACCTCGTTCCCACCTGCCGCGAAGTCTTCGACTCCGTGCTCGGTGACCCTGCCAACGGCGGTAAGAAGAATCAGCTGGACAAGCAGCGCCCGGAGGTGAACGTCACCGCTGAGCAGCTGATCGACGTCGCGTCCGCCGGCGGAACCGTCACGGAAGCCGGCCTGCGGCTGAATCTGTACGTCGCCGTCGCCTACACGGGCGTCTGGATCTCCGGCAGCGGCGCGGTAGCCATCCACAACCTCATGGAAGACGCCGCGACCGCGGAAATCTCCCGCTCGCAGGTGTGGCAGCAGATCCGCAACAAGTCCGTCCTCGCGGACACGGGCAACACCGTGACCCGCGAACTGGTCACCCGCATCCTGGGCGAAGAAACCGAGCGCCTGCGGATCGAGTTCGGCGACGAGAACTTCACCAAGTACTACGAGCCGGCGTCCAAGCTGATCGAGGACATCTGTCTCTCCGACGATTACACGGACTTCCTCACCACGCCCGCGTATGAGCTGGTGGGCTGAGATGGGTTCATTCTCTGCATCCGACCTGGCACACATTGAGTCGCAGCTGGAGGCAACGGACCAGTTGCTTGACCGCAACTACCCCGGCGATGACGGCTCACGCCAGCCCATCCACACCGTCTACATCCCCGCCGACCGCTTCACGCCCACCTTCGTGGCAGATTGGGGCGCCCAGGCACTCGCGACGGCGGAAGCCCACGGTGGCCTCGAAAAGCTCGGTCAGCTGTTGGGCCAGGAACCGCACCTGGCTGCCGCGGTTGCCGAGCGCGTCGCCGCGAAGCTCGCTTCCGAGCCGATCGAGGACCTCCGTCTGGACTTCGAGGACGGCTACGGCGACCGCGGCGATGAGGCAGAAGACGCCGACGCCGTTGCTGCCGCCAACGCAGTTGCCGCTGCAGTTGCGGCCGGAACGGCCCCGCCGTTCATCGGCATCCGCTTCAAGTGCTTCGAAGCACCGACGCGTGCCCGCGGCCTGAAGACCCTGGACCTGTTCGTCTCCACCCTGGCCCAGGCCGGGGAACTCCCTGCCGGGCTGATCCTCACCCTGCCCAAGGTCACCACGGTGGCACAGGTGCAGGCCATGGACTTCGCAGTGTCGCGGTTGGAAGAGGTGCACGGACTCCCCGCAGGCCGGCTCCGCTTCGAGGTGCAGGTGGAAACGCCGCAGCTCATCATCGGTGCCGACGGGACCTCTCCGGTAGCCCAGCTCCCCCACGTTGTTCCGGGCCGTATCAGCGCCCTGCACTACGGGACCTACGACTACAGCGCCTCGCTGGGTATCTCCGCCGAGTACCAGTCCATGGAGCACCCCGTGGCCGACTTCGCCAAGGAAGTCATGCAGCTCGCTGTTGCCGGCACGGGAATCCGCCTCTCCGACGGTTCCACCAACATCATCCCCGTCGGTGACGCCGTGGAAGATGCCTGGAAGCTGCACGGCCGGCTGGTCCGCCGTTCCCTGGAGAACGGCTACTACCAAGGATGGGATCTCCACGCCGCCCAGCTGCCCAGCCGCTTCTCGGCGTCGTATGCGTTCTACCGCGAAGGCCTTCCCGCCGCGGCACTGCGCCTGCGCAACTACGTGGAACGCACCGAAGGCGGCGTCATGGACGAGCCCGCCACGGCCCGTGCCCTCGCAGGCTTCGTCCTCCGCGGCGTCCAGTGCGGCGCAGTGGGGACCGACGAGGTCAAGGCGCTTGCCGGCGTCGAACTTTCACAGCTGACCGCGCTTGCGCACCCGCGGCTCGCACAACCGACTTCCCACTGATAGGAGCTCCCCGCATGGGCAACTACTACTACCCGCAGGGCGGACTGCCGCCCCAGACACATCTGACCACGGAACGGGCGATCGTCACCGAGGCTTACACGGTGATCCCCAAGGGCGTGATGACGGACATCGTCACCAGCAACCTGCCGGGCTTCTCCAACACGCGTTCCTGGATCATCGCGCGGCCGATTTCCGGCTTCGCCACCACGTTCTCCCAGCTGATCGTCGAGATCGCACCGGGCGGCGGGGCACCCAAGGCAGAGTTCGAGGCCGGCGTTGAAGGCGTCATCTTCGTGACCAAGGGCCAGGTCAACCTGACGCTCGACGGCGAACTGCACCACCTCGAGGAGGGCGGCTACGCCTACCTTGCCGCCGGCGCGGAGTGGGGCCTGGAAAACGTCTCGGACGACATCGTCTCCTTCCACTGGATCCGCAAAGCCTACGAGCGCCTTGAAGGCTTCGAGGCCAAGTCCTTCGTCACCAACGAGAAGGACGTGGAGCCTACCTCCATGCCGGACACCAACGACGTCTGGAAGACCACTCGCTTCACGGACTCCAGCGACCTCGCCCACGATATGCAGGTCAACATTGTGACCTTCCAGCCCGGCGGCGTGATCCCCTTCCCGGAAACCCACGTCATGGAGCACGGCTTGTACGTGCTGGAAGGCAAGGCCATGTACTTGCTCAACAACGACTGGGTTGAGGTGGAAGCCGGCGACTTCATGTGGCTGCGCGCGTTCTGCCCGCAGGCTTGCTACGCCGGTGGACCGGGCGAGTTCCGCTACCTGCTGTACAAGGACATGAACCGCCAGGTGAAGCTCACCTAGTCTTCTGCTTGCGCCGAGATCGCCGGAAAGCTGCCAGTTCGCTGGAGCTCTCCGGCGATTTCGCGTTTCTGCGGCGTTTTCGCGTTCCCGCGGCGAAGTCAGCGGCGAACTTGGCGGCGGCCGATGGCCAGCCCGGCCCAGAAGGCGAGGACCAGCAGGCCGGCCCCCGTTACAGCCAGTCCCAGTTGGCTTCCTTTGCTCACGAATGAGCCGTTATCCCCCACGAAGACCGTGTCGCTCAGCGGCGCATAGGCAAAGAAGCCAAAGCCTGTGCTCTGGTTGTTCCACGCCACGATCAGCCCCACGATCACGGCAACCAGGCCCAGCAAAGGCACGACGACGACCGCCAGTTTCCGGGCGGGCTGCGGTGAGTGGTGTTCCCCAGGCGTGTTGTTGTCCCCCATTCGGCCGAGTCTAGCCTGCGCGGCCGCCGGCGATCCTGTACRACTCCTGCAGCAGTTCGTCGAGCTCGTCCACATCGAYCCCCTCCAGTCGGATCAGGAGCAGCTTCGGGGACTGGTCGTGATGAGGTGTCCAGAAATAGGTGTCCGGTTCCATGGCTGCGAGCGCTTCACGTTCATCGGTCTTGACCGTGACAACCCCGTCTTCCCAGATACGTGCCATCAGCGTCCTGGCGAACCAGGCGGGTTGACCCCAGCTCAAGCGTTCGCTGACACCCGGCATCTCCAGGCAGATCCTCCTGACGTCCTCTTCGGTGGCCATGGTTCACTGTGGCATTGGCGCTCCTCCGAGGACAAGACATCCCGGGCAACCCGCAATTAGGCTGGACCGGCCGCGGTAGCCCCGGCGTCGAGGGTCTATTTGCCCATCCCCAGTGTGAGTCCCTCGGTAAGTCGGCGGCCCAGCCACACGTAGATGACCAGCATGGGCAGCACCACCATCACCAAGCCTGCGAACAGTCCACCCCAGTCAGCGCCGGAGTAGGTCTGCTGTTGGACGAACGAAATCAGCGCTACCGGGAGCGTGTACTTCTCAGTGGATTGCAGCAGGGTCAAGGCCAGAAGGGTCTCGTTCCAGTGCGAGATGACCTGGAGGATGAAGGCAGTGAGGATGCCTCCCTTGGCCAAAGGCAGGGTGATGCGCCAGAAGGTTCCGAAGGCCGTGGTCCCGTCGAGGGCTGCGGCTTCCTCCATTTCCAGGGGAAGGGAACGGAAGAAGGCGGTCAGCAGGAAGACCGTGAACGGCATGGAAACCCCAATGTAGACGAGGTTCAATCCGATGATGCTGTCCGTGAGGTACACCTTGTTCAGCATCACGAACAGCGGAATCAGGATGACCTGCGCCGGAATTCCGAGGCCCAGGATGAAGTACAGGCTCAGGCCGCGGGTGAGCCTGTTGTCCACCCGGCTCAGGTAGTAGGCGCACGGCGCGGCGATGGCGACGGTAAGGACCGACGACACCACTGTGGTCAGCAGGCTGTTCCACGTGGCCACCGCGAAGTCTCCCACGGTCCAGGCCCGAACGAAGTTGCCGAAGTCCAAGGAGGCCGGCACGCCCCAGGGGTCGTCAAGAATGGCCCGTGTATCCCTGAAGGCCTGCGCCACCATCCACACCAGCGCCGCGATGCTGATCGCAACCACCAGCCACAGCAACCCCACACCGATGCCCCGGACTACGCTGCGTTCCCCCCGCAGGGCGGGACTGACACCGCGGCGTCCCCGCCTGCGGGCGGTCAAGGGAGCCAGCAGTTTGTATTCGCTCATGTCATTTCCTTTAGAACTCGACGGCGTCGCGACGCATGGCGCGGCGCAGCAGGACAACCAGGACGGAGATCAGCGCCAGGGACAACACAGCGGAGGCCGTTGCGGCACCGTAGGCAGGCGTTGACTGTCCGGAGAAGGCGTTGACGTAGGTGTAGACGGCTGCCGTCCAGCTTTGGGTGGGAGGCACCCCTGCCCCGGAGCTGCCGCCGAATACCCACACGATCTCGAAGATCTTCACCGACGAGATGGTCCACAGCACCGCACAGGTACCGAAGACATCCCAGGTCAGCGGGAGGATGACGTACCGCAGCCGCTGGAACGCGGAGGCTCCTGCCAGGGCACAGTCCTCGTAGTAGTAGGGCGGGATGCGGTCGACGCCGGCCATCAGGATGGTGGTGAAGTAACCGGTGGTGGTGCAGACCAGGGTGACCATGATGAGCGGGAAGATGTTGTCCTGTGCCAGCCACTTGGGCGGGTCCGTCACCCCAAGGGGCGCAAGGAGGCTGTTGACCATTCCGCCGGGGTTGAAGATGAAGCCGGCCAGGACACCGAACACGAGCGCGTTG
This sequence comes from Paenarthrobacter sp. TAF1, assembly GCF_052113825.1. Classification (NCBI taxonomy): domain Bacteria; kingdom Bacillati; phylum Actinomycetota; class Actinomycetes; order Micrococcales; family Micrococcaceae; genus Paenarthrobacter; species Paenarthrobacter sp. TAF1. The sequence goes on from NZ_JBFRDO010000007.1 coordinate 26,139, forward strand.
ATGAGGTGGGGGAAGAAGATGACGTTACGAACAACCTTCTTCCCTGCCATGTCCCGGAGGACGAGCGTCATGGCGAAAGCGAGAATGAAGATTGCGGCTCCCACCACGAACAGCAGCAGCAGGGTGTTGCCGAACGATGACAGGAACAGCGGGTCCCGGAAGATCCGGCCGTAGTTGTCCAGGCCCACGAATTTCATGGGTCCGGAGCCGGCCCATTTGTGGAGGCTGATCCACACTGCACCAAGGGCGGGAACGATGAACAGGACCGTGTACAGGACGAACGCCGGACCCACGAAGGGAACCAGCAGCTTCTTGCGCTGCACATCGATGGAGCTTCCCGGTTGGCGGCCCTGAGCTGAGGCCTTCCTGGTCACCGTTTTCCGGGACTCGGGATTCTGCAGTGCCGCTTTACCGGCGCGGGGTTCTTTCAGGCCGACGGACATCAGCCGTTGTCCTTCCAGTACTGGATCTGGGCTTCCTTCATCTTGGCCACGAACTCTGCGGCTGTGGTCTTTCCAAGGAACAGTTCATCGTCCCTGGGAAAGAAGACTTTCTCTGTGTAGCCGGGGAACGTCACGCCGTCGTTCTGCAGGTGCGTGGCCGGAGCGGCGTCGATGGCGGCTTTGACGCTTGCGACGGCGGGATCCACCGGTGCGTCCTGCCTCACCGGCAGCACCTTGGCGTCCGTTCCGAGGGCGTCCTGGTACTTGGCGCCCAGCAGGTACGCCGCAAGCCGCTGGGCAGGAACCTGGTTCTTGGATTTTGCCGGAACAGCGAAGCCGATGAAGTCCACGCGGGCGCTGGCCGGCTTGTCGCCGATGGCCGGGAACTGGAACGAGGAGTATTCGAAGCCCGGGGCGGCGTATGAACCGGTTTCGGTGGGCGTCCACGAGCCGTTGAGGATCAGGGCGGCGTCACCGTTTGCCCAGAGCTGCTGCTGCGCCGGGAACTTGCTGGCGTTGTAGCCACTGTTCAGGTATCCGCCCTTGACCAGTGATTCCACCTTTTGTGCTGCTTCAAGGACGGCAGGGTCATCCCATCCTGCGCCTGATTTGTCTTCTGCGAGGGCTTTGAAGCTGCCAGCGCCTTTGAGCCGGAGCAGCGAGGTAACGAACCAGGTGGAGTTATAGCCTGCGATATCACCATCGGCGGCAATGGGGGCTGTTCCGCCGGCCTTCAGCTTGTCCAGGACTGCAATGAATTCATCCCAGGTGGCTGGCGGCTTTGCTTTGAGCTCCGGGTGCTTGGCAGCATCGAACCAGATGCCGTCCGAGCTGATGCTGTAGGGCACCATCCAAGGCTGTCCGTCCTCTCCCTTGAAGACGCCGTTGCTGGTGAACTTCTCCGGAATCACTGAACTGACGGTCTTCCCGTCCAGCTCGTACGCGTAGACGGACGTCAGGGGGCTTGCCTGCCCGGTTTCGCCGATCACCGGAGCGAGCTTGGCGAGTGTTCCGTCCACCAGGTCCGGGACGTTGTTGGTGTTCAGCGCAGGGACGAGCTTTTCGGTGTTGCTGCGTCCCTGCCATTGGACGCTGACTTTGGCGCCGGTTTCTTTTTCGAAGTCCGCGATGGCAGTGGCGATGACCTTTTGCTGAGGTTCGCCGTCCTTCCACATCGACCAATAGTTGATGGTCTGGCCGGAAATGGACCCGGAAATATCCACGGCTTCGGCGGCCGGGGAGGCATCGGTGGCTCCGCCGCAGGCAGTGGTGGACAAGGCAAGCGCTGCACCCAACAGGGCGGCCAGCGGGCGAAGATGACGGGCTGTTTTGCCCATGGGAATCACCTTTCGAGTGAGGGGGAACCAGCCGGATGCGGTTCAGTGAGACGACTCTCACAGTCCCCGAAAGCAGGATTCAATGAGTATTTTGGAAAGTTTCTCCACCTGCCTGGCAGCCCGTGGGCGGTGGGACCCAATTAGGCATTTATTCCTCTTTTCCGGCTGCCCAACAATCGAGGAGACCTGCGCGGCGTTCCGATCGAACGAGCCCGCGCTCCGGCTCCGAGCTAAAGAGGGAAATTGATACGACTTGGAATCATTGGCGCGGGCGCCGTGGCACATTTCCATGCAGCATCCGCAGCGCGGATCAGCAACGTGGAGTTGGCCGCCGTCTGCGACCTGCGGCCTGAAGCCGCAGAGAGGGTCGCATCGCCATGGGGGGCTTCCGTCTTTGGGGACTACCTGGCCATGTACCGCGAGGCCGGCTTGAACGCCGTCATCATCAATACCCCGCACGCCCTGCACCTGGAGATGGTGCTGGCCGCAGCCGACCACGGCTTGCACGTGCTGGTGGAAAAGCCCATGGCCACCACCGTGGCCGACTGCGATCGCATGATTCAAGCGTGCCGGAAGGCCGGGGTGTCCTTGGTGATCGGGCAAATCCAGCATTTCCTTCCGGAGAAACTGGCCGCCGAGGACGTACTGGCAAGCGGCGAACTCGGACGGGTCCTGATGATCCGCGACTACCGGACCACCGATTACCGTCCGGGAACGCGGCCGGATTGGTTCTTCAGCGAGGCCATGGCAGGCGGGGGTGCACTGATGAACATCGGCGGCCATTGCCTTGACCGCTCCATCTGGTTCGGTGGCGCACCCGTTGAGTCCGTGAGCGCCTCTACCCTCAAGCGCTTCGGCGTTCCCGTGGAAACCGACGGTGCCATGGCGTTGACCCTCAGGAACGGGGTGCATGTCAGCATCTCCGTGGTGTCCGACGCCGTGCAGCGCTTGGACGAGGTCCTGATCGTGTGTGAGTACGGCACCCTGTCCTGCAGCCCCCACCATGGAACCTTGGTCCGGCGCGACGGCGTGACACGCACGGTATGGGAGCCGCGGCCCGAGGACATCCAGGAGGGTTTCTTCCTGCAGCTGCAGGATTTCATCACTGTGCTCGACGGCGGTGTCCCCAAAGTCAGTGTTGAGCACGCCCGCCACATCGTGGAGGTAGTCCTGGCGTCCTACGAGGCTGCCGGAAGCGGCCAGGCCGTGGTTCTCCTGGACAGTACCCAGGAGCTCAGTGCCCAAAAGCTCAGTGCCCAAGAGCTCAGTGCCCAGGAACTCAGTGCCGGACTCGCCCTCACGGACGCCGGTTAGGACGACCCTCCGGCTGCGTCCGTGCCATCCCAGTTGGGTGGGGTGAAAGCCCCCAGGGGATCATCCAGCACGGACGCAGTCTGGCCTGCCCCGGCCACGGGAAGCCAACTCCCGTCGAGGCCAGGGACGGCGTGCAGCTGGAACCATTCCTGAAGCCGGGAACGCATGGCGGACACCCGTGCAGCGTGCGTCGGCTCGTTCACAAGGTTGACTCGCTCGTCCGGGTCGGCCAGGAGATCGTAGAGTTCATGCGGACCGTGCGGATACCTGTGCACGTACTTCCAGTCGGTGCTGCGGATCATCCGGACGGGACCGTATTCGTCAAAGACCACGACGGCGCGATCCCCGGCCGCCGGTGGCAGCCCGCCTAAAAGCTCCGCGAAAGACTGTCCCGGCCCGTCTTCGAAGGGGCAGTGGTTTACCCCCGCCAGCTCCAGGATGGTGGCCGCCACGTCGTAGGCGGACAACAGTTCCGTCACTACAGCGCCATGCCGGATCCTGCCCGGGAGCGCGAAGATCGCCGGCACTTTGACGGAGGAATCGTAGACGTTCTGCGGAAACGTCCCGTTGCCCTTCCCCCAAATGCCGTGGTGGCCGCAATTGAAACCGTTGTCGCTGCTGAAGACCACCAAGGTGTTGTCCTGGATCCCGAGTTGCTCCAGCCGGCTGAGGACCGTCCCGATCCCGGCGTCCATGGCACTGACGGCGGCAAAGTACCCCACAAGGGCTGCACGGGTGTCTGCTTCGCCGCCGATCGGCACCCCGTCCACCGTGGGAGTCCACGGGTGCATGGCTTCCTGCGGGCAGCTGGAAAACTCACAGTCGCTGTAGAGATCCTCAAATTCCGGCGGATGCTGCCCCTTCCACGGCTTGTGGGGAGCTGTGTAGTTGAGGGCCAGGAAGAAGGGTTCGGGCTCTTGCGAGGCATCGTTGATGAAGTCCAGGGCATCGCCGGTGATCGCGTCCGTCAAGTACTCGGTGACCGTTTCCCGGTGGCTGGTGCCGCCGTCGAACCTGTACATGACCGAGCGGTCATACGGGCTGCCGCCGCCTTCCAGGGCGAACCAGTGGCTGAAGCCCTTCCGTGGAGCATCGTTGGCGCCAAGGTGCCATTTGCCGGACAGGCCCAGGCGGTAGCCGGCATCGGCGAGGTCATCCGTGAACAACCGCTGCCCCTGCAGGTAGTCGATGGCCTGGGGTCCGGTTTCGACGCCCGCCAGGTAATCGTGGACGCCGTGGCGCGACGGGATGTTCCCGGTCATCAGGCTGGCGCGCGCCGGGGAGCAGACCGGTGAGGCGCAGAAGAAGTTCTCCAGCCGCGTGCCGCGGGCAGCGAGGCCGTCCAGATTTGGCGTGTGGATTTCGGGGTTTCCGGCGCAACCCAGCGCCCAGGCGCCTTGGTCGTCGCTGAGGATGAAAAGGATGTTCGGCTTCTTGTTGGACACCCTCCCATTGCTACTGAGCCTCAAGGCAAGGAATCAATGAGCATTCCCGGTTGGCGTGAAAATACTCCGGGGATCTGACAATTACTCCTCAAATACTCTCTAAATTGTGGTGCATGATGAGAGAAATCGTCTGTCCACAGGTGGAGATGGATCATGCCAAAGAGGAAACAGGAACCGGACTCCGGTGGCGCACCCCTTCGCGACACTGCCAAGGCCAACTTGAAGTTCCAGGACTTGAGCGACGACCTCCGCAGGGACATCCTCGCCGGGACGTGGGCCGTGGGGACCAAGCTCCCCACCGAGCAGCAACTCGCGGCAGAGACCGGCCTTTCCCTGACCACGGTGCGGAGGGCCTTCGAGGACCTTGTAGGCAAAGGGCTGGTGGTCAGGCGGCAGGGCGCCGGCAGCTTCGTCGCTGCACCCCAGCGCACGCAGAAACGCTCGAGGTTCGTCATCGGCGTCCTGCTCCCGGACACGCAGCTGTACTACCCGCGCGTCCTCCAAGGGATCGAGGAACACCTCTCGGCCCGGGGCGCGAGCCTGCAACTGTCCACGTACCACTACGACTTCACGCGCGAGAACGCCGGAATCCAGTTCCTTCTGGATGCCGGAGTGGACGGCCTCATCTTGGTGCCGACGCTGACCGGCTTGGCCGATCCCCAGCAGCGCGTCGCCGAGCTCATGGCCCTTCCCGTGCCGGTTGTCCTCCTGGAGCGGAGCCTTGACGATCTGGGGCCCGGCGACCGCACGGAACACGTCTGCTCGGATCACCAAGGCGGAGCGTACGACGCCGTCATGCACCTCCACCGCTTGGGTCACCGAAAGATCGGGCTGCTCACGCGCGCGAACGAGGCCGCTCGCAGCAGCAATCCCACGCAGGCTGCGGTCATCGCAGGGTATACGGCTGCCATCACGGCGTTGGGGTTGGAGAACGACGGGCACATGGCGTTCAGCGCAACCAAGCCGGAGTGGGAAGCCGACCAGGCCGAGCACATGTTCGGGCTGCTGGCTGGCAGTGGTGCCACGGCGGCGTTGGTCTTCGGAGACCGGGAAGCCGCTCTGCTGGAAGGCGCCGCGTCCAGGCACGGGGTTCGGGTTCCCGAGGACCTCGCGCTCGTCTCCTATGACGACGAAATGGCTGACCTCGCCCGGATACCGCTCACGGCGGTTTCGCCCGCCAAGCACAGGCTGGGCGTCATGGCCGCCGATGTCCTGCTGCGTCGGCTGACCGAAGGTGACGCATGTCCGTTGTACCAAATCCGGTTGCGGCCACGCATTGTTGTCCGTGACTCCTGCGGGGCGAAGCGTTGTGAGGCCCGCTCTGCGGTCTCCGGGGGCTAAATGGCGCGCAGAGCAGGCCCCGCAACGAGGCTCTAGCGGCGGAGCTTGATGAGCTTTGTCTGGCCGCTGAGCCCAGTGGTGTCAAGCGTCAGGGTGCTCCGCCCGTCGGCGTCCGTCCCCAGGGTGCCGGCGCCCTCCAGGACGCTGGACCACGTACCCTCCGGCAAGGTCAGCGTGAGGCCGGCGGCCTTCTGCGTCGGCTCGCTGACGGCCAGGCTCAGCTCATTCCCATGCCTGGAGAACACCACGCAGGCAGGACCCGACGCCCCAAGGTCCCCCGCCATTCCGGGCTTCCAGAACGTTGCGGCCGTGGTCTTCGCGGTCTTGAACTCCACGGACTGGGCCGTAGCATCGTTGCGGATCACGCTGTACTTGTTTCCCTGCAACAGCTTCCGGGTCAGGTCTACCGATGCTCCCGGCGCCACCATGTACGCATAACTGCCGGCGACAGGCCCGACCCCGTGGTCCACGTAGAGGGTGGCGAAATTGCGCTGCTGCACCGTGGCGCTGCCGTTGATGTTGACCCCGGACCAGCTGCCGGACCGGGTTTCCCGCAACACGTGGAGCGGGGAATCATCGAGCATCGCGTACCCGCCGAATCCCTCCAGGTGCACCCAGCGCCCATCGCCCAGCACCTCAACGGTGCCTGCCGTTCCAGCGATAGTGCCCGCCGCCGTCGTGAGTGTATTGCTGCCTTGGTGGAGGTTGCGGTGGTCGACGATGGTTTCCACCTTGGCGCCCGAAGCAGTGCTGATGTCCGCGCCGAGGCAAACGGTGACGTCGCCGCTGACAAACCAGGACTTCCGCGCGGTCAGGCCCGTGCGGCCCGGCCCCACCAGATGCTGTCCGACGGCGGCAACCTCACCCAGCGCTGTGGCCCCGCTCCACTCATTCGCGGGAACGGCAGCGCCCCACTCCCCCTCCACCTTGTCCGGCAAGGGAGTGGTGTCCACCGTGATGCCGGGGAGGCGGTTGTAGTTGGCCGTGGCCCAGAACGCGTCGTCGTACTGGCCGAGGTCGGACGTGTAGAAGTAGGTCATGCCGGAGCCAGTGTGATAGCCGCGGTTGTTCTCGCCGTTGCCGCATTCGTACCAGGCAATGCGGTTGCTGGACAGGGCGAGCGACAATGCCCAGCCGGGTCCGCGGTGCATGGTGCGGTCCATCGCGGGGAAGAGCTTGTGGCCCGTAGCTTCTGCCACGGGGGCAACACCAGTAGCTTGGAGCTCCTTGACCAGTGCCGTCCTGGGCACGCTCGCACTGTTGAGGATCGGTCGATAGGTATTGCGCGCAATCCAGCCCGCGCACAAACCCCGCCATCCGGACGCCGTCGCTGGATCCATGGCCCGTGCCAGGAGCAGGATGGCCTCGATCGCCGACGCCCCCAGGTCATAGCCAGTGTTGGCCTCACGGCTGATGCTCCTGCCGCGGACGGCATCGGCCATGGCCCCGTTGATCATGACGGGCGCAAACGAGCCCTCCACGGCGTCGAAGAAGATGCTGCGCGTTGGGTCGGAAACCTCGAACGCCGTACCTCCCAGCAAGGAGAACAATTTGGACAGCCCGGTGAGCAGGACAACTCCGTAGGAACCGGTGTACGGAGTAGTGCTGTGTTGGATGAACGAGCCGTCGCGGAAAATGCCGTCTCCGCTGGTGACGTACTGCCACACCTGGCTGAGTCCGGCCACAGCATGGTTGAGTCTGGCCGGGTCCTCTCCTGCCAGGGAACGGATGATGATGCCCTGGCACAGGTCCACGCGGTTGGCGCCAACGGAGGTGATCTTGCCGCGCTTGGGCGGGAACTGCAGCCACGGGTCGGGCACGAAATGGTCGATGGCCGCGCAGTAGGCAGTGCGTTCAGCGGCCGACAATTCGGCATGCAGGAGCACCATGGCGTCGGCGAGTGCCCGGGGTACGCCGATCTCCCAGGACCACCAGTTTCCTACCTCTTCCTTCCTGTCGTTGTAGCAAAGGGTGTTGGCATCAGCCAGGCCGGCCTTGATGGCGGCAAGGACCGCGGCGTCCCCGAACACGGCCGCTGTGGGGGTGGCCCAGGCCGTGGCCAGTTGGGACAGGCGGGTGTAGGTGGTGACCATTTCTGCGTCCTTGGCCAAGGACAGGTCCGTGAACACCGAGGTTCGACCCGACGACGTGTTGAGCTTGGCCAGAGAGTCTGCGGCTTTGTTGTTCAGTGCCGTGATGGCTTTGGCGAAGTCAGGGTCGCCGGCCTGGATGACGTTGCGGCCCGTGATCTGGTCCACCCAACGGTTTCGCAGCGCTGCGAACTCCGCGGCGCCCGGTTCTGCGTCGGCCCAGGCGTTCTGTGCGAACATCGAGCTGACCACTGCCGCCAGGGAAAGTGCGCCGGCACCCTGGAGCAGGGTCCTGCGGGGGAATTGAAGTGACAAGGAGTTGCTCCTAACACTCGTGGCGGGACGGGGTCCGGCGTCCTTCGCCGGGTCCGCCACTGGCTTGGGTTGAAGTCAACGCGATGCCGAAGAGAGGAATAAAGCAGTACCTGGTCACGTCCACGTCGCCGGAAACGTGCGGGACCGCCGTCGAGACCTCCCGGGCCCCGGCTGCGGCGAACAGTTGGGCTTTCTGCACTGCTTTGCCTACGGAGCGTCGCTTGGGAGACTGTACGGGCGGCTGATTCCCGGTACGACTAACGTGGCACCAGGTGTTGGGAGATTTCGGCGGCAGAATCCCGCAGTTCGATGGTGCCGCTGGCGACACCGACGACAAGCTTGAAGCCCTTATCTGTGGTGAAGTCATGCTGATATCCGTTGACCCAAAGCAGCAGCACCATGAGTGTCCATGCGGTTCGCTTGTTGCCATCAATGAGTGGGTGGAACCGGGCGACGGACTCCAACAGCGCAGCCGCCTTCAGCGCAAGGTCGGGATAGGCATCTGTGCCCAAGACGGTTGTAGCCGGCCTGGCCAAAGCCGAGGCGAGCAGGCCGACATCGCGGATATGGAAGCCGTACCGATCAACGACTTGAAGGGCATCCTCGATGTCCAGGTATGCTGTCACGCGTCTTCAAGGCGCGTCAGGAGCTCAGCATCATGACTCATGACGAAATCAAGGCCCTCGCTGATTTCGCGTCGGCGCGCATGGCGCTGCAGAACCAGCTCTGCCCCCTGTAGCAGGAGCGCGGACTTGGATGTGTGTTCCTCGGCGGCCAACTTCTCCAGCCGTCGATCCAGGTCTTCAGGTACGCGCAGGTTCATGGCCATGCATCAATGGTACCAGAATGGTACTGATGAAGAGAGCTTCGTCCCGACTGTCGCGGACTGCCCCGGGTTCGCGGCGATCTCGCTGCAGCACCCCTTCGGTAGAGTGCTCACCATGGATGACAAAGCAACGTTGCTCAACTATCTCCGTACCCGCCGGCAGGACCTGCTGGACAAACTGGACGGCCTCGGCGAATACGATGTCCGCAGGCCCATGACCCCCACGGGAACCAACCTGCTGGGCCTGGTGAAACACGTTGCCGGTGTGGAGCTGGGATACTTCGGCGAAACGTTCGGGCGACCGAACGGACGGGAACTCCCCTGGTACGAGGCCACCGCCGAACCCGACGCCGACATGTGGGTGCCTGCCACCCAGAGCCGCGAAGAGATCATCGAGTTGCACCACTTCTCCGCCAAGCACAGCGACGAAACCATCGAGTCCCTTCCCCTGGACGCGCCGGGCGTAGTGCCGTGGTGGTCCGAAGAGAAAAAGAACGTCACCCTGCACCAGATCCTGGTCCACATGTGCGTCGAAACGGCCCGCCACGCAGGCCATGCGGACATCATCCGGGAACTCATCGACGGCCAGGCCGGCCAGCGCGCGAATGATCCCAACATCCCTCAACGGACCGCAGAAGAACTGGCCGCACACCGCCGGCGCATAGAACAGGCAGCGTTGGAAGCCGACGGGCGCTGACTTTCACAGGCACGGGGAGACCTTCACAGCCGCCGCATATGCGAGGCAAACCTCAGGCGTAGCCTGCCTCCGTAGAAATGAGGCATGACTCCTCCACAGACCGAAAACCGCAAAGGCCGCCGGACACGGCGAGCGATCGTCTCCGCCGTCCTGGCGGTCTCTCTCTCTGCCGGGGGTGCAACAGCCTGGGCCCTGGACCGCTTCGTCATTCCGCACGCCGAAATCACCAACGTCTCGGAATACGAAGCGAGCCAGGCCGGCACCACCGAAACCACGACGACGGACAGCAGCGCCGCTGATTCCTCCGCGAGCGCCGTGGTCACTGATACTGGCTACACCTCGGGTGACACCGGTATCAGCATCAGCAAGGTAACTACCGGCAGCGGCGACAGCACCGTAACGTACTACGTTGCCGACGTCGTGCTTGATGCGGCCACCACGCTGAAGTCGGCATTCGCGGAGGACACGTACGGCGGCAACATCACTGAAAACACCTCCGCGATCGCCCAGGACCACAACGCGATCTTCGCCATCAACGGCGACTACTACGGTTTCCGGGACACCGGCATCGTGATCCGCAACGGTGTGGTGTATCGGGATGAGGGCGCACGGCAGGGCCTGGCCTTCTACAAGGACGGCACCGTCAAGGTGTACGACGAGACCACCACCACCGCTGACCAGCTCATCGCGGATGGCGTTTGGAACACCCTCTCGTTTGGCCCGTCGCTGCTGGACAACGGCGAGATTGCCTCGGGCATCGAGGACGTGGAAGTTGATACCAATTTCGGCAACCACTCCATCCAGGGCGAACAGCCGCGCACGGCGGTGGGCGTCATCGACCAGAACCATCTGGTGTTCGTGGTGGTGGATGGGCGCAGCCCCGGCTACTCCGCCGGCGTCACCATGACGGGCCTGGCGCAGATCATGAAGGACCTCGGCGCCACCACCGCGTACAACATCGACGGCGGCGGCTCCTCCACCATGTACTTCAACGGATCCCTGGTGAACAACCCGCTCGGCGAGAACAAAGAGCGCGGCACCTCGGACATCCTCTACATCGCCCGGTCATGATCATCCTGATACCGGCCTACGAGCCGGACCACCAGCTCATCACCCTTGTCCGAAACCTCCAGGAAGCAGAACCGTGGATCAGCATCGTGGTGGTGGACGACGGTTCCGGCCCCGAGTACAAGGACACGTTCGACGCCGCCGCCCAGTTTGGGTGCCATGTGCTTGGTTACGCCGTGAACGGCGGGAAAGGTCACGCCCTCAAGAGCGGCTTCGCCTTCATCGCTGAGCGTTTTCCGGGACATGACGTGGTATGCGCCGACAGCGATGGGCAGCATGGCGTGGCGGATATCCTGGCCGTCGCCGACCGGGTCCGGCACGTCACCGCGGCCATGGTCCTGGGCTCCCGGACCTTCACCGGGAATGTCCCGGCCCGGAGCCGGTTCGGCAACACCGTGACCCGCGGCCTGTTCAGGCTAGCGACGGGCCAGCGGATCACGGACACCCAGACGGGCCTGCGGGGCTACAAAGCGGACATGCTCCCGTGGTTGCTGACGGTCCGCGGGCAGCGGTACGAGTACGAACTGAACCTGCTGCTCGAAGCGAAGCAGGCGGGCTACGGCATCAGCAGCGTCGGGATCGCCACCGTGTATCTGAACGACAACGCAGGCTCGCACTTCCGGCCTGTCGCGGACTCGATCAGGATCTACGCGCCCCTGCTGAAGTTCCTGGGCTCGTCCCTTTCCGCTTTCGTGGTGGACATGGTGATGTTCCTGGTGCTCATCGGTGTCACGGATTCCCTGCTCATTGCCGTGCTGGGTGCCCGGCTGGTCAGCGCCACAGTGAACTTCCTGGTCAACCGGCGCCTGGTGTTCGAGCACGGCAAAGACCGGCCCCTGCGGGTGGCCGCGGCCGGCTATGTGGCCCTGGTGCTGGTGTTGCTGGCGGCCAACTACGCCTCGATCCTGGCGCTGACGTCCGTTTCCGTCCCGGACCTGCCCGCAAAGATCCTCACGGAGGCCGCGCTGCTGGGCATCAGTTTCGTAGTGCAGCACCGTTTTCTGTTCTCCCGCAAAGGCCGTGCCGCGCAGAAGGAAACGCATACCCCACCCTTGGTCCCGGCACAGTTCCAGCACAGCGTGGCCCTGAAAAGTGGACATCAATTCCCCCAGAGATTCCGGAGTAACCGATGAACACCCTCATCCTCATAGCGGCAGACCTCGCTGCCATTTCCATCCTCACGTTGGCCCTGTACCTCCGCCGCCACAGGCGCCGTGACCTGGTGGTGTCCTACCTCGGCATGAACGTGGGAGTCCTCGCAGTCGCCACCGCACTGTCCGGTTCTGCTGCCGGCGTCGGTTTGGGCCTGGGGCTGTTCGGTGTGCTCTCGATCATCCGGCTCCGCTCCACCGAACTTGCCCAGCACGAGGTTGCCTACTACTTCTCGGCACTGGCGCTGGGCCTGATCTCGGGCATCGGCGTCGAGCCTCTGTGGTTGACGTTGTCCCTCATGTCGTTGGTCCTGCTGGTGATGTTCATTGGTGACAACCCGAAGGTCCTGCCCTCCTACCGCCACCAGACGGTGGTGCTGGACCGGGCCATCAACGACGAAGCCGAACTCTACGTCCGGCTGGAAGAAGTCCTCAACGGTACCGTCCACTCGGCCACCATCCAGGAGCTGGACCTGGTGAATGACAAGACGATCGTGGATGTCCGCTACGCGGTCCGCCCCGCCCGGCTCACCGTCAACCATCCAGCGGGCGCGCTGACAGAGGCGCCGCAGGAACTGCCTGCCCAGCCGACGCCCCAGCCGTCCATGCCCACCTCTGCGGGTGTCGCATGAGCCGGCCCGAAGCTCCAGGGGTCATGCCCCACCTGGGCCGGCTTCCCGCCGTCGGGCTTGAAGAACTCACTGCTGAAGCCGCGCTGCTGACCCGTGTTGACCGCAAGTACCTGGTTCCCTCGGCAGCAGCCCGACGCGTCCTCTCCACTTTCACCACCCACGCCCGTGTCCTGGAAATGGACGGGGCCCGGACCTTCGCCTACGACTCCGTGTACTTCGACACCCCGGCACTGGACAGCTACATGCTGGCAGCCCACGGGCGGCGCCGGCGCTTCAAGATCCGCACCCGGACCTACGTGGACAGCGCCGTCAGCTTCCTTGAAGTCAAGACCGAAGGAGCACGTGAAGCCACCGTCAAGGAACGCATCCCGTACGAACTTAGCGACCGCGACCGGCTGACTGACGAAGGCCTTCTCTATGTCAACGAGACCCTTTCCGCGGCCATCGGGGACGTCACGTTCGGCCCCTTGTCCCCCGTCCTGTCCACGCAGTACAACCGCACCACGCTGTTCCTGCCTGAGTCGGGAAGCCGCGCCACCATCGATTCCGACGTCACCTGGCAGCGGCCGGACGGGCAGCCCTGGGTCCTGGACAACGCGGTGGTGGTGGAGACCAAGTCCGGCTCCGCCCCGGGCCCCTTGGACCGGCACCTCTGGGCCAACGGTGTCCGGCCGTGCCGCATCTCCAAGTTCGCCACCGGCATGGCCGCACTCCACCCGGAACTGCCCGCAAACCGGTGGAATCAAACCCTTCGGCGCAGGATGCCCCTGCGCCCCCTCAACCAACTCCCCCAAAGCTAAGGAATCAACCATGCGCTCCTTCCGCACCTCCCTGTCCGTTGCCGCCGTCGCGCTGGCGATCTCCCTGGCCGGCTGCTCCGCCCCAACCACCGGTTCCACGTCCTCAGGCACCTCCGGCACGGCCACGACGACCACCACCCAGCAGGCAGTCACCGCCGCCACCATCGAAGAAGACACCCACTACGACGGCGACGACCTCAGCTGGGACGCCTCAACGGAAGTGGCAATCAGCCTGGCCGACGGCGGCAGCAAAGTGACGTCGTCGTCCTCCACCGGCGTGGCGGTGGACGGCAATACCGTCACCATCAGTGCCGCCGGAACCTACCGCCTCAGCGGCTCGCTGACTGACGGAAAGATCATGGTGGCCGCGGGCGATTCAGACACGGTGAGGATCATCCTGGACGGGGTGCAGCTTGGTAACTCCAGCGGTTCCCCGCTCGTGGTGCAAAGCGCCGATGAAGCGATCCTGCACCTGGAGGACGGCAGCACCAACACCGTAACGGATGCCGCAAGCTACGCGGACCAAGGCGACGACGCACCGAACGCGGCCCTCTTCTCCATGGCGGACCTGACCATTGCCGGGCCCGGTTCCCTGAAGGTCACCGGAAAGTACAACGACGGCATCGTCTCCAAGGACGGCCTGGTCCTGGCATCGGGCAAAGTCACCGTCGAGGCAGCAGACGACGGCATCCGGGGGAAGGACTACACCGTGCTCCTGGACGGCGCCTACCAGGTGACCGCGGGCGGCGACGGGGTGAAGGCCGACAACGAGACGGACGAGGGGCGGGGCTGGCTGCTGGTCAGCGGTGGTTCCCTCTCCGTGACCGCGGGAGACGACGGCGTGAAGGCTTTCAACACCCTGACTGTTTCCGGCGGCACAGTGAACGTAACCAAGTCCGAAGAAGGGCTGGAGGCGCAGCACATCGCCATCTCCGGCGGGGACGTGACAGTCACTTCCAACGATGACGGCGTGAACGCCTCGGGCGGAGCCTCCTCCAGCACTGCCGACGGCGGCGGCATGGGTGGCGGGATGGGCGGCGGCATGGGTGGCGGCGAGACCGTCGGCGATTACAGCGTTGATGTCTCCGGCGGGACACTGACCATCAATGCGCAGGGTGACGGTTTGGACTCGAACGGAAACGCCAGCATTTCCGGCGGGACCGTCGTGGTCAACGGGCCCACCAACGACGGCAACGGAGCACTTGATGTCAACGGCGAGCTGGCCGTTTCCGGAGGCACCGTGGCTGCTGCGGGAAGCGCCGGGATGGCCGTAACCCCCGGGACCTCCTCCACACAGTCCGGCGTGCAGATCACGTTCAGCTCCTCCGTACCTGCGGGCACCCCGGTTCACATCGTCGACTCGTCGGGAGCCGTGGTGGCGACGTTCGTGACCACCAAGACCATCGCATCCCTGGTGTTCTCCTCTTCCGCGATCGCCGACGGTGCCACGTACACGGTGTACACGGGCGGCACCGCCGATGCCACAGCCGGCCTCACGACGGGATCCATCGATGGCGCCAAGCAACAGGGCACCGTGACCGCGGGCCAGTACACCCAGGCGCAAGGTCCCGGCCGCCGCTGAGCTTCGTGGCAGGTGCAATTCTGCTGGATCATTCGTCATCGCCCCGACGCGGTCCCCGGTAATCCGGGGATCTTCAGAGGGAACAAGCGAATGATCCAGCAGAAAACGGGACGCACTGAGTCGGGCTACTGGTCCGCGATGGCATACAACGCTGTGATCGGTCCTCGGATCAGGACAGCCCCCTGGTGAGCCTGAGTAGCGTCCGGAGTGAGCCTTACTGCTCTCTTTCGACCGCTGGAGGTCGCTAAATCAACCCTTTTTGGATGAATTTGATGTGCGGGTCATTCAACGGGGGTCAATGGTCCACCACATCAAGGCCCGCGCTGAGGACCGGTCACATTCTGTTTACACGGCAGCTATGGCCTTCTGGTATCCCAAAGTGTAATCTCCATCACATTCCCTCATGCGATATTCGCATTCCGTATGACGGAACCCCTTCAGAGCTCAGTAAGGAGCGCACTGTGGAAAAAGACCTTGCCCAGGAGGCTGCAACACCGCGGACCGGATCCCTGGCACAACAAATCGAAGGCGCGTATCAGCGGATCGGGGTGACGGGCGCGCACCGCCAGATCGTCTTCATGATCCTGCTGGGTGTCTTCTTCGACGCCCTTGAACAAAATGCCGTAGGCATCACCGGCCCCATCCTTCGCCAGTCCTGGGGATTGGGCGCCACCGAAATCGGCTTGCTGAACACAATGACGTTTACGGCAACCGCACTCGGACGGCTGGCGACGGGCCTGATCGTCGACAAATACGGCCGGCGTCACATGCTGGTCATCAACCTCATCATCTTCGCCGGAGGCTCGTTGCTCTGCGCTGTGGCCCCCAACTATCCCATCCTGGCGGTCGGACGCTTCATCGTCGGCTTCGGATTGGGCGGCGAAATCGCGGTAGCCGTGATCATGATGGCGGAGTTCTTCGCTGCCAAACACCGTGGCACGGCGGTTGGCCTGATCAACGTCACCGCTGCAGGCTTAGGCAACATGCTGGCACCGGCCTTCGGCATCCTCGTCTTCACCCTCTTCGACGGCCCGGACAAGTGGCGCTGGGTGTTCGGCCTTCTGTTCATCCCCGCACTGCTGGTGATGTTCTTCCGTCGCTACGTTCCGGAAACGCCCCGCTTCCTGGCCTCGCAAGGAAAGATCGACGAAGCGAACCTGGTCATCACCCGGCTGGCACGCAACAAGCTCTCCGGCCCCGTCACCAATCCCGAAACCTATATCACCGCAGTCCCCGACCCCGTGGTGGTGAAGACGTCCGGCCATTGGAAGGACGCACTCCGCGGCAAGCTCCTCAAGCGTACGGTCCTGCTGTGTGTCGCCGTCTGCATGTCCTACGCCGCCCAGATCTCCATGCTGACGCTCATGCCAACCATCCTGGTGTCCCGGGGTTACGCCGTGAACACCAGCCTGTGGTTCACGCTGATCATGCAATCAGGTTCCTTGCTGGGCGCCTGCACTGCCGCATACCTCGCCAGCCGGCTGCCCCGAAAAAAGGTCCTGACATCGGCTGCGATCCTGGGCTGCCTGTCCGGCCTGTCCATGGCTTTCCTGGCCAGCGACATCGTGCTCATTGTGATCTTCGGGGTGCTCTTCAACTTCTCCGTGATCATCCTTAACACCACTATTTGGCTGTTCGCTCCGGAGCTCTACCCCACCCGCACCCGCGGGTTCGGAACGTCCATCATCCTGGCCGCGGGTTCCCTTTCCGGCGGCTTGTTCCCGCTCATTTCAGGGGCTGTCTTCGATTCGGCCGGACTGCCGGGGATGTTCACCACACTGGCAGTGTTGTTCATTGTCCTGGCCGTCGTGGTCCAGTTCCCACCGGAAACCTTCGGCAAGCCCCTGGAAGAAGACGCCGAACCGAACGAGGACGAGGAGCCTGCCATCTATGGGCACTGACAGTCACGCGCCGAGGGACAAAACAGTCCTGCTGATCAATCCGAACACCAACAGCAACACCACCGCCATGATGGTGGACCTCGCCGCGGAGACTCTCGCGTCACACGGCCTCCGGGTCACCGGAATCACCGCAGCCGCCGGACCCTCCATGATCGTGGACCCGGAGAGTCTGGCCGAGTCCGCGGAACACGTCAGGGAAGCAGCCCACGGCTACCTTTCAGGACCCGACGGCGGCAGGGTCGCCGCAGTGATCGTGGCGGCGATCGGCGATCCCGGGCGTGAGCAACTGGACCGGGAGCTGGAGATTCCCGTGGTCGGGATCGGTCAGGGTTCCCTCCATGCCGCCGCCTACCACCCCGACGGGCACCTTCGCCGTTTCGCCATGGCAACGAGCACACCGTTGCTGGTGGAGGCACTGGGCAAACTGGTGGCAGCCCACGGGTTCCAAGAGTCCTTTGCCGGTGTTCGCTTGACGGAGTCCGAGCCCCTGGTCCTGGCGGCCGACCCCGAAAGGCAGTACCGGGAACTGGCCCATGCTGTGTCTGCGGCATCGGAGATGGATGGTGCGGACGCAGTGATCATCGCCGGTGGCCCGCTCAGTGCCACCGCCCGGCGACTTGCCGAGTCCACCTCCGTCGCCATCATCCAACCGGTTCCCAGCGCCTGCCGGCTGTTGCTCACCTTGCTGGCGAAGGACAGCTGACCACACGCCAGTCGCAACCCGACGGCGGTCCGCAAGGGCCGCCGTCGGGCGTCACTGCACGAGGCGCGTCCCCGCCGCAAGCCTCGCCCGCAAACTTGATGCGAACTTGAGCCAATCGAAAAGGTTCCTTGATGTAGCGGCGCCACGCTGGAATCAGCCGGAATACCAATACAAAGGCGTTCCGACAACGAATTTCCGGTATGAAGCACAACGATGTGGGGGAACCAGTGGAACAGTCAGCAGCCGTCGACGAGGTGGTGGCCGTGAAGGGCATCATCCAGGACCAGAACCCCGTGGATTTCTACGCGTTGGGTGTCGCAGGGTGCATCGACCGCCTTGCCGCGCCGCTTCGCCGCGCCGGTGTCACGGTCCACTGGCATACTCCCCACCACGGCATCGAGATCTCGTCCTCCGCCGCAGGGCTCCTGTACCACGTGGCGCAGGAAGCGTTCAGCAACACGTTGAACTACGCGAACGCCAGTGAACTCACTATCCGCCTCAACGCTGTCTACCATGGCATCCAGCTCACCATCACGGACGACGGCGACGGCTTCGAGATCCACGCTGCGCCCAGCGGCCGCAGGCATGGTTTTGGATTGCTGTTGATGTCGATCGCCGTTCACGACGCCGGCGGAACGGTCGACATCGACTCCGCGGTTGGGCGGGGCACCAGCGTCCGGGTGACACTGCCGCTGGATTGAGTCCGATTTGGGACCTTTATTGGGTACCTGAGCCATGGAACAACTGACGTTCCGGACGTATTCTGTAGCTACTTTTCAGCCTGGCATCCCTACGGATTGGCACGAAAATGGCGCGGAACAACAGAGGACCACTGGGTCTGGGCAAGGTCCTGTTAAGGATCTTCGGGTTCTTCTTCGTGAGCCTGCTCTGCGGGGTGTTGATCTCCGGCTTCGTGGTCCCGGTGGTTGCCCTCACCAGCACAACCGTGGGTGGGTCCATAGGTTTCTACGAGAGTCTTCCCAGCCAGCTCGACGTGGAGTCACCTTCCCTTTCCAGCAAGGTGGTCACCGCTGACGGCCAACTCATCGCCACGTTTTTCGCCGAGAACAGGGTCAAGGTTCCTCTCGAGGACATGTCGCCGTTCATCCGCGAAGCAATCGTAGCGATCGAAGACAGCCGTTTCTACGAGCATCCGGGTGTGGATGCGCACGGAATCATGCGGGCGCTGACCTCCAACCTGACCAAAGGAACCAAGCAGGGGGCCTCCACGCTGACGCAGCAGTACGTCACCAACGTACTTAACGAGTCCCGGCTTTCACAGGGCCGCCCCGAGGACGTAGTACTCAGCGGCGAGAAAACAGTGGGAGACAAGCTGCGCGAGATCAAGCTCGCCCTGGAACTGGAGAAACGCTTCAGCAAGGACCAGATCCTTGAGGGATACCTGAACATCGTGTTCTTCAACAGGAATGCCTACGGCATCGAGGCTGCGTCCCGCTACTTCTTCAGCACCTCCGCCGCGGAGCTGACACTGCCCCAGGCGGCGCTGTTGGCAGGCCTGGTGAATGGTCCCAGCATCTACGACCCCACGGTCGACCCGGCGGCAGCACTGGCCAGGCGCAACCTGGTGCTGGACCGGATGCTCGAACAGGGGAAGATCACCCCCGTGGACCATGGCGTGGCTGTGGCAACACCGGTGGAATTGAACATCACTCCATCCTTTCAAGGATGTGCCGGTGCTGCCATTGCCACGTATTTCTGCGATTACATCTCGCACCTCATCCTTAACAACGAGGCCTACGGTGACACGGTGCAGGATCGTGAACGACTCCTGTATCGCGGCGGCCTCACCATCACCACCACACTGGACAGCAGGCTCCAGGCCATCGCCCAGCAACAGGTGGACGCATCCGCCGGTGATAACCCGGACAAATGGGGTGCTGCCATGACCACCGTGCAGCCCGGTAGCGGTAAGGTCCTGGCGATGGCCCAGAACACGGTGTTCGTTCCACAAGAGGGGAAGTTCGACACCCAGCTGAACTTCAACGTGGATGCAAGAGACGAGAACGGCTACGACCTGAACGGTGCCGGAGGTTTCCAGCCCGGTTCCACCATGAAGCCCTTCATCTATGCGGAGTGGCTCAACGAAGGCAAGAACCCCACCGCCGTGGTGGACGCATCACGGCGGGTATACCCCGTGGGCTTCCCTTGGCGTTCCAGTTGCGGCAAGGTGCTGGGCGGCTACAGTACGGCACAGAAGGCACAGAACCTTGGCGCGGATGACGACCTGCAGAACAACGACCCTGGCTACTACCGCCCCATGCCCATCAACTACGGCCTCTACAACTCCATCAATACGGCCACTTTCGCCACGGCGGCACAGCTGGACTTCTGCGGAATCCAGCGGATGGTGGACACTGTTGGCCTGCACAGCGGGCTGGACAATGCCCCAATCAACATGCACCAGATCGGCAATCTCCTGGGTTCCATCGGCGTCGCGCCTCTTGTGTTGGCGAGCGCCTACGCCACCTTCGCCAATGACGGCACCTACTGCAAGCCCATCGCCATCACGGAGATCAGCGACGCCCAGGGCAGGGAATACGAAGCGCAGACGCCGGAATGCCGTGAAGCCGTCAAGCCGGCTGTGGCACGGGGCGTAAATGCCGTACTCCAGGATGTGCTCAAGATGGGATCCGGCGTCTACATCGAACCCAAGGTCCAAAGCAGGGTCCCGGTAGCCGCCAAGACCGGAACGTCCAACAACAACGGCGCCACCTGGGTGGCCGGGTACACGACGGCGCTCGCCACGGCGTCGTTCTTTGGGGACACGACGGCGGGACAACAGCGGGCGGGCCAGAACGTCACCATCAACGGCAAGTTCTACAAATCCTTGGACGGCTACATGATCGCCGGCCCGCAATGGGCGAACTACATGATGGAAGCCACGGCGCTCTACCCAAGCGGCCCCTTTGTGGCGCCTGCTCCCCCACCCGCCCAACAGCCCAGCACCAGTCCGGCAGCGCCGCAACGGTAGCCGTGCCACAGGTGACGTTGACGTCCCCGGGGGGGCTTCCGACGTCGGACGTCGCGTTGCGGGGCCCGCTCTGCGTGGCATTCCCCGCGCTCAGCGCGCAAAGCGGGCCTCACAACGGGAGGGGCTAGCGGGCGTAGCGCTCCGTGAAATTCCTGAGCACGCGCATGGGCTCTGTCACGGATGACTTCCGGGCTGTCTCGATGAGTTCATCGGCTTCGTGGGGCGGGAAATATCCGGCGTTCTTATAGATGTTGATCCGCGTGATGAGTCCGTCGGCGTCCAGCTCGGGGTGGAACTGGGTTGCGTAGAGGTTGTTCTTGATGCGGAACATGTGCACGGGGCAGGCCTCCGAGCTGGCCAGCAATACTGCGTTCGGGGGCAGCTGGCTGCACGCTTCCTTGTGGCCGACGAAGGCCTCGAACCGGCGCGGGAGACCCTGCAGCAGCGGATCCCGGTCCCCTTCCGTCGTCAGGGTGATCTCCGTAGCTCCCACCGGCTCCCCGAAGCGCCGGTCGATGACTGCGCCCTGGTGCACTCCCAGCGTGCCGACACCGTAACAGGCACCCAGGAAGGGGAAGTCTTCCGCCACGATCCGGTCCAGGAGGGATGAGAGTTCCGTCTCAACCCGGACCTGGTCTGCGCTCTTCTCCTCCACAGGATCGCTTGAGGTGTAGGGACTTCCACCCACGATCACCCCGGAGTAGTCCGACAGTTCAAGAGGCGGCAAAGGCCCGGATTCCAGCCGGATCCGGATCAATTCGTCCGGTTTCAGTCCGCAGTAGCGTAGGTAAGCCTGGTACTCGTCATCTGCTGCGGCGTCTTCGGCGCGGGTAGCCAGCAATAGGAAGGGCTTCACAGGCCCAGTCTGCGTGAGGAATGGCCGGGAGACAAAGTGTGTTGCTGCAAGGGGGTGTCTGACAGGGACTCCCTCACACCGCCGTGGCTGCATACCGTTGTACGGACCCCCATGAAACAGCACCCCGAGCTTGACCCATCCCTGAGGAGCAATCTTTGACGCAGGACCCTTCGGTCGTCGAAACACCATCGCCCACGGCGTCACCCGCTGAAAGGCAGCAGCCCAGGAAGATCCCCTGGGGCGGACTGCTTGTGCTGGCAGCGGCCGGGTTCACTGCGGTAACCACCGAGCTTCTTCCTTCCGGCTTGCTTCCGCAAATCAGCCGCGACCTCGGTGTCGACGAGTCGGCAGTTGGTTCGCTGACCGCCGTGTATGCGGCGATCATCGTCTTCACGGCGCTCCCCCTATCCCGGTTCCTGGCCGGCAGGGTTCCCCGCAAGACGCTGCTGATCGCCACCGTGCTGGCTTTTGCGCTCAGCAATGTCCTGCTGGCGTTGAGCCCCGAGCTGGGGTGGGCGATCGGGGCCAGGCTACTCGGCGGCATTGCGCACGGAATGCTGTGGTCCAGCATGGCACCCTACGTGGCACGAATCGTTCCGGCACACTCCGTGGGTAAATCCATGGCCGTGGTGTTCAGCGGCAACAGCATCGCACTTGCAGTGGGGGCTCCCATCGGCACACTCATGGGTTCACTGATGACCTGGCGTGCTTCCTTCCTGGTTCTCGCGGGCGTGGGCGTGCTGCTGGCCGTGTTGGCTTTCTGGCTCCTTCCCGGCGCTCACGACAACGCCAGCCAGAAGGCTCCGTCCCTGCGTGCTGCCATGAAACTGCCGGGCGTCATCGCCGTGGCCATCGCCTGGCCCCTCCTGCTCCTGGCCCACTTCACCCTGTTCACCTACGTGGCGCCCTTCCTGCTGGCATCCGGGCTGCCGGAATCGGCCACCAGCATCTCCCTGTCCGTGGTGGGAATCGCCAGCCTGGTGGGGATTTGGATTGCCGGCATGACCGCCGACTCCCGTCCACGTGCGTCGGTGATTGCCGCCGTCGGACTCCTGACTCTTGCGTTCGCCCTGCTGCCGGCACTGGGCGGCACCTGGGTGGGGGCGTTCGGGCTGATGACGCTGTGGGGTATCGCGTTCGGCGCCGTGGGTATCTACAACCAGGCAGCGATTCTCCGGGCCGGCGGCGAGCACAAGGACGCTGCCAACGGCCTCACCGTGGTGACCATCCAACTGGGGATCGCCGTCGGGGCTGTCTATGGCGCGTTCGCCCTCACCACTGTGGGCGCCCAGCTGGTGCCCCTTGCCGCGGCGGTTCCTACAGCGATAGCGCTGGTCATCATCATCGCCAGCAGGCGCGGCGGTTACCCGGCCGGACCCAGGGAGAAGCGCCGTTAACATCCCCGAAACATGCCAGTGACCTGATCTTCACGAACGGGAGATTTCTGTAACTTACCTGCAACTTAGCTCTTCTGAGTCGGAAACATAGCTCACCGAATATTGATCGGGGGGCTTTACGGGAGCCGGATAAATCACGGCTCGTTTCGGACAGGCTTGAAAGAAGGGAACGCAGGTGGAGATCTCTGCGCAGAACGTCTGGATGATGTTGTCGGCGGCAATGGTGCTCTTCATGACCCCCGGCCTCGGCCTGTTCTACGGCGGCATGACCCGCGCCAAGGCAGCACTGAACATGATCATGATGAGCTTCATCTCCGCGGGGATCGTGGGTGTTGTCTGGGTCCTTTGGGGCTACTCGATGACTACCGGTGATGGCTTCCTGGGCCTGTTCGGCAACCCCTTCGCACACTTCGGCCTGCAGGATCTGGTGGGCACGCCCGACCTCATCAAGGCCACCTTCGCAGCGACCTTCGCCATCATCACCGTTGCCCTCATCAGCGGCGCCATAGCCGACCGGGCCAAGTTCGGCGCCTGGGCACTGTTCGTGCCGATCTGGATCACCGTTGTCTACTGCCCGCTGGCATACATGGTGTGGGGCGGCGGCCTGATGAGCGCCGGCGGGGCCGTGACTGAAGTCTTCGGCCAGGTCATCGACTTCGCCGGCGGCGCGGTAGTTGAGGTCAGCTCGGGAACTGCCGCTTTCGTCCTCGCATTGATCGTGGGAAAGCGCCATGGATTCGCCAAGGACCCCAACCACCGCCCGCACAACGTCCCCTTCATCATGATCGGCGCAGCAATCCTGTGGTTCGGCTGGTTCGGTTTCAACGGCGGCGCTGCCACCACTGCCGAGCAGGCCGGCCTGATCTGGGTCAACACCCTGGTAACTCCGGCAGCGGCCATGCTGAGCTGGCTTGTGGTCGAGAAGGTCCGCCACGGACACCCCACCTCCCTGGGTGCAGCGTCCGGCGTCGTGGCCGGCCTGGTTGCGATCACCCCTTCCTGCGCCAACATCAGCCCGCTGGCCGCCCTGGGCCTGGGTTTGGTGGCCGGTGCTGCCTGCGCGGTGTTCGTTGACCTGAAGTACAAGTTCGGTTTCGACGATTCCCTCGACGTTGTTGGCGTGCACTTCGGCGCCGGTGTCATCGGCACCCTGTCCCTGGGCTTCATCGCCTTCCCCCAGGACGGTGTGGCCGGCGGCCTCTTCTACGGTGGCGGCCCCCAGCAGCTCGTTGCGCAGCTCGTGGCTGTCGTGATCACCATCGCGCTCTCCGGTGTGGGCACCTTGGTCATTGGCCGGATCATCAACAAGACCATCGGCTTCCGGGTCCCGCACGAGCACGAAATCACCGGCGTCGACCTCACCCAGCATGCCGAGTCCGCTTACGAGTTCGGCCTCACTGCGCACGGCCACTTCCGCCAGCAGCAGGCGCACCTGTCCGCGCTGCTCAAGGGAAAGCCCGCCGCGGCCACTCCGGAGGCCAAGGAAGACAGCTTCGCCTAACGGCAGCACCAACAAACAGCAGCCGACGGCGGGACCCTGGTTCCGCCGTCGGCTGCTGTTGTGTGCGCCCCGCCCAAGCGGGCAGCGCCCGGATTAGCCCGAGCCGTTCCAGAGGCGCTGCCACCAAGTCCGTTTGCCCGGCGCCTGCGGTTCCGGCTCCGGCGGGGAGGCGGCAGCACGCCGCTGCCGCCACCGTTCGAGTTCGGCATCCACATCCCTGAGTTTCGTGATGACCGGCGGCCCGCCTTGGAGCTGCCTCCGGGCCTCGATCACGCGTTTGTTGAAGTCCTCGAGGATGTCCCGGACTTGTTTCTCGCCGTATTGCTGATCCAGCTTCGCGTCCAGTTCGGCGTCTTCAATGCGCAGCAAGATGGCAGGAGGGCCGATCCCGCTCAGCCGTTCGCGCTGGATGAGTCCCTTGACCCACCAGTCGGGATCGTAGTGCTCGCCGAGCCCGGGGATCGGTTTGCCCGCGTACTTGAGGTTGTCGAACTTCCCTTGGTTCATGGCGTCCCGGATCAGGTATTCGACGCGGGCCGCGTCATCCACCTTTCGGCGCTTCTCGCGTTCTTCGGCGTCCGCGGCCTCAAGCTCGGCGTCCTCCTGGGCGTTGCCGCCCCAGCCGCGTACGGCCCTCAGTTCGGCCCCGCGCTCCAGCTTCCGCCTGAAAGCGTTGTTCCCGGCACTCATCGTGTCCGCCACCTCCTCGAACGGCAGCCCTCGTCTGCCGGAATTCGTGGTTCTCCGTCCAGTATTCCCCACCTTGCAGTGCTTAATCCGTACCCAGCGCGCCGTCGTCGAAACCGACAGGCTGTACCTCCACCACCCACTCTGAACGTGAAACTGCCCCGACACGCCGCGGGTACGGAGTGTCGGGGCAGTATGGGATCGAAAGTAGGTGGTGGCGGTGCACCGCTGAGGCTTAGCGGACGGCCATGCTCGGATCCAACTGCTCGATACCTTCCGGGGTCACCAGGACCACCCTCGCCGTGCAGATGTCGTAGAACAGACCGGTCGCCTGCACTGTTCCGGAGGCCAACGCCGGACCGGTGACGGGATGCTCCGCCAGCTTGCCCAGTTGCAGGGCCACATTCACCATGCTGAGTTGATCCAGGCGGCCGAAACCTTCTGCTTCAGCGGCGCGGGCCACGGGGTGTCCTGCCAGGAGTGCCTGGTAGCTGGGGCGGGCATGTTCAAGCCAGGCATCGAACCCACGTCCCAGGCCAGCGGCTGATCCTTCCGCATCGGCGATCACGGCTTTCATGGCTCCGCAGTTGGAGTGGCCGCAGACAACGATCGAGTCCACGGACAAGGCCTTCACTGCAAAGGCCAGCGTGGAGTCAATGGAGGCGTCATGATCGTCGCTGCACACCACGTTGCCGATGTTCCTCAGGGTGAGGAGATCACCGGGACCACTGCTGGTGATCAGGTTCGGATTCACCCGCGAATCAACGCAGGCCACGAACAGGGTGTCGGGATTCTGGCCTTCGGTGAGGTCCTGGACCAGGGGCCGGACTTTGTCTGCGTGGCGGCGGTGGTATTTGTCGATGCCCAGGAGGATGGAGCGCAGCGGCGGGTGGGAGTCGCCGTCGTCGTTCCTTTGGCCGGCGGCATCGACCGGCTGCCATGACGTACGCGGCGGCAGCGGAAATTCGCGCGGTTCCTGGCGCTGCGGCGAGTTGTCCTCGGCGTCGCTGAATGCGGTAGTGCCGTGCTCCTCCACCACCACGGCTGCTCCGCCGTTCCTCTGCTGTTTCTCCCACGCCACCAGTGCTTCGCGGAAGGCATGATCCAGGTAGTCGGCGTTGAGTTCCACTACGGCGTCCTGGCCTTCGGGCACGGAGTGCAGGACGCGGTTGAGCCGGGGCAGCGCGAAGAAGCTGCACGAGCCGGCGATCGTTACGCGCCAGGGCAGCCCGGTTCCTGCCGGGGCGTGCGCCTGGATCTGGGCACGAAGGACCCGCCACAGCACGCACAGGGCGGCGAGTGCCAGACCTATGATGACGCCCTCCAGGAGGTTCAGCGCGACGACGCACACCAGCGTGACGGCATAGACCAGGAGGTCGCCCGTGCGCAGACTGGTGCGGATGTCGGCCACTTTGACGAGCTTCGCGCCGATCACCAACAGCAGACCGGCAAGGACAGAAAGCGGGATCAGCTGGATGAGACCGGCGAATAAGGCCGAGAAGACCAGGACCCAAACGCCATGCAGGATGGCGGACGTCCGGCTTTTCGCGCCGGCTTCGACATTGGTGGCGCTGCGGACGATGACCCCGGTGACCGGCAATCCACCGAGCATGCCGGAGACCATGTTCGCCGAGCCTTGACCGACGAGTTCGCGGTTGAGGTTGGTCCGGATTCCGCCGTGCATCTTGTCCACGGCAACGGCGGACAGCAGCGATTCGATGCTGGCGATCAGCGCCACCGTGATAACGGCCATGGCGGCGGCGCGCCAGTTGCCATCAGGCAGGCTGGGGAGTGCGACGGCGTCGAAAATCGAACCCGTGAAGCTGATCCGCTCCACGCCCGGCGCCACCGCTACGGACAGCGCGGTGACGGCAACGACGGCGGCCAGGGGTCCCGGCACTTTACGCACCGCAGCGGGGAGGAACTTCCACGTCAGCAGAATCGCGACGACGGCCAGTCCCAGCAGTGCCGAGTGCAGCTCAACGTTGGTGACTGCGGCTGGCAGTGCGGTGAGGTTTTCGACGGCGGAGCCTGCAGCCTGCCCGCCGAGGAGGACATGGAGCTGCTGCAGGATAATCGTGATTCCGATGCCCGCGAGCATCGCCTTGACCACCACTGGCGACACTGCCAGCGCGGCCCGGCCTATGCGGCTGACGCCCATGAGCAGCTGTACGACGCCGGCTGCAGCGGTGATTGCGCACGTCACCTGCCAGCCGAATTCTGCGACCAGACCGGCGACGACGACGGTCAGTCCCGCGGCGGGGCCGCTCACCTGCAGCGGGGAGCCGCCAAGGCTGCCCGCGACGATCCCGCCAACGGCTGCGGCAATGAGCCCGGCCATGATCGGAGCACCGGAGGCTGCGGCGATTCCAAGGGAAAGCGGAAGGGCTACGAGGAAGACCACGAGTGAGGCAGGGAGATCTGCACCGAGGTTGCTGAGGAAACTTGGCTTCTTTGTTCCCGGGCCCGGCGGGCTGTGGGAGTCGGTGGGGACGGAGGCGGATTCGTTGGGCTGAGGCATTGGTTCTCCTGGCTCGGAAGGTGCTGACCCTTCCAAGCTACGGAATCTGTCACTGTCAGTGACAAGTACATGTGACACGCATGACAAAAGTTGTGAAGATATGGCGTCATGCGGGGACTCGGGGGAACTTTTGCACGGTGTGGGCTCGTTGGAGGCAACTGGCCCTTGAGCGCCCGCGAGAAACAATGCGTCCCCGATCACATTTTCCTGATAGTTGGCTGTAAGCTTCGCTGGTTGAAGCGATAGTCGCGCACCGGATTTTGGGGGGTTGAGCATTGGCTGCTCAGGGTACATTGATGACTTTTGCTGGGGGCACCGGGAGGCGTCTTGCTGCCGGATTCCTAGCCTTGATCACGATGGCAACGGTCCTCGTAGGCGTCGCAGCCGAGCCAGCCCAGGCAGACATGCTCACGGATCAAAAATTCGCAGGCAGCCGCCCTGCGGACGAAGCATTGAACTCCACGACCAACAAAGTCTACGTCGCCAATTACTTTGGTAAATCAGTGATGATTATTGACGGATATACCATGACGTCCAAATCAATTGCCGTTGCTGCATATCCCAAAGAAATTGCTCTCAATGAAGTGACTAACCAGGTATACGTCGCTCATGACGGCAACAACCTGATTACGGTTATCGACGGCTCGTCCGAATCGACAACTACGATCCCCATCACCTCGCTCGCGTCGGCCATTGCTGTCAACAAGAAGACCAACACAATCTTCGTTAGCCACCGGACCGGCGGAATCTCTGTTATTGACGGAGCCACTCGGACGGGAAGCTATCTGCCCGCCCCCCTGATTCCAGAATCGATGGTTGTCGATGAGTCAACAAACAGGGTCTTTATAACGGACTGGTCCAGCAAACAGATTGGGGTCTTCGACGGCGCCGACCACGCCTTCAGCACTGTCGAAGTCGGTTGTGTGGCACAGTCTGCGGTAGTGAACGACATCACGCAGCAGGCCTTTTTCGCTTGCCCGTCCACAAAGGCAATTGCGGTCCTCAGTGGACGAGCAAACAGCGTGACGATCGTAGGAACCGAAACAGGCGCCCGCCCCAGCGTCATGGCGATTAATCGCAGAACCAACATGGTCTATGCATCAGATGAGGGTGAGCGGTACCTGACGGCAATCGACGGGACCACGCTGAAAGTAACTAACACGCCGACCACCAAAACCTTTTATCACAGCATTACAGTCAATGAAACCACTAACAAAGTCTATGCATCCGACTTTACGGTTACCGGGTGACGGTTTATGATTCACAGGCGAAACTCCTGGGTGACGTCCAAGGTTTCAACAACCCGGCGGGCCTGGAGGTGAACCAAGCCACGAACAAGATCTACGTCCTCGACGCAGGTGCCGCCGAAATCCGGATTATTGACGGCAAAAACGTTGCACCGGTTTTCACGTCCCCGATCCCTCCCACCGCAGGCACTGTCGGAGTCCTCTACCAACACCTCTTCACGGCGAGCGGCTCGTTCGTGCCCCAGTTCAGGGTTGCCAGCGGAGCACTGCCGCCGGGGCTGACACTGCAATCAACCGGAGGATTGTCGGGCGTTCCCAGCACCCCGGGAACGTACACCTTCCGCATCGCTGCCAGCAATGGTTATGGTCCGGATGGTGTCAGCCCACAAATAAGCATCACGATCAAAACCGCAAAGGTCGGGCACGACTTTAACGGCGACCTGAAGCCCGATGTTCTTTCCCGCGATGGAAATGGAAATCTGTGGCTCTACCCCGGCCAGGGGAACGGTGGCTGGTTTCCGCGGATTCAGGTTGGGCAAGGCTGGAACGTGATGACGTCCATCGTGGCCCCCGGAGACTTCAATGGAGACGGCAATGCCGACCTACTGGCACGTGATGGCAGCGGCGCACTCTGGCTCTATCCGGGCAACGGCCGAGGAGGCTGGTTCGCTCGAGTCCAAGTGGGGCAGGGTTGGAGTGACTTCAGCATGATTGTCGCCGCGGGGGACCTCGACATGAACGGCACCGCAGACGTCGTAGCCCGCAACCCAGAAGGGCGACTGTTGCATTATTTCGGCCTCGGGAGTGGAGGACTGATCATGTCAACATTTCTTGGAACGGGGTGGCACGTCCTGACATCGATGGTCAGCCCGGGAGACTTTGACAAAAACGGAATGGTGGACATGTTGGCCACCGATGCAGCGGGAACTCTACGCCTGTATTCCGGTTACAAAACGGGATATATGGGCCCCGACACGGTCGGCTACGGCTGGAACGCCATGACCGCGATCGTCGGCCCCGGCGACTTCAACGGCGACGGCAATGTGGATCTCCTGGCCCGCGACGCAGGCGGTGCCTTGTGGCTCTACCCCAGCAACGGCCAAGGAGGCTGGCTCCCCCGCGGCCTGGTCGGATCCGGCTGGAACGCCATGAACCTGATCATCTAGCACCCGAAAACAAAGCAATGCGAACGACGGCGGGAGCCTCTCCCGCCGTCGCTTCTTTCCACCCGCGCCAAAACTAAGGCTGCTTAGAATAGGCTGGGTCCATGAGCGCACCCGACCCCCAGCCCGTACGCATCAGCTCGGTCCCTGTACAGCTCCAAGCCCTGGAACCAGCCCTGGAAAAGATCAAGGCTGCCGTGGGCGATGTCCCGGCCCTGCTTGCCATCGCCGGGGAACTCGGCCAGACAGCTCCCATGCCCGGGGAGGGCAGCACAGCCAAGCTCTGGGAACTCCTGGCTTCAGTGACGGCCGTGGATGTCGCTGCCGGGCGAGTGCTGGAACCCCACTTGGACGCCCTCGCGATCCTCGCCCAGGCCGGAAGCGAAACCACCACGACAGGCGCCTGGGGAGTGTTCGCGGCGGAGGGACCCGGCATGAAGCTCGAAGCCAAACGCACAGCGAACGGCAGCTACGTCCTGCACGGATCCAAGCCGTGGTGCTCCCTGGCCCAACAGCTGGACGGCGCGGTGATCACCGCGCATCTTCCCGACGACGGCGGCAGGGCCGCCTTCGCGGTTAACCTGAAGGACCCCGGGGTGAGCGCGGAAACCCCGGTATGGACGGCACGCGGCCTGCAGGAAATCCCGAGCGGCACGGTCCACTTCGCCAACGTCCCGGCCACACCGGTCGGCGGGGAGGGCTGGTACTTCTCCCGGCCCGGATTCGCGTGGGGCGGAATGGGAGTCGCTGCATGCTGGCTGGGCGGGGCGGTGGCCGTGGCCCGGGACTACGCCACCGCGCTGAGCAAGGCTTCCGGCAATGGCCGTGAACCCGACCAGATCGCACTGGCCACCTTGGGTGAAATCGACCGCACCATCAGCACGGTTACCGGCTACCTCGCCCAGACCGCGGAACGCATCGACGCCGGCGAGCTGGAGGACGCGGATTCCGAAGGTCAAAGCCCCTGGAGCGATGCCTTGCGTGTCCGCGGAACGGTAGCCGCCGCCGTCGAGCGCATCCAAACCCTGGTGACGCAGAACCTCGGCCCCGCCCCGCTGGCATTCGACGAAACATATGCAAAGCGCATGGCGGACCTGTCCCTGTACATCAGGCAGCACCACGCCATGCGGGACGATGCCCAGTTGGGCGCCCTGGCGTTGAAAGGGGATCGCAGTTGGTGACGTTCACGCATGCAGATACCGGCACGGCGGAGTCTGACTGGCTGGCCAGCGGCCTGGCCGCCTTGCCCGAACTCCCCCTGGACAAGGACGAACTCGCGGGCACGACCTTCGTGGTGCTCGCTGCGCACCCGGATGACGAATCCCTGGGCGCCGGCGGATTCCTCGCAAAACTTCACGCAGCAGGCGCAGACATCAAGGTCCTGCTCTGCACCGCCGGTGAAGCCTCCCACCCGGAATCGCCAACGACGACGCCGGAACAGCTTGCGGCTGTCAGGCTCACTGAGTTCGACGCGGCTGTGTCCGGGCTGGCTCCCGGCGCGAGCTGGCAGTTCCTGGAACTGCCCGACGGCAGACTGGCAGGCAACGCAGACCGGATCGCGGACGCTGTGCGGGAGGCCGTGGCATCATCAGGGCGTCCGGCGGAAAACGTGACGATCGTTGCCCCGTTCCGTTCCGACGGGCACACCGACCACGACGTCCTGGGCTCCACGGCCGCGCAGCTCGCCGAAAACGATGGCCACGGTTTGTTGGAATACCCCATCTGGTACTGGCTGTGGGCAGGGCCGGAGCACGAAACCTGGCGGACGTGGGTGCGGGTCCCGCTCGAAGCATCGGAGCAGGAAGCCAAAGCTGCCGCGATGCGGGCCCACGCCTCGCAAACGGAACCTCTCTCCGGGCAGCCGGGCGACGAGACACTGCTCTCCGGAACGTTCCTGGAACACTTCCAGAGGCCTTGGGAAACCTTCGCCTGGCACCCGTCAACGGCTGGAAACAACAGCGCCAAGGATGCCGAGCGGATCTTCGACGAAGTCCACTCCCGCGAAGAGGATCCCTGGAGCTACACCACCAGCTGGTACGAACGCCGCAAGCGGGCCCTGACCCTGGCTGCACTCCCCCGGGAATCCTACGAAGCAGGACTGGAACTGGGCTGTTCCATCGGCACGCTGAGCGAAGAGCTCGCCAAGCGCTGCGGAACGTTCCTCGGAGTGGATGCCAGCAGCACGGCGCTCGAGGAGGCCAGTAAGCGGCTTTCCGGGTTTCCGTCGGCGGAAGCCCGGCACCTCACCATGCCGCATGAATGGCCCGAAGGCATGTTCGATCTGGTGGTGTTGTCCGAGACCGGCTACTACCTTTCCCCGGAGGAGCTCACCGAACTCCTGGCCAGGATCCATGCCTCCACCCGCCCCGGCGGCACCCTGCTCCTGTGCCACTGGCGGCACCCGATTTCCGGCTGGCAACTTGATGCGGAAGCCGTCCATGCGATGGCCCGCACCCAGCTGGAGTGGCCTACGCATGGGCTTTACCGTGAGAAAGACTTCATGCTCGAGATCCTCATCGCCCCGGGCGGAGCGACATGACAGATCCGGCACCCCAGGGCATACGGGATGTGGCAGTGGTGGTGCCCGCCCACAACGAGGACCAGCACATCGGCAAAGCGCTGTCAGCGCTTCGGGCAGCCGCCGACGCGCTCAACAAGGCACGCCCGGACATCCGGCTCCGCATGACGGTGGTCCTGGACAGTTGCACCGACCGTTCAGCGGAGATCACGGCCGCGTACGTAACCGGCGATGCCCGCTTTTCCCTGATTGAAGTGGCGTTGCGGAGCACGGGCGCCAGCCGCGGTTTTGGCTTCCGCAGCGCGCTGGCCGCGTGCCACCCCATCAACGCCGGGGACCTCTGGCTCGCCAACACCGATGCCGATTCCGCGGTGCCGGAGAACTGGCTTGTACGTCAGGTGGAGCTCGCTGACAACGGAGCGGATGCCATCCTGGGTTCCGTGGAGCCCGACCCCAACGATGTTGACCCCGCAGTGCTGCGGCGCTGGCTGGAACTCCACCCGTTCCGCGAGAACCACCAGCATATTTATGGCGCGAACTTTGGTGTCCGCGGCTCTGCATATCTTGCCGTCGGCGGCTTTCCGATGCTTCGGGCGCACGAGGACAGGGTCCTGGTGGAACGCCTCCGCAGCCGGGGATTCCAGGTGGTCGCTACGGACAGCATCCGCGTCCTGACTTCCGGGCGGACCCACGCCCGCGCACCGGAGGGATTCGCTGCCTACCTCCGGGCCCTGGGAGCGGAACTTCCGGCCGTAACTGGCTAAGCCGTCAGTCGATCAGCGCTACGCCGAACTCAGCGACGACGGCCCGCAATTCCTTGAGGTAGCGCTGCGCTTGGTCAGTGAGCGGAATCGCTGCGTGGCCGATCCAGCCGATCTCGATGCGTTCGTCAACGTCGAGCGGGATGGCGACGATCTCCGGGTCGAGGCGGCCGCTGATGATACCCGTCGAGATTGTGTAGCCGTGGAGACCGATCATGAGGTTGAAGATCGTCGCACGGTCAGAGACCCGGATCTCCTGCTTGCTGGACAAGGTGGAGAGAATCTCCTCGGCGAAGTAGAAGGAGTTATTCGCACCTTGGTCGAAGGTAAGCCGCGGCATGCCGGCGAGATCGTCGAGGGTCGCGCGCTCTTTTGAGGCGAGCGGGTTGTGCCGTGAAATGAAAATGTGCGGATCGGCAAGGAAAAGCGGAGTGAACGCGAGCCCGGAATCCCGGATCAGCTTGTCGATGATCTTCCGGTTGAAATCGTTCCGGTAAAGGATGCCTATCTCGCTGCGGAGCGTCCGGACATCCTCGATGATGTCCCAGGTTCGGGACTCGCGCAGCGAGAACTCGTATTCGGCCACGTCAGTGGCCTTGACCATCCGGACGAAGGCATCAACCGCGAACGAGTAGTGCTGCGTTGACACCCCGAGCAAACGTCGCGTCGGTGGGCTGCCGAGGTAGCGCTGCTCAAGGAGAGCAAACTGCTCGACGACCTGCCTCGCATAGCCGAGGAACTCCACCCCGTCGGCGGTGAGGGTGACCCCGCGGGCGGAACGGAGCAGGAGCGCACGGCCCACCCGGGCCTCAAGATCCTTCATCGCGGCAGACATTGTCGGCTGCGCAACGTAGAGAAGGTCGGCAGCCGCGGAGATCGACCCCTCAGCTGCAACCTCTATGAAGTAACGGAGCTGCTGCAGGGTCAGACCACTCGAAATCTGGGGCATAGGGAAATTCTATATGAATGCATAGAAATGCCTAGTTACCCGATATCCCCAGGAAGGTTGCACCATGGATACATCCCCTTCTGAAAGGCCGTCTCCGGCCCATCACCACGGATTGGCAACGCATGGCAGACGACTTCAGCTTCAGCATCACCACCACCCGCTTCGACGAGGACTACTCGCCGTCGGAAGGCTCCCGGATCACGACGAATTTCGCCAACCTGGCACGGGGCGAGCACCGCCAGGAGAACCTCCGCAACGCCTTGACGATGATGCGGCGACGCTTCAACGATCTCGCAGCCTGGGACAACCCGCACCGGGACCGCTACACGCTCGAACTTGAGATCGTTTCCGTACAGATACAGCTCCCCACGGAAGCCACGGACCAGCAGTTCCCCCTGTTCGAGGTTCTCGACATCCAGATCGTCGACCAGCTGAACGGGGTCCGTCACCAAGGGATCGTGGGAAACAACTTCTCCTCCTACGTCCGCGACTTCGACTTCAGCGTCGTACTGCCGGCAGCAGCAGGCGACTCAGGCAAGCCCACCGTTCCCGAGGACTTCGGCGATCTTCACGGCAAACTGTTCCAGCACTTCCTCGATTCCCCGGAATGCCAGGAACGCTTCCCGCAGCCGCCGGTGGTCTGCATCAGCGTCTCCACGAGCAAGACATACCGGCGCACCGGAAACCATCACCCGGTCCTGGGCGTCGAGTACCAGCAGGACGACTTCTCGCTGACCGACCTGTACTTCGGAAAGATGGGGCTGCAGGTCCGCTACTTCATGCCGCCCGGCAGCGTAGCGCCGCTCGCCTTCTATTTCCGCGGCGACCTGCTCAACGACTACTCCAACCTGCAGCTCATCGGCACGATCAGCACCATGGAGACGTTCCAGAAGATCTACCGCCCGGAGGTCTACAACGCGAACTCCGCCGCCGCCGCCATCTACCAGCCGAGCCTGGGAGAACAGGATTACTCGCGGACCCGGATCGCTTACGACCGCGTCGAGCGCAGTCAGCTCGCGGTCAAGCAGGCGAAATACACGGAGGAGCACTTCATCACTCCCCACAAGGACCTGTTGGACCGGTGGACCGCCAAATACCCCGTTCTCGTCAACTGACCCCCGGAGAAACGTCAATCATGAACACACTTTTGCCCACCACCGTTGTCGGAAGCCTGCCGAAACCATCGTGGCTCGCACAGCCGGAGACTCTTTGGTCGCCGTGGAAACTGGAGGGAGATGCGCTGCTCGAAGGCAAGCAGGATGCCCTGCGGATCGTCATCCAGGAACAGACCCGGCGCGGCATCGACATCGTCAGCGACGGCGAGCAAACCCGCCAGCACTTCGTCACTACCTTCATCGAGCATCTCAGCGGGGTCGACTTCGAACAGCGCAAGACCGTGCGCATCCGCGACCGCTACGACGCGAGCGTGCCGACCGTCGTCGGACCGGTGCGCCGTGAGCGGCCGGTTTTCGTCGAAGACGCAAAGTTCCTCCGCGCAACCACCGACCGGCCGATCAAATGGACTCTTCCCGGCCCAATGACGATGGTGGACACGCTCTACGATGACCACTACAAGAGCCGCGAGAAGCTGGCCTGGGAGTTCGCCGCGATCCTGAACGAGGAGGCGAAAGAACTGGAGGCGGCCGGAGTGGACATCATCCAGTTCGACGAGCCCGCCTTCAATGTCTTCCTCGATGAGGTCAAGGACTGGGGCGTGGCCGCCCTGGAGAGAGCGGCAGAGGGACTGCGCACGGAGACCGCCGTGCATATCTGCTACGGCTACGGGATCAAGGCCAATACTGACTGGAAGGCGACGCTCGGCTCACAGTGGCGGCAGTACGAGGAATCGTTCCCGCTGCTGCAGAGCTCCAGCATCGACATCATCTCGCTGGAGTGCCAGAACTCCCACGTGCCCATGGAACTCATCGAGCTCCTCCGCGGCAAGAAAGTCATGCTCGGGGCAATCGACGTCGCAAATGAGACCATCGAGACCCCGGAGGAGGTCGCCGACACCCTCCGCAAGGCCCTGCAGTTCGTCGATGCGGACAAGCTCATCCCCAGCTCCAACTGCGGCATGGCACCGTTCCCCCGGGACGTCGCACTGGCCAAGCTGAGCGCTCTCAGCGCAGGGACGAACATCATCCGCGAGGAACTCGCCCGCTCCGCCGCCCAGGTGTCATAACCATGTTTCATGCCTACCCGCCGGACACGTGGGTCGGGGCTCCGCAGCAAAGCTTCCCGTCCTCCCTCTCGGCCGACGAATTCAAAGCACTGTTCCGTGGCCACCCTGGAGGTGTCGCCGTCATCACGGCGGATGCCGGCGAAGGACCGGTGGCGCTGACGGTGTCGTCGGTCGTCTCAGTGAGTGCGGAACCTCCGTTGCTGATTTTCTCGGTCTCGGCATTGTCCTCTGCCTCTGAGGTCCTTTCACGCGCCGAAACCGTCGTCGTGCACCTGCTGGACGCGCACGACATCGACTTGGCGAAGTTTGGAGCCACCCCCGGCGCCGACCGCTTTGACCAAACGCACCGCTGGTCGACCCTTGAAACCGGAGAAGCGGTGTATGACGATGTCCGCGCCTGGGTGCGTTGCGCCGTCATCAATCGCATGGAGGTGGGGACCTCCAGCATCATCGCCGTTCACGCCCTGGAGTCCCGCGTGATGCGTGACGTCCAAGCGGGCGAATCCGGCGACGCCCTGGTCTACCACAACCGTTCATGGCACCGTCTGGGCGAGCATTCCAAGCATGAAGGCTGAGCGCCGCGCCAACAATGCAATGCAGCAGGCCGAACGGCGGACGACGGCGGGAGCATAACTCCCGCCGTCGTCCTCGTTAAAGTCGACGGCGGTGCGGTCGCCGTCGTCGAACTGCGCGCGAAGCGGTCCCCTGGGGCTAAGCCGCCAGCGCCCCTTCGACGGCGGCAATTGCGGCCCGCGTAATGCTTTCCCGCTCGCCGGTTCCCTCCACGGTCAACAGAATCCCGCGCTTGGTGTACGCCGTCAAAACCGGCTGGGTCTCTTCGCGGTACAGCTCCAGCCGACGTTGGATCACAGCTTCGGTATCATCACTACGGCCCTGTTCTTGGGCACGGCGGAGCATCCGGGCCAGCAGCTCGCCGTCCGGGGCCGTGAGCGCCAGGACAACTTCCAAGGGCTGGCCACGTGCTGCAAGCATCTCGTCCAGGGCCCCGATCTGAATGACAGTCCGGGGGTAGCCATCCAGCAGGAAGCCGTCGGCAGCATCGGGTTCCTCCATGCGCTGCTTGAGCATGTCCGTGGTGACGTGGTCCGGCACAAACTCGCCCTTGTCCATGAAAGCACTGGCTTCCAGCCCGAGTTCGGTTCTGTCCCGGACGTGGGCGCGGAACAGATCCCCCGTGGAGATGGCGGGAATCCCGAAATGCCGCGCAAGGTGCTCAGCCTGCGTGCCTTTGCCGGAACCTGGAGGGCCCATGATGATCAGTCGCGCCATGACACTGGTCCGTTTCGAGAGGCGGCCGGGGTTACAAGACTACTCTCCCGCTAGGAGCTGGAGCGCGGGTGCATGATCCGCATCTGGTCCCAGGTACGCTCCGATGCAGCGATGTTCTGGTTGGACCGCTCACGGTCCAGGGAAGCGAGTTCGACGGCGATCGCCTGGACCGCGGATACGGCACCTGTCAGGGATGGGAAGAATCCCGCGCCTTCCGTAGGCACCACGATCCGATGATCAGCATGCACTGCCACCGGCGATCCTGCGCTGTCCGTGATGGAGGCGATGGGGGTGCCCAGGTTGTGCGCGATCTCGACCGCCCGCATGGTGCTGTCGTAGACCCTCCAGAGGCTGATCACGATGACGAGGTCTTCTGCACCAAGCCGTGCGATGGCGTTGGTCAGGGCAGCGACGTCGGCGTCGAGGAGCCGGACGTTGTAGCCGGCGATGATCGCGTTGTGTTCCAGCGCCTTGCCCGGGATGGCGTAACTGCCTGCTGCAACGATGAAAGTCTGCCGTGCACCGGCAATCGCCTGCGCAATGTCATGAAGGGTGTTGGCATCCAGGGTTCGCTCAAAGTGGGCCAGGTTGGCGCGATCCGTGGACACTGCAGCCTGTGCCGGGCTGTTGATGTGGCCGTTGTGTTCGGCGGCAACTTCCACTGCGCTAAGGGACGCCAGGAAGCGTGAACGCAGCTCGAATTGGAAGTCTGCCCACCCCTTGAATCCCAGTGTTTGCGCGGTTCTTGTCACCGTGGAGGCGTTCGAGGCGGCAGCCCCGGCGATGTCGCTGACAGAGCCGTAGGACGCAAGCCGTGGCTGGGATCGGAGGATGCCAATGACTTGCAATTGGCGTGCCGCGAGCTTCCGCCCTTGGACACGGCTGTCCAGCCACTCGGTCAACGTTGACGAGTCGAAATCTTCTTCCACCTATTGACCTACCTCACACTTTGGCCGTAACTTCGATATATCGCTTCTGCACAGATCCGTGCATATTCCTAAAAATGTACAACTTGGCCCACTTTGGCAGGAATCACCATGTCTCTCACAGCACGCTTGGATCGTCTGGCTCTCAGTCGACCACACTACAAGCTTCTCCTTATCGGAGGCCTCGGCTACTCGTTCGACGGCATGGACGGTGCAGTAGTCGCCTTCCTGCTCCCGCGCATCCAGGAACTATGGGGCCTCAGCACCGCCAGCCTCGGATTGGTTGGCTCCGCGGCCCCGTTCGGCTTCTTCTTCGGCGCAATCCTGGCCGGTTGGATGGGTGACCGCTTCGGCCGCAAGAAGGTCATGTTGTGGGCTCTTGCCTTCTACTGCCTCATGTCGATCGTCGCGGCCATGGCCCCCAACTTCGAAATCTTCCTGATTGCACGGATCTTTGCAGGATTGGGGGCCGGCGCTGAAAGCGTGATCATCGCCCCCTTCCTCTCCGAGTTCATCCCTCCCAAGCGCCGCGGCTGGTTCATTGGAACCCTGGCCGGCTTCTTCTCCTTCGGCTTCGTGGCTGCCGCGCTGATCGGCCGGTTCGTGGTTCCGATGGGCGAGGATGGCTGGCGCTGGGCGCAGGTCATCACTGCCGTTCCCATCCTCCTCCTGCTCTGGTGGCGTCGCAGCCTGCCCGAATCCCCGCGCTTCCTCATCAGCCGCGGGCGCATCGCAGAGGCAACCGCAGTAGTGGATCGCTTCGAGCAGAGCGTAGTGAAAGCCACCGGGAAGCCCTTGGCGCCCTTGCCATCCGCGGAAGAAGAGATCACCAAGCACGAGCAAAAGATCAGTGTCTGGAATGCCCTGAAATTCATGTGGTCAAAGGCAATGCGCCGCCGGACCGCGGTGATCTGGTTGATCTGGTTCGTCATCACGTTCTCCTACTACGGCTTCTTCTCCTGGATTCCCACGTTGCTGGTAGGCCGTGGCATCACGGTCACCAAGAGCTTCGAATTCTCCATCCTCATTTACCTGGCACAAATCCCCGGCTACTTCTCGGCGGCCTGGTTGTGTGACCGGATCGACCGCAAAAACACCATCGCCCTCTACCTGGCGGGATCGGCCATCAGCGCCTTCTGGCTGAGCCAGTCCAACGATTCCGGCATGATCCTGGTAGCCGCAGCAACGTTGTCCTTCTTCCTGAACGGCACCTACGCAGGTGTTTACGCCTACACGCCGGAGCTCTTCCCCACCTGGATGCGCGCCACCGGCGTTGGCCTTGCCAGTGCTGTGGGCCGCGTCGGCAGCATCCTGGCCCCGTCCATCATCGGAATCTTCGCGGCTTCGCTCGGTTTCGGCGGAGTGTTCACCATGACCACCGTGGTGCTGACAATCGGCGTCCTGGGCGTCGTGATCTTCGGCGCCTCCACTGCGGGCAAGTCGCTGGAAGACATCAACGCCCGAGCCGAACATGACCCGGCAGCGGCAGGAACAGCGAGCAAATGAGCGGAAACACCATGAAGACTGACACCACGTTCCAAGAGGCCTTCACCTCCCTGCAGAAGGATCCGGGAGTCATCCTGTTCACTGCATTGCAGTGGATCCCGCAACGTTCCGGCCTGAAGCGGCTGTTCACCAGCCATCCCGCGGAATACCCGGTGGGCGGAGAGAAGACCGTCGAGATCTCCCCCGGCTGGCTGGGAACCGTCATCGAAGAAAAGAAGCCGTTCCTTGCCCCTGACCTGGCAGCACTCCGCGAAGTCTTTTCAGACTCCGGACTTATCCAGCAGCTCGGATGCGGAGCCGTGATCAACGTGCCGGTCCTCGATCCTGGCAACAACGTGGTGGGCGTCCTGGCGCTCCTTGATGCGGAAGGCAAGTACACGCGGCAAAGTGTGGACACCGCCGTCGAAGTCATCAACGCGAACCTGCCCGCGCTGGTCCAAGCCTTTGAAGCCCATCCCACTGAAGTACCTGAAGACCCCGAAGTCCCCGGGAAGGACACCGTTTAGCATGAGCACCACCCTTGAAACCACGGCCCTCGTCATCCGCAACGCCAGCGTCCTGGACGTGGACGCCGGCACCTACTCGACTGCCGACGTCGTGAGCATTGATGGAAAGATCAGCAGCGTAGGACCGAACGCCGAGGCGCCTTCGAACGCCCGGGTCATCGACGGCACAGGGAAGTTCGTCATCCCGGGCCTCATCGACGCCCACGTCCACGTCGTGGCGTCAAGCGCCGACTTCCGTTCCCTGACCTACACGCCGGCGTCGTACGTCTACGCGCAGACGGCCCGGATCATGGGAGAGATGCTGCGCCGCGGCTTTACTACTGTCCGTGACCTCTCGGGCGCCGACTTCGGTCTGGCCATGGCGCAGGAGGAGGGGCTGCTGGAAGGCCCGAAAATCCACTTCTGCGGCCATGCGCTGAGCCAGACCGGCGGTCACGGCGATATGCGGCTCCCCGGCGAAGATCATGATCCCAATGGCCGCGGCTGCTGTGGCATCGGCCGGGTGGCTGATGGCGTGGACGCTGTCAGGGCCGCTGCCCGCGACGAAATCCGCAAGGGCGCCCACCACATCAAGATCATGGCGTCCGGCGGCGTCTCCTCCCCCACTGACCGCATCGACTCCACGCAGTATTCCATGGAGGAAATGCGGGCAGCAGTGGAAGAGGCCGAGGCTGCCAACCGCTACGTCGCAGCCCACGCCTACACCGCCCGGGCCATCAACCGCGCGCTGGAAGCCGGCGTGCGTTCGATCGAACACGGCAACCTCCTGGACGACGAAAGCCTGCGGCTCTTCCTCGAGAAGGACGCCTTCCTGGTTCCCACGCTGGTGACCTACTGGGCGTTGAAGGAAGAAGGCAAGGAATTCGGCCTCACCGAGGAGATGTGGGCCAAGGTGGACTCCGTGCTCACCAGCGGACTCGAAGCCATCTCGCGTGCACACCAGACAGGCGTCAAGATGGCCTTCGGATCCGATCTTCTGGGCGGCATGCACCGCCACCAGAACGAACAGTTCAGGCTGTTGGGCAAGGTCCAGCCCGCCATCGACGCCATCCGCTCAGCCACCACGACGGCGGCGCTGCTGCTTGAGCGCGCAGGTGAACTTGGCGTGGTGGCGCCGGGCGCCGACGCGGACATGCTGGTCCTGGACGCGGATCCGGTGGCCGATATCTCCGTGCTTGCCGATATTTCGGAGCACCTCGAATACCTGGTCCAGAACGGCCGGGTGATCTCCTAGCGCCTGCTCCCGAGGGCTATCAGGCCTGTTCTTCCCCTCCGAAAAGCCCGATAATGTAAGCATGCTGAT
Organism: Paenarthrobacter sp. TAF1; assembly: GCF_052113825.1. Lineage (NCBI taxonomy): Bacteria > Bacillati > Actinomycetota > Actinomycetes > Micrococcales > Micrococcaceae > Paenarthrobacter > Paenarthrobacter sp. TAF1. The sequence goes on from NZ_JBFRDO010000007.1 coordinate 68,089, forward strand.
CAATACCGAATCGAGCAGGAGGAGGACAAAGTGACCACGAAAGTGAACAAGACAATCATGGTCAACGTTCCGATCAGTACGGCCTACAGGCAATGGACACAGTTCGAGGAATTCCCGCAGTTCATGGGCGGAGTGGAGCGAGTGACGCGGCTCGGCGACGACCGCCTTGAATGGGTCGCCGAGATTGCAGGCGTCCACCGCACGTGGGAAGCCAGGATCGTCCAGCAGGACGTGGACCGTGCCGTGGCGTGGGCCGCCGTCGAGGGTGTCAAGAACGCAGGGTGGGTGGAGTTCAAGGAAGCCGGCCCCAGCCAGACTTCCCTGCACTTGTCGTTGGAATACGAACCCCACGGCGTCCTGGAATTCCTGGGGGACAAGTTGCACATTGTTGAGAGGCAGGCTGAGTCAGACTTGAAGAAGTTCAAGGAGTACATCGAAAAGCAGGCACCGGAGACCGGCGCCGCGGGAACCGACACCACAAACACTGCGGGAACCGACACCACAAACACCACACCGGTTATCGACCCCATCAACCACCCGTTCGACCAGACCAACGGGTTGGCGGACGTCGACGGAGACTCGGATGGCACCGCCGAAAGCGATACCCGAAGCAAGGCCGAACGCAGGGACGGGGACGACCCCGGAGCCATCCCTCCACTGGGTGGCGCCCTCGGCCAGCACTGACCGGAGAAAGAAACGCGGGGTTACTTACGGCCCATAGGGGGTATCCCAAAGGCCATAAGTAACCCCGCGTTGTTCTACTTGGTGCCGGTGTAGACGACGGCGGGCGCCGCCGGGGCCTGCATCCCCTCACCGATGAAGAAGCCCGGGTGCGGCGGCTGGTTGTACGCCACATTCTCACGTGCAACAGCCGTGCGGTAGACGGTGTCGTGCATCAGCGTGCGCAGGCGAACCTCGGTGGGAGCCGTGGTGGTGTAGATCCTGAGTTCGGTGCTGTCCGTGGACGGCCAGGCGATCTCCTCGCGCCAGTCACCCAGGATGTCGGCCTGAATGGACGGGTTGCCCTTGGTGGTGTTGTTGCTGCGGGCACCGTCTGCCGTCAGGAGGCGGTCGCTGGTTTCGGTTTCCCAGTTCCACTTGGAGATGGTGGGGACGCCACGGGAGACCGTTGCATCGTAGTCGTGGTCAACGATCTCGCGGAGCAGGTCCCCGTCCCACCAAGCCAGGAAGTTGGCGGCGGGAATGTTCTCGGAGATCAGCTCACCCTTGGCCGACCTCAGCTGGCCCACCGGCGAGTCCCAGGCGGCGGAACCACCCACGGCCCAGCCCTCGGCCCCTTCATAGCGGGGATCGATGTCACCCGCTGCACCACGGCCGGTGTCCTTGACGGCAGGGATGCTCCAGAGAATTTCACCCGTAGCAGCATCCCGGAAGGTCGCTCCACGGTTGCCGCTTTGCCCCATGCTTTCGTGGACGGCAAATGTCTCCAGCCCCGGCCTGGACGGGTCGAGGTCGCCGGTGTGGATCGCGTCGCCATGACCGAGCTTGGTGTTGTACAGCGGCTGGCCGTTGTCATCGATGGTCATTGAGCCGAAGACGAACTCATCCTTGCCGTCCTGGTCCACGTCGGCGACGGAGAGGTTGTGGTTGCCTTGCCCCTTGTACTCGTCCCCTGCCTGGTTGGAATCGAAGGTCCAGCGTTTCACGAGATTTCCGTTGACGAGGTCGTAAGTCACCAGCACTGTGCGGGTGTAGTAGCCGCGGCTGAACATCAGCGAGGGGTGTTCGCCGTCGAGATATGCCACGGCTGCGAGGAAGCGGTCAACGCGGTTGCCGTAATTGTCGCCCCACCCTGCCACCGGGCCCCGGGCCGGCTCGTAAGCGACGGTATCCATGATCGTTCCGGTCTCGCCCTTGAAGACCGTGAGGAACTCGGGACCGGACAAGACGTAGCCGGCACTGTTGCGGTAGTCGGCGTTGGCGTTGCCGATCACCGTTCCCGCCGCGTCCGTCGTGCCGTCCGCCGTCTTGAACGAGACCTCGGCTTTGCCGTCGCCGTCGAAGTCGTACGCGAGGACCTGCGTGTAGTGTGCGCCGGCGCGAATGTTGCGCCCCAGATCGATGCGCCACAGCTTGGTTCCGTCCAGTTTGTAGGCATCCACGTAGACGTTGCCCGTGTAACCGGATTGCGAGTTGTCCTTCGCGTTGGATGGCGCCCACGTCTGAATAACCTCGTACTTGCCGTCGCCGTCGAGGTCTGCCACGGTGGCGTCGTTGGCCGAGTAGGTGTAGGGCTTGCCGTCGGGCGTCACGCCGTCGGCCGGCTTGTCCAGCTTGATGGCCAGGTAGTTCTGCGCCAGGGGCGTGACCGCCTCGGTCAGCTTGTCCCGGCCTTGGCCGTCGCCGACGGTCTTGATCACGTAGCTGGACTGCGCCGTCCCGTCCGGGTCAACGAACATCGTGGCGTTGCGCAGGGGTTCGGGGGTGATGTTGACGCCGTCGCGCAGAACCTGGAAGCCGACACTGTCTTTGTCCAGGCCGAGCATACGCCAGCTCACCGTGACGCCCTGATCCGTCAGGACGGCTACGGGTGCGCGGTCCAGGTTTTCCACTTGGCGCTTCAGCGAAGCGGGGTCCTTGGCGGCAGGCACGACGGCGGGAAGTCCGGTTTGCGCTGACTGCGGGAGTTGGGCGGGAGCTGCTTGGGCAAGCGGGACGCCTGTCAGCGCGATGGCGGCGGCAGCCAGGGAGGCAGAGGCCGCCAGTGGAACTGCCCTCCGCGCATGACGACGGGCGGTGGGGTAGGAACATTTCGAGGTGTGAGCCAAAGAACATCTCCTTTGATGCTGGGCGGCAGGGGGTCTGCACGCACTTTTTTGGAACGTTTCACTGAGCATCAAGCAATCTCTCCGCATATGAGCGAGTGGGGTGATCGATGCGAGAAAACGCTTTCCGCCAACAAGGTTTACCAGCGCCTCAACCATCCGGTCAAGGGTTTGACAGGAAATGACTGTGCGGCTTCGGTGCGAAATGTTCGAATTTGTCCGTTGCTCCATGTGCATCTGTGAGCCCTCCGTGACGGTCCGGTTCGTCGGATTTCGCCGGATTTAGCCCGGTTGAGCGGGGTGACGGATCGGCTTTGGCCGGGGCACTGCGCTCCGTAGTGTCGTGCCATGCCGAAGCCTTCAGTCACTCCCCTGTCCGTCCTCGACCTGAGCCCGGTTTCTGCCGGGCAGACACCGGGCGAGGCGCTGCGCAGCACCATCGCGCTTGCCGCCTCCGCCGAAGCTTCCGGCTACTCGCGCTACTGGCTCGCAGAACATCACCTCAACACAGGCGTTGCCGGTTCTGCCCCGCATATCCTGGCCGGTTTGGTTGCGTCGGCCACCACGACCATCCGTGTCGGCACGGCGGCCACCCTGTTGGGGAATTACAGGCCGCTCCAGATTGCGGAGAGCATCGGCACGCTCGCCGCCATGTTCCCGGACCGTGTGGACCTTGGCTTCGGTCGCTCCGGCCCGCCGAAGTCGCCCAGCGAACCGGCTCCTGGAGTAGTTCCCCCTACGGACACACCCGGCGATCGCGTGGTTGACGGTTTGCTGATTCCTTCGCCGCGCCCCATCTTCGGCGCCGTCCTTCCCAGGAAATTCCGCTTGCAAGGTGAACTGCTGGGCCGCTTCCCTGGAGACACGGACAACTTCGAGAACGACGTCCAGGACATCATCGGTTTCTTCACCGGGGAGTACAGGACCAAGCATGGCGAGGAAGTCACCGCGACGCCGGCTCTCGGGCAGGCGCCCCAATTCTGGATCCACGGTTCAACAGCGGGTCCCAGCGCGCGTTTGGCAGGCAAGTTGGGACTTCCCTTCGGCGCGAACTACCACGTAGCACCAGCCGGCGTGCTGGACTCCATTGCCGAATACCGGGCCCACTTTGAACCGTCTGCTTCCTTGCAGGAACCGCAGGTGATCGTCTCGGCGGACGTGCTGGTGGCCCCGGACGAACGCCAAGCACAGCGCCTCGCACGCGGCTATGCCCAGTGGGTACACGGCATTCGCACCGGCCAGGGCGCCATCCCCTACCCCTCGCCGGACGATGCCCTGGATCTTCCTTTGGACGCGGAAGCCGAGGAGCTGATCAAAGACCGCGTGGACACGAGGCTGGTGGGCGACCCCCACCAAGTCAGCGCCAAGCTGCGCACGTTGCAGCGCGTCACCGGCGCCCAGGAACTGCTCATCACCACCATTGCCCACGACCCCGCCGACCGGCAGAACTCCTACCAACTGCTCGCCGAGGCCTGGGGGCTCTAACTTTTCCGATTTTCCACCCACCACCAACACGTCCACCACCTACAAAAGGAGCACCATGTCCATCGAAACCACAGTCCAGGATTCAGTACAAGAAGACACCCAGCTGATCACCGCCGATGCCGCGGCCAAACTCATCGAAGAAGGCGCGCTGCTGATTGATGTCCGCAGCGAAGGAGGCCGCGCCAGCACCGGCGCAGTCCCCGGCGCCCTAGTGGTGAACCGCGAGCACGTGGAGGAAGACTTCAGCCCCGAATCCGCACACCGCCTCGCCCAGGTCAGCGGCACCGACCAGAAAATCGTGGTGTTCTGCGGCTCCGTGAACGGTTCACGTCCCGTCGCGCAGAAGCTCAAAGTCCTCGGCTACGCCAACGCCGTCCACGTGGACGGCGGCTTCCCGGCACTCCGCGACGCCGGCGTCCCCACCACCGGGCCCACCACACCGCCCGTCGAAGCCGTGCCGGCCGTAGACACAGCTCAGGCGTCCACCGGTTCGGGGGCTTCCGGGCGCTGAGTACCTGCCGCCGTCGGGCCTTCCGGCGTCAGCACCACCGCCGTCGTCGAGGCTTCCTTCCCGGAAGTCACGACGACGGCACGTGCGTTTCTGCGGTCCCGCGCCTCGCGCAGCCAGTCCAGCCCGCCGGCAAGCAGGGCAACACCAAGCAAACTGCAGCACATCACGATGCCCTGGTGGAACGCATCCTTGGAGGCTTCACCGGTGGCCGCGCCGTGCGCTTGCAGGAACATCCCGGCGGCAGCGGCCGAACACAGTGCCGCAGCGAATCGTTGGCTGAGTTGGTAGAAGCCTGCTGCCACTCCCGCGGCACCTGCGGGTGCATGGGCGAGGGTGAGGGTCTGGTTTGGCGCCACGACAAGACCGGTCGCCACACCTTGGACAAGCCCGACGGCGGCCACCGCCAGAGCCGCCGTTCCGCCGTCGAGCCCCTGCACAAAAAGGTCCTTGGCAATCAGGCAGGCCAGGCTGCCCAACAGTGCATAGACGATCCCGGCGCGACCGTATCGGGCTAAGAAGCGCCAGCTGACGCTGGATGCCAAAAGCATCCCGGCTGCTTGGGGCGCAAGGATGGCTGCCGCTGCCAACGGCGCCATCCCGGTCCCGGCCAGGAAATGGAACGCCGTCACGGCGGCCATCCCGGCACCCACGCCGAACTGGCAAAGCGCCACTACCGTGCCCAAAGCGTAGCCCTTGGATTTCACCAGCGAGGCACTGAGCAACGGAGTCCGGCCGCGACGATGGTAGAGGATCTCCCAGCCAGCGAAGGCAAGGATCGCCCCCGCACCGACCGCCAGTGACGTCACTGCAATAGTGCCCGCACCATAGATCGTGGGAATGAGCGAGGCGATCACCACTCCCCCGAGCAGCAAGGCACCCAGGACGTCGATGGAGGTTTTCGCGGTTCCGTTTTCGGGGTGTTTGCCGGCTGGCCTCGGGAGGAGCCGGAAGGCAAGCGGCACCAGGACCAGCACCAAGGGAACGTTGGCGAGGAACAGGATCCGCCATCCGATCGCGGGGTCGCCCACGGACAAGACAAGTCCGCCGATCAGCGGGCCACAGACCGCGGCGGAACCGCCGGCGGCAGCGTAGGCACCCAGCGCTTTCGCGCGGTCATGTCCCGAGTAGATGTCCTGCAGGAGGCCAAGCACTTGCGGATTCAGGGTGCCTGCGCCGAGCCCCTGGAGGAGCCTGGCGATGATGACCAACGACGGGTCCGTGGCCAGGCCGCCCACCAGGCTGGAGGCCCCGAAGACGGCAATACCGGCGATGAAGGGCGTACGCCGCCCGACGATGTCGCCCAGTCTGCCCGCGGGAACCAACGCGACGCCGAACGCCAGCGAGTAACCCGCCAGGATCCACTGCACGGACCCGGAGGCGGCGTGCAAGGAGGCGGACATCGCGGGAACGGCCAGGACGAACATTGACTGGTCCAGCAGCGTGATGAATCCGGCGCCCAGGCAAAGCCATAGAGCGGCACGTTTAGCGTGATTTCCGTGGCCGGTCATGCGTTCCTTCCCGCCCCTCTTTGCCTCAGGTTGGGCCCGAAAAACAACCAGAAATGGTTAATTTGGGGGCATGTGAATGTCAAAGCGGGTCAGGAAGCCACCGAGAGGACCCGTGCCCGGGAAGCGGCTTGGCCTGCCCGGATTTCCTCGGCGGTGCGGCCCTTCTCCCGATGCGCAACCTCCTGCTTCAACTGCGGAATGACATGCCGGCCAAACTCGAGGGCGTCCGGGATGAAGTCGTAGCCACGGAGACCGAAGATCTCGAATCCGAGCTCGTGATAGTCCAGGATCGCCTGGGTGACGGTGTCATAAGAGCCGACCAACGCCGTCGCGCTTCCTCCTCCCCCACCAGCAGCCTTGGCGAGGGCCGTCCACAAAGCGCGGTCGTGTAGATCGCCGCGCTCAGCCGCCGCCAGCAAGCGCTGGGTCCCGGCGGCCTCCGGCTTCTGGTTGTAGTGGCGGACAGGATCGATCACCTCGCCGGCGGACCGCCTGGCCTGGAAAGTCCCCAGGATGGCGTGGGCTTTCTCCCACGCCAACTCATCGGTGGCAGCAACAATGGGCCGGAACGCGATCTGCCAGCGCAACGGCTCGGTCCGCCCGAGCGCAGCAGCCCGCGCCAGGATCTGCTCCTGCTGCGAAGCCGCGTCGGCCAGCGGTTCCCCAAAAAGCGCATAGATATCCGCCTCGGCAGCACCCACGGCCCAGGCGGCCTCCGAGGACCCGCCGAAGGAGATACCCGGCCGCTTCCCGTCAAACGGTCCCAGGCCCGATGCGAAGTTCTCGAAGCGGTAATGCTCTCCGTCCCAGTCGAAGGAGTCGCCCGACCACGCCCGCCGCACGATCTGCATGTACTCCTGCGTCCGGCCATACCGGGCGTCCTTTGCCAGGAAATCACCCTCCCTGGCTTGGTCCGCCTGGCTTCCGCCGGTGATGAAGTGAACGGTCAACCGTCCCCGCGCAATGTGGTCCAGTGTCAGGAAGGACCGGGCCGCGAACGTTGGATGCGAGACGTTGGGCCGGTGCGCCAGGCGCAGCTGGATTCGCTCAGTGTTCGCGGCCACCCACGCCGCGTGGATGGAAGGATCCTGCGTACTGGAGTTGTAGGCGAACAGGACGTGGTCCCAGTTGTTGTCCTCGTGGATCCTCGCAATGCGGGCTGCATACTCCGGGTCAAAGAAGGGCGTGGTGGCTGGCGAAGTCTCCGTGGAGTCGTTGCCGGCACCCATGCCGAGGAATTCGATAGGCATTGTGGTTCTCCTGAGGGAAGATTTAGCGGCGAAGGATGCGCTGGGCCAGGAAGTTGCCCAGCAACTGCGCGGCCTGCACCATGACGATGATGATCAGGACAGTCACCAACGTGACCTCCCAGTTGAACTGCTGGTAGCCGTACATGATGGCGAAATTGCCCAGCCCGCCGCCGCCGATGTACCCGGCCATGGCGGACATGTCCACGATCGCGATGATCATGAACGTGTAGCCCAGGATCAGCGGCGCCAGCGATTCCGGGATCACCACTGACCACAGGATGTGCAGCCGGCTGTCACCCATGGCCCGCGCGGCTTCCACCACACCGGGATCGGACGCCACCAGGTTTTGCTCGACCACGCGTCCGATCACCACACCGGCCATCAGCGCCATGGGCAGGATCGCCGCGGTGGTCCCGATGGTGGTTCCCATGACGATCAGCGTCAGCGGAGCGATGGCCGTGATGAAGATGATGAACGGGATGGGCCTGATGATGTTCACCAGGAAGTTCAGGAACGAAAACACGGCCTTGTTGGCGAACAGGTTTCCCGGCCTGGTGGCGTAGAGAGTGACGCCCAGTGCCAGCCCGGCCGCGCCGCTCAGCAATACGGTGATGACCACCATGTAGATGGTCTGTTGGAATGATTCGCCCAGGACGGGCAGGAGGGTTGTCCAGTCGGTCATGGCTATTCTCCGGCGGTCGCGGGGACGGGGGCTAGAAGGTGCGGGACGGCACTTTCGGTGGGTGCCGCCGTCGCAACTTGGCGTTCGACGGCGGTGACCTCACCCAGGTCGGCGAGCGCGGCGTCAATCGCGGCGTCGCTGCCCGTGAGTTCGTAGGTGAGGGTGCCGAGGATCTTGTTCTGGATCTCGGTGACACCCCCAAACACCACGCTGGATCCCACACCATGGCGCTCGAAGGTCGCTGCGACCAGCGGGGTGGGCGCCGTTTCGGAAATGCCGATGGAGACGAGCCTGCCGGGGTGGGCCGCGGAGAGTCTGCTGACGGTGTCGGGTTCCGGTGTGCCGTGTACGGCCGTGGAGACGAAGCGCTGGGTGGACGCACTTTGGGGGTCGGCGAACACCTTGTACGTTGGTCCGGCTTCCACTACGCGGCCGGATTCCATCATCACTACGGTGTCGCAGATTTCGCGGACCACATGCATTTCGTGGGTAATCACCACGACGGTGGTGCCAAGTTCCTTGTTGATGCGTCGAAGCAGGCGCAGGACATCACGAGTGGTTTCCGGGTCCAGTGCGCTGGTGGCTTCATCTGCGAGCAGGATGTCCGGTGCGTTAGCCAGCGCGCGGGCAATGCCCACACGCTGCTGTTGCCCGCCGGAAAGTCGCCGCGGGTAGGATCCGGCTTTGTCCGCGATACCCACGAACTCCAGCAGCTCGTCCACCCGCGGCTTGATCCTGTCCTTCGGCCATCCGGCCACTTTGAGCGGGTAGGCGACGTTCCCGAACACGGTACGGGACTTGAGCAGGTTGAACTGCTGGAAGATCATGCCGATGCCGCCGCGGACTTTCCGCAGTTCGCCCTCGGGGAGGGAGGAGATGTCCTGCCCCTTGACGAACACCTGGCCCTCGGTGGGGCGTTCCAGTCCGTTCAGCAGGCGCACCAACGTGGATTTTCCGGCCCCGGAGTAGCCAACAATGCCAACTACTGTTCCCTCGTCGATGTCCAGGGTGACGTCGTCGACGGCGCGCACAGCTTCGGTGCGTTGGGTGCGTTTGCCTCCTTGGACCGGGAACAGTTTGCTGACGCCGCGCAGCGAAACGATCGCGCTCACCGGAGCCTCCTTCAGGGGTTGATTGGATGCCCATTCCAACAGCGGTCGGGCCATCCCATCGAACCCAATGACCCCCTGTGACCTGCGGTTTCTTTCCTTGACGGTGCGCGTCGGAGTGTTGCGAAAGCGTTCGATTCCCACCACGGCAACTGCCTAGCGTGAGGCAGGGGGAACACCCCGTACCTTTCCATTCGCATCAATACCCTTTGTACGGAGAAGCATCATGAAGAACCGCCTGTTAGTCGCCGCCGTCGGCCTGGTTGCCGCCCTATCGCTCTCGGCTTGCGGGGGTGCGTCAAGTGGTTCGTCAACCGCAGCGAACACCAAGGTGGTCATCGGTGTGGACGACGGCGCCGAGGAGCATTGGACCCTCTTGAAGAACAAGCTGAAGGATCAGGGGATCGATCTTGAGGTCAAGAACTTCACTGACGGCGCCCAGATCAACACGGCCACCCAGCAGGGCCAGGTGGACATCAACCTGTTCCAGCACCTGAAGTACCTCTCGCAGTTCAACGTCAACAGCAACGGCACCCTGGTTCCGGTGGGCGCCACCGCGGTGTACCCGTTGGCGCTGTACTCGGAGAAGTTCAAGTCCGTGGAGGAGCTGCCGGCCGACGCCGAGGTTGCCATCCCCAACAACCCCACCAACCAGGCGCGCGCCCTGCTGAACCTGCAGACCGCAGGCCTGTTGCAGCTCAAGGATGGCGGCAACTCGCTGTCCACGCCGGCTGAGATCACCTCGAGCAAGATCAAGGTTGTCCCGGTGGACAGCAACCAGACAGTGAACGCGCTCAAGGGAACCACGGATGCCGCCGTCGTGAACAACACCCAGGCCCAGAAAGGCGGCCTGGGCGACGAGAAGATCATCTTCAAGGAAGACCTGAATTCGGAATCCCTGGCGCCGTACATCAACGGATTCGTGGTGAAGGCGGACCGCAAGGACGATCCGACCTGGAAGAAGATCGTGGATGCCTATCACACGCCTGAAGTTGAGGCCTCGGTGACCAAGCTCAACGACGGGAACCTCCAGTTCAAGGCCGACTGGACTGCTGCCAAGCTGCAGGAAGTCCTGACTGCCGAAGAAGAAGCCATCAAGAAGACCAAGTAGCTGTGTGCAGGGTGCCCGTCCCAAACGGGCACCCTGCAAACATTTCAGGAACAGGCCCATGAACCAGACACTCACCCGTGAACGCCAACAGATCCATTTCTTCGCCTACCTGGTGGGCACCGGCATCCATCTGGCTTCATGGCGCCACGAAACTGCATTTCCGCAGGCAAGCATCGACTTTGCACATCAAGTGCAGCTCGCCAAGACCGCGGAGAAGGCCAAGTTTGATGCCATTTTCCTTGGCGACTCCCTGGCGATCGATGAGACCTCCAACCCCGGCATCCTCAACCGCTTCGACCCCATAGGCCTTGTCACGGCTCTTGGCGCGGTCACCCGCAACATCGGCCTCATCGCCACGTCCTCCACCTCCTATGACGAGCCTTTCAACTTTGCCCGTGCAGCCCTCACCGCGGACCACATCAGCGGCGGTCGCGTCGGCTGGAACATCGTGACCACGCGTGACCTCACCAACAGCACGGCAGGCAACTTCAGCGCTGATGAGCACTTCGACCACAGCCTCCGGTACCGCCGGGCTGAAGAGTTCGTTGAGGTAACCCAGGGCCTTTGGAATTCCTGGGACAAGGACGCTTTCCTCTACGACAAGGAAAACGGCACGTTCTTCGACCGCCACAAACTCAGCCGTTTGGACTACAAAGGAGAGTTCTTCAAGGTTGCCGGGCCGCTCAACATCGGGCCTTCGCCGCAGCACTCCCCTTTGCTGGCTCAGGCGGGCACTTCCGTGCCCGGGCAGAAACTGGGTGCGAGGTTCGCCAACGCCCTCTTCGCGAGCCATCCGGATATTCCGCAGGCCCGGAGCTACCGCGCATCGGTCCGTGCCCAGGCAGAGGCCTTCGGCCGGAATCCGGATGAGCTCTATGTTTACCAGGCCATCTCGCCCCTCGTCGCGGACACTCGTAAAGAAGCTCTGGAGCGCATCCGTGAGCTGGACGGCCTCATCACCGATCAACAGGTCCTGGACTTCCTGCAGGAATATTTCTCCGGGCCCGCCCGCGAAGGTACCGTCGACTTCACCGGCCTCGGAGCGGACGCCACGGTGGCCCAGTCCGGCATACCCACGATCGCCCGCCCCCGTAGCGATTTCCGTTCTGCCGGCGAACAGATCCGGGGCCGGGAGGACGAGGTCACCCTCAAGGACCTCTATTCGATCCTCACCGGCGACAAACGCAATCATGACTTCATCGGTACCGCGGAGCACGTGGCCGACTCGCTGGAACGCTGGCACTCGGAGGGCGCCGCGGACGGCTTCAACCTCATGTTCTCACTCCTCCCCCAGGATCTGGAGCGCTTCGCCTCCGGGGTCGTTCCCATACTCCAGGCGCGCGGCCTGGCCCGCACAGAGTATTCGGGCACCACGCTCAAATCCCATCTCGGACTCGATCCGCAGCCGAAAGGAAAACCATGACCACCACACCAACCGTCGCCACCGGCACCCATGTGATCCGGCAGGCACGCCCCGAAGAGTACGACGCCGTGGGGCAGCTGACGTACGAAGGCTTCGGTCATCATCTTCCCGGCGCGCATCAACCGGACGACGCGCGGCTCAGCCTCCTGCTGGATGCTGCCGCCCGGGCCCGCGAAGGTGTGCTGCTGGTAGCCGAGGACGTGGAAACCGGTCGCCTGGTAGGCACGGCCAGCCTCCTGCCCTTTGGCTCACATCTAAGCAGGCAGGCTGAAGACGGCGAAGTGGAGCTCAGGCTGTTGGCGGTACTGCCCGAGGCCCGCCGGACCGGTCTTGGCCAAAAACTTCTCGACGAGTCGGCCCGGCTGGCCGCCGCCAGGGGTGCCGCGCGCGTGGTCTTGGACACCGCCGTCGACAATGAACCGTCCCAGCGCCTCTATCGCCGGCTGGACTACGTCCGCCGGCCCGAGCGGGAGAAGGAACGGCCCGCACCGAAGGTGCAGCTGGTGGTCTACACCTTGGACCTCCCGCCCGTGAGGGGTTAGCTCCCACCCCTTTGGTTCGCGCCAATAACCCCGGGAGCTCACCCCTCGCGTAAAGGTCTTATCAAGAATTGGCCCCTTCCGGCATCACGCCTCGTGCGCGGTGCTATGTTCAGCTCAGATCGACGAGCGTCTGGGAGGGCACCCATGACCACGTTAAGCAGACCACCGGCTGACCCCTCGGCTCCCAGGCCCCGGGGTTGGACATCATTCCGGACGTGGCTCCTGTTCGGGCTGCAGGACAGCAAAGGCCGGCATCCCGGCCCCGGCGTGGTCAGTGCGGCCCACGAAAAGAAGCACCATTGGTGGCAGGTCATGTGCCTGACGGGCGTGGACTACTTCTCCACCCTTGGCTACCAGCCGGCCATCGCTGCCTTGGCCGCGGGCGTGATCTCACCGCTGGCCACCATCGTCCTGGTTGCCGTTACCTTGTTCGGCGCGCTTCCGGTCTACCGGCGCGTGGCAGGGGAAAGTCCCCGCGGCGAGGGCTCCATCGCCATGCTCGAGCGTTTACTTCCACGCTGGGGAGGCAAACTGCTGGTGCTGGTGCTGCTCGGCTTTGCCGCCACGGACTTCATGATCACCATGACCCTTTCCGCGGCGGATGCCACGGCCCACTTCATCCAGAACCCGGTGATGCCATCCTGGCTGCAGGGCCAGAATGTTCCTGTCACCTTGGTCCTCCTGGCACTCCTGGCCGCCGTTTTCCTCCGTGGTTTCAAGGAGGCGATAGGCGTCGCCGTCGTTCTTGTGGTCCTTTACCTGGGCTTGAATGTGGTGGTGGTCGCCACCACCGTCGTCGAGGTCCTGGCGCATCCCACCGCCGTAGGTGACTGGTGGCAGCTGCTGTGGACTTCCCACGGCAACCCGCTCATGGCCGTAGCCATCGCTTGCATTGTCTTTCCGAAACTCGCGTTGGGCCTCTCCGGATTCGAGACGGGTGTCGCCGTGATGCCGCAGGTGCAGGGCGACCCCGATGACACTGAGGCCAAGCCAACAGGCCGCATCCGGGGAACCCGGAGAATGCTCACCACCGCCGCATTGATCATGAGTTCGTTCCTCATCACCTCAAGCTTCACTACTGTGGTCCTCATCCCCGAGCGCGAGTTCGAGCCCGGCGGCCAGGCAAACGGCCGTGCCCTCGCGTTCCTCGCCCACGAGTACCTGGGCCTGGGTTTTGGCACGGTGTACGACATCAGCACCATCGCCATCCTGTGGTTCGCAGGCGCCTCCGCCATGGCCGGCCTGCTCAACCTTGTACCGCGGTACCTTCCCCGCTACGGCATGGCTCCGGAATGGGCCAAGGCGGTTCGCCCCTTGGTGCTGGTTTTCACGCTGGTGGGGTTCTTCATCACTTTCGTCTTCAACGCCGACGTCGACGCCCAGGGCGGTGCCTACGCCACCGGCGTCCTGGTGCTGATGACGTCAGCCGCCGTTGCCGTGACACTGTCCACGCGCCGTCGTGATCAGCGCAAACGCATGATCGGCTTCGGCGCCATCGCCGCCGTGTTCGTCTACACCACGGTGGCCAACGTCGTGGAGCGACCCGAAGGCATCCGGATTGCGGCCGTGTTCATCGCCGGCATCATCGGCATCTCCCTGCTGTCCCGGGTGCGCAGGTCCTTCGAGTTGCACGCCACACTCGTCCACATGGACCGCAACGCCCTGGAATTCATCCTTGACGACGGCACCGAACCCATACGGCTCATCGCGCACGAACCGCTCCGGCTTACGGCGGAGGCCTATCGCTCGAAGCTGGTCTCGGCCATCGAGGTCAGCCACCTCCCCCTCAACTACCACGGCCTGTTCCTTGAAGTGGTGCTGGACGACACTTCGGATTTCGAGACCGAACTGTACGTCAAGGGCATCGAACGGCACGGCTACCGGATCCTTGAGGTGCATGGTCCGGTGGTGGCGAACACCATTGCCTCCGTGCTTTTGCATATCCGTGACGTCACAGGACTGATGCCCCACATATATTTCCGCTGGACTGAGGGCAACCCGATGACCAACCTGTTGCGCTTCCTGTTCCTGGGCGAGGGCGAAATAGCCCCGGTGACCCGCGAGGTCCTCAGGGAGGCCGAACCGGAGGTGAGCCGCCGCCCGTGGGTGCACGTCGGTTGAGCGGCGTCCTCTGTCCCGGGTGGCACCGGCAATACCTGTATGGGCCGTCACTCCCGTGGCGCCGGGGAGTAGCGTTCAGTGGGATAGGTCAACCATGAAAGGAACATCATGACTACCTGGCTCATCACAGGCTGCTCCACCGGTCTCGGCCGCGCACTTGCCCGGGCGGTCCTCGCGAAAGGCGATAACGCCGTCGTGACCGCGCGCGACACCGCCACTCTGCAGGACCTCGCCGCGGAATTCCCGACGACGGCACTCGCCGTCCCGCTCGACGTCACCGACCAGTCGCAGGTGGAAGCGGCCGTGCAGCAGGCCGTGGAGCGCTTCGGCGGTGTGGACGTCCTGGTCAACAACGCGGGATACGGCTACCGCGCCGCGATCGAAGAGGGCGCCGACGCTGACGTCAGGACGCTGTTCGATACCAACGTGTTCGGTCCCGTCGCCATGATCAAGGCCGTCCTGCCCGGGATGCGTACCCGGCGTTCGGGTGCGATCGTGAACATCTCCTCGATCGGCGCCCGCATCTGCCCACCCGGCTCGGGCTATTACTCGGCAACAAAGGCCGCGCTGGAAGGCATTTCCGGTTCCCTGCAGAAGGAACTGGCACCGTTGGGCATCACAGTAACGGCCGTGGAACCGGGTGGTTTCAGGACGGACTTCGCCGGAAGGTCGCTCACGCAATCCGCAGAAGCCATTGACGACTACGCCCAGACTGCCGGCAAGCGACGCAAGGAAAACGACACGGTGCATGGGAGGCAGCAGGGTGATCCGGACAGGGCAGCCCAGGTGATTATCAACGCCGTCGAGGCCGCTGAAACTCCTGGCTTCCTGCTGCTCGGTGAGGACGCCGCCAAGGCCTTTGACGCCGTAGCGGAAGCCCAGCGAGCGGAGGTGGATCGTTGGCGGGAGCTCACTGTCAGCACCGGTTACACGGAGTAACAAGCAACGTGTAATCGGTCACACTTGGCTGGATTCGCTTGTCAATCACGGTGGGCAGCATGAACCATGAAGGAGGGAATCCGTTCCCATACAAGCTGAATCAGCAATCCTCACCGACGAGGATGCGGCCCCGGGCGACGAAGCTTGGGGCTGTCACCAGCCTGAGTGAAAGTACTGACAATGACGACACATACTGACTCCATCACGCTGAAAATCTGGGACAAGTCGGCCATCGACCACACCATCGATGCCGCCATCCAGTCCCTTTCCCACCGCGCTGCGGCAGAAAACTGCGGCATTGCCGTGACCCTCAGCGGACCGAAGACCTTTACGGTCAGCCTGAGCCGCTAAGCTGCTCGACAACAAACGCAAGAGGACGACGCCGGGACCTCCCGACGTCGTCCTCTTGCGTTTAAGGCTGCACCTGATCCCGTAACCGTTTGCGTGACGCTTCAAGCAAACCCTGAGCAAACCTTGATTTTTCCTTGACGCTTTGCCTGCGCGTTTCTTGCGTTGGCGTTGGAACTCTAAGTGAGTCAACGCTTCCAGCTAACGAACGGAGGGATCACAATGCTCACGGAAACCACGGTCCACGCATCAACGGACACCGCTGCCTCACCGGCCCCGGCCACCGCGCCCCGCAGATCCCACCGTGCCGCCGGCGGCGTGGTAACTGTCCTGGTTCCGGCCCACAACGAATCCGCCGGCATCACCGACACACTTGTCTCCCTGAACAACCAGACCCGCCGCCCGGACCGCGTGATCGTGGTGGCCGATAACTGCACCGACGATACCGAGGACCTCGCGGTCGCCCAGGGCGCTGAGGTCATCCGTACGGTGGGAAACAAGGACAAAAAGGCCGGAGCTCTGAACTTCGCCCTCAGCCGGCTGCTGCCCGACGCCGACCCCGAGGACCTCATCCTGGTCCAGGACGCAGACTCCCAGCTCGCCCTTGACTTCATTGAGAACGCCACACAAAACCTGCTCGCCGACGAACTGCTCGGCGCGGTAGGCGGTGTCTTCAGCGGAGGTCCCGGTGGCGGCTTCGTAGGTCACCTCCAGCGCAACGAATACGCCCGCTACGCCCGGGACGTCAAGCGCCTCCACGGCAAGTGCTTGGTAGTCACAGGGACCGCCGCCCTTTTCCGCGTCAAGACTCTTCGCGACGTCGCAGCTGCCCGCCTTGGCGGCACACTCCCTCCCGGAAACGGCAAGGGCGGCATCTACGACACGTCCGTCCTGACAGAGGACAACGAACTCTCCTTCGCCCTGCTGACACTGGGTTACCGGATCGCTTCACCAGCCAACTGCACGCTGGTCACGGAGGTCATGCCCACGTGGCGCGAACTGTGGGCGCAACGGCTCCGGTGGAAGCGGGGCGCGGTGGAGAACTGCGTGCAATACGGATGGACCAAAGTGACCAGGCCCTACTGGGGCCGCCAGTTCCTTTCAATGATCGGCGTCGTAGTGACGCTGGCCTACTTTGGCTCCATCCTCTTCGCGCTCATTTCAGGGATGGGTCTGAACCTCCAGCCCTTCTGGATTGCAGTCACCGGCATCTTCATCCTGGAACGCGTCATCACGGTGCGGTTCCGGGGCTGGAGGCACATGCTGCTGGCCGCAACCATGTACGAAACAGTGATCGACATCTTCCTCCAGGCAGTCCACGCCAAGGCTTACCTGGACGCAGCACTCAACAGAAAGAAAGTTTGGTAATCGACTCATGTACAACAGCCCAGTAACCCCCGCAGCCGGAGCAGCCGCGGCCGGAATGGGATCCGGTACCCTCGCCCTGACCGGAGCAGGCGACCTTTTCTGGTTCGCCCTGGCCGCGTTCGCCATGCTGGCATTGGGGCTCGCGATCAAGAGGATTGTTCCCGTCCGCGCACAGAAGAACCTGCCGTCCGCCTCCTAGGGGATCACCGCGGTGCTTGCTGAAACCCTGGACACCGCGGTGTAGCCGGCTTTGGTTCCGGTGACTCTGACGCTCATGGTGTCCGCCTGGTCTGCGCTCACAAGCTTGTAGTTCTTGGCCGTCGCTCCAGCAATCAAGGTCCCGGAGCGGTACCACTGGTACGTCAGTGCGGTACCGGAAGTCCACGTTCCGGGGTTTGCTGTCAGGGTCGAACCAACTGTGAGCGTACCTGTGATGGTGGGGGTCGGAGCCAGCAAGGTTCCGGCCACCACTGCCGCCGTCGGGGCCGACTCCTTAGTAGCCGTGGCATACCCGGCCAGGCTTCCCGTCACACGCACAGTCAGGCTGGCGCCCTGGTCCGCAGCGGCCAGGACTCGGGTGGGTCCCGTGGCTCCTGAAATGGCCGTGCCGTTTTTGAACCATTGATACGCCAAGGTTGTTCCGGCAGGCCAGGTGCCCGGGACTGCGGTGAGTGTCGAGCCCACCGCTGCCGTGCCGGTGATAGTCGGAACCGGACCCGTGAGCTGGTTCGCCGGGACAAAGGAGAAGTCCCTGATCGTGACGGTTTCCGGTGCAACATGTGCAGCGTCTCCACCGCCGCCGCCGGTGACCCACAGGTTGAAGTGAATCTGTTCCTTGGCAGGAGTGGGAACAGTGGAGCCTTCCAGGACTGTCCTCTTGAGGAGTGGCCCGTCGTACCCTTCCCCGGCAAACGTCTCAAAGGTCAGCTTGCCCGGCTCCCAGACCATCCGGTGGGTGAGGATGGGGGCATTCGTGACATCGAAGGTGACCGTGTTGTTGCCTTGGCCCGGAGGCAAGGTGGCATCGAACCAGTAACCGTGCCCTTGGGTCACCGGCCAGCTTTCGCCATATGCGGCGCCCCCGCCCCACGCCGACGCTTCACAGAGGTCGATCTCGGTGTAGCCGGGAACGGCATTGGGGTCATAGGTGAAAAGGCAGCCCCACACCACTTCCTTTTGGAGTGCGCTGACATCCTTTTCCACCGTGGTGCTGTATGTACCGTAACCGAATCCTTCACGGGTGGACTGGAATTCCGCACCCTTGGGCGCCGAACCTGTCGGATTGCTTATGGACAGCTTCACGTAGCCGTTGGCATCCGGGTTGCTGACATTGTTGGCATCCCACGTCGCGTTGTACATGGGCGCTCCACCCCAAAAACGCTTCTGCCAATTGAATCCCTTCCAGGCAAAACTGCCCACCGGGCCGGGATCATCTGCCATAGGCGTTGTGTCCGCCGCATGCGATGGTCCTGTGCCGGCAAACATGGACAGGGCAACCGCAGCAATTACGGCTACCCCCATAACTTTTCTTCCCCCACGTGGAAGGAGCCTCATTGACAATGCCATAGCTGTTTCCTCCTGCTGATGCGCCCAGAATGCCAGCGGCTGGTCCCGCTGGCCGCAATACGCTCCTCCCCCCGGAGAACGTACAACTCCTCGATTATCGAGTAGCCGTGGCCTTGCGGGAAGCGAAATTGGTACCCAAGATCCGGGAATTAACATCGATTGGATAACGGCCGCGCCTGGCGGCGTAGCCTTGAGGTGTTCCAACAAATGTGTGCAGCACCTTTACCCCGGGAGGCGACATCACTATCCGCAGCGCAGGAATCCTCCTTTACCGGCGAAATACCGCCGGACAATTGGAGCTTTGGATAGCCCACATGGGTGGGCCCTTTTGGGCGCGGAAAGATCAGCACGCGTGGTCAATTCCCAAGGGCGAATTCTCCGACGACGAAGACGCTTTGGTTGCCGCACGAAGGGAATTCACTGAAGAAATCGGCACTCCGCCGCCATCTGCGGACTACGTTCTGTTGGGTACATTCCGGCAGCCCTCGGGCAAACTGATCACGGCGTTCATCGCGGAAGCCAGTGGTTTTCAGCCCGAAGAGATTGTCAGCAACACATTCCCCATGGAATGGCCCAAAGGCTCTGGCACCATCAAGGACTTCCCCGAGATCGACGACGCACAATGGCTTGAGGAAGCCGTGGCGCGGACCAAGCTCGTCAAAGGGCAACTGCCAATCGTGGACGCGCTGGTACAACGGCTTGCCGGGGAATCGTCCCAGGCCGGCCCGCAGTATTAGCTAGCCGCTCCTGCGCGCGATGAACTGCCGGATCCACTCGACGGTCCCGGGGTGATCCAGGTGCAGCCCGTGTCCCGCACCCGGTACGCGGACAAGGACCGAACGGGCTATGTGCCCGCGTAGCAGCAGCGCATTGGGCAAGGGAGTCAGTCTGTCTTCGGTGCCATGGAGTATCAAGGTGGGAGCCGTAATCGCACCCAGTTCGCTCCAGGCATCGTGCTCGCGGCTGGCCCTGAAATGACGCGCCTTGGCCCACGCCGACGCGCGGGAATTGAAGAAAGTGAGGGTCGCCTCGGGGTTGTTCCTGACCCACTCAGAGTCGAAAAAGAGCGGCTCCAGACGGGAGAGGTCGCCACTGACCAGGGCGTCAAGGGCGGCTTTGTCCGGCTCGGCTGCGCTGTCCGGCATGCTCCCGCCACTCGTTGCCGCCAGGATCAGGGTACGAACCCTTTGCGGCTCATCGATGGCCAGCCACTGGCCTATGCGTCCGCCCATTGAATGGCCGTACACGTGTGCTGACTCCGCCCCGGCCGCGCTGAGCACGGCCGCAGCATCGTTGGCGAGACGTCGAGTGGTGTACCGCTCAGCGTCACCCCTCCCACTGTGGCCAATCCCGCGGTGATCAAAGCGGATGACGCGGTAATAGCGCGACAGAAGCTCCGCCGTCGGGCCCCAACCGTCCATGGACGTGGCCTGCCCGGCGATAAGCAGCATGGGTTCGCCTTCGCCCTCCGATGTCCAGGCGAGTTCGACGCCGTCGGCTGCTTCAGCAAAGTTCACGGTGCCACTTTATCTTTACCGTGGTGTCACTCCGCGGTGAAGACGTCCTCGATGGCGCAGCCAAAGGTCCGCGCAATGAGGAACGCCAAGGGCAATGACGGGTCGAACTTCTCTCGCTCGATGGAGATGACGGTCTGCCGGGACACTCCGAGCGCGGCGGCCAGGTCCGCCTGGGTCCAGTTGCGGCCGGCTCGGCGCTCGGCAAGGTTGTTCTTCACTTCAGAGCACGGTGGCGGATGGCCACGTAACGGAGGCCGGCATCCAGCGTACTGAGGCCAACGAGCCCCAGAAGCAGTGGGAGCGCATCAACCTGGAAACGGCCGATGGCCAGCACCAGCGAAGCAGCAATCGTCGCGACCAGCACGTCAATGAAGGCCCCGGCCCCGGCCTGGCGCATCCATTGCAGCTCCACGCTTTGTTCCCCGTTCGGATCCCGGGTGACGGTGTTATTGGAGACGAAAACCCGCACTCCGAGGGACATCGCAGGGTACCCGGAGCATAGCGCCCCGATTCCTGCGGCGGGCCAGAAATCATCCGGGTTTGTTGCTCCCACCACCACCGCAACCGTGATTGTCAGGATGGCGCCGAGGATGACGGCCAAGACATAGTGCTGGGCCGGGACCCGCCGGGATGTAAAGGACGCTTTACTCATAGGCAAAGTAAAGCACGCTTTACACCGCGGAACAATGCCCCTGCGCTCCACACGGACAGGGGCTAGCGTTGAAGCATGACTGATTACAGGTACGACGTCGAAGTGCTGCACCTTTTGGTGTCGCCGGCGCACGCCTACTTTGGCCGTGCGCGCGAAGGCGCCGCGGACGTTCCAACTGCCGACGCCGACCACGCTGAGTTGGTTGCCGGCAAGGGGATTGTTGGGGACAGGTTCTTCGGCAAGGCCGCCCACATGGACGCCGCCGTGACGGTGTTCGCCGTAGAGGCACTGGAAGCCATTGCTGCCGAGCTCGACGCCGGGCCTTTCGATCCGCTGCTGACGCGCCGGAACGTCGTGCTGCGGGGAGTGGAACTGGCTCCATTGCTCGGCCACGGATTCACGCTGGAGTCCGGCGGAGATGTGGTGACGCTGAAGGCCGGCAGACCAGCCAATCCTTGCGCCTGGATGGACCAGATGCTCGCCCCGGGTGCCCACAAGGCGATGCGCGGGCGCGGCGGCGTGCGGTGCCAGGTTGTTTCCGGCGGACTGCTGCATCGTGGGCCGGCTGTCCTGACCAGCCCGGTGCCGCTCGACCCGGGCAAGGCAGGCGAGGCAAACGTGCTCCGGCCTTCGAGGCTGCCTTAGCAGGCACTTGCGCGTCCCGACCCTCTTTGGCCGCAGCGTGATCCGAAAACAACCAAATAGCGTTGAAATATGGCGTTACCGCATCCAAAGTGGGTCAGGAACCCACCCATAAGAGGGTCAGGAAGCCACCTGCCCCGCAACCGGAAAGCTCAAACTTCCTCCGACGCCGGCGCCGCAAACTGGGCCTCGTACAACCGGGAGTAGGCCCCACCGGCAGAGAGCAGCTCCGAGTGCGTGCCCTGCTCCACGATCTGCCCGTCCTCCATCACCAGGATCAGGTCGGCGTCGCGGATGGTGGAGAGCCGGTGGGCAATGACGAAGCTGGTCCGGTCCGAGCGGAGGGCATTCATGGCTTTCTGCACCAGCACCTCGGTACGGGTGTCGACGCTGCTCGTGGCTTCGTCCAGGATTAGCACCGATGGCCGGGACAGGAAGGCCCTGGCGATGGTCAGCAATTGCTTCTCGCCGGCTGAGACGTTGCCGCCTTCGTCGTCGAGAACGGTGTCGTAGCCCTCGGGGAGGGACCGGACGAACCTGTCCACATACGTTGCCTGCGCCGCTTCGACGATCTCGGCTTCAGAAGCCGTGGGCCGGCCATAGGCGATGTTGTCGCGGATGGTGCCGCCGAACAGCCACGTGTCCTGGAGGACCATGCCCATCCGCGAGCGCAACTCCCGCCGCGAGATGGAGGCAATGTCGACGCCGTCGAGCGTTATCCGCCCCGAGTCCAGCTCGTAGAAGCGCATCATCAGGTTCACCAGGGTGGTTTTGCCCGCCCCCGTAGGCCCGACGATGGCGATGCTCTGGCCGGGTTCTGCCACCAGGCTGAGGTCCGTGACCAGGGGCTTGTCCGGGGAGTAGCGGAAGGAGACGTTCTCGAACACCAGGCGACCGCGCCCGGCCGAAGCGCCCGAAGGAGCAGGTTCGGGCGACTCTTCGTCCTCGTCCAGGAGATCGAATACACGCTCGGCGGAGGCAACGCCGGATTGCAGCATGTTCGCCATGGATCCGAGCTGCGCCAGGGGCATGGTGAATTGCCGTGAGTACTGGATGAACGCCTGCACATCACCCAATTGCATGGAACCGGAAGCCACCTGCAGGCCGCCAACCACGGCAATGCCTACGTACACCAAGTTTCCGATGAACGTCATGGCCGGCATGATCAGACCGCTGACGAACTGCGCTCCGAAGCTGGCCTGGAACAGCTCACCATTCTTGGCGCGGAACTTCTCCTGGACCTCGTTCTGCCGCCCGAACACCTTCACCAGGGCATGCCCGGTGTAGGTTTCCTCAATCTGGCCGTTGAGCTCACCGGTGTTCTTCCACTGGGCAACGAACAGCTTCTGCGAGCGCTTTGCAATGAGGAGCGTCGTGCCCAGCGTCAGGGGAATGGTCACCAGTGCGATCAGCGCCAGCAACGGCGAGAGCAGGAACATCATGACCAGCACGCCCAGCACAGTCAGCAGGGACGAGACCACCTGGCTGATCGATTGCTGCAAACTTTGGGAGATGTTGTCAACATCGTTGGTTACCCGGCTCAGCAGTTCGCCGCGCTGGATGGAGTCGAAGTAGCGCAGGGGCAGGCGGTGGATTTTTGCTTCGATGCGTTGGCGGAGGCGGTACACCGTCCGCTGCACGACACCGTTGAGCACGTAGGCCTGCATCCAGCCGAACGCTGAGGCAAGGACGTACAGGGCCAGTGCCCACAGCAGTACGGAGGACAACGCTCCAAAGTCGATTCCGACGCCGGGTGTGAGGGTCATGGCGCCCAGCATGTCGGCTTTGCTGTTCTCACCTGAGGCCCGCAGGCCCGCGATGACCTGCTCTTTGGATACCCCGGCGGGCAGTTGCTTGGACACGATGCCGGCGAAGATCAGGTTGGTCCCTTCGCCCAGCAAGCGGGGACCGATCACGGACAGCGCAACGCTGGCCACGGCGAAGACCAGCACCAGGGCCAGCCAGAGCCGTTCCGGATGCAGGGTTCCCAGGAGTCTGCGGGCCGAAGCCTTGAAGTTCGACGCTTTCTCTGCCGGAATGTTCATTCCGGCGAACGGGCCTCCCCTTCCCGGGCCCATTGCGGGGCGCTGGGGTCCGCGGCCGCCGGCTGGAGCGGTGGACGTGCTCATGCTGCCTCCTCCGCTGCCAGCTGGGACGAGACGATTTCGCGGTACGTTTCGGATGTCTCCAACAATTCTTCGTGCGTCCCCTGGCCGACGATCCTGCCGTCGTCGAGCACCAGGATCCGGTCTGCGTCGGCGATGCTGGACACACGCTGGGCGATGATCACCAAGGTGGCGCCGTTGGTATGGCGCTTGAGGGCCTGCCGGAGCCTCGCGTCGGTGGCGGTATCCAGCGAGGAGAAGGAGTCATCAAAAATGTAGAGCTCCGGCTGCTTCACCAGGGCCCGCGCAATGGCGAGCCTTTGACGCTGCCCGCCCGAAACGTTGGTCCCACCCTGGGAGATGGCCGCATCCAGGCCCCCGTCCATGCCGCGTACGAAGTCGTCAGCCTGGGCCACGCGCAGCGCTTGCCACAGTTCGTCCTCGGTGGCGTCCGGTTTGCCGTATTGCAGGTTGCTGCGGACCGTGCCGGAGAACAGGTACGGCCGCTGCGGCACCAAGCCGATGTGCCCCCACAGCAGGTCCGGGTGGAGGTCGCGGACGTCCACACCGTCCATCCGGACGGAGCCCGTTGTGGCGTCGAACAACCGGGGCATGAGGTTGACCAGCGTGGTCTTGCCGGCTCCGGTGCTGCCGATGATCGCGGTGGTCTGCCCTGCGCGGGCCGTGAAAGTCAGGCCACTCAGCACGGGCCGCTCGGCACCCGGGTAGGCGAATCCGACGTCGCGCATTTCCAACTCGCCGCGGCGGATGCCGCCGGTGACAGGGTTCGACGGCGGCCGGACACTGGAGTCGGTATCCAGCACCTCCCCGATGCGGTCGGCAGAAACCGACGCGCGCGGGATCATCACGGCCATGAACGTGGCCATCATGACCGACATGAGGATCTGCATGAGGTAGCTCAGGAATGCGATCAGGGTGCCCACTTGCATGGAGCCGTCCTCGATCCGGAAGGACCCGAACCAGATCACTGCCACGCTGGATACGTTCATGACCAGCATGACCACAGGGAACATGAGCGCCATCAAACGGCCGGCCCGCAGCGCGACGTCGGTGACGTCGTCGTTCGCTTTGGCGAACCGGCTGATTTCCATGTCCTCCCGCACGAAAGCCCGCACGACGCGGATGCCGGTGAGTTGCTCGCGCAGGACCCGGTTCACGGCGTCGATCCGCACCTGCATCTTGCGGAACAGGGGAACCATCCGTGTCACGATCAGCCCGACGGCAACCAACAGCACGGGCACGCACACGGCAATCAGCCAGGACAGTTGCGCGTCCTGGCGCACGGCCATGATCACGCCGCCAATGCTCAGCATCGGCGCCGCGACCATGAGCGTGCAGGACATCAGAACCAGCTGTTGGACCTGCTGGACGTCGTTGGTGGACCGGGTGATCAGTGAAGGAGCACCGAACCTGGTGACTTCCTGTTCGGAAAACTCCCCCACCCGGCTGAAGATCGCGTCACGCACGTCGCGGCCCATGCCCATCGCAGCCTTCGCCCCGAAGTAGACCGCAACCACGGCGCACGCGATCTGCAGGAGAGTGATCAGCAGCATGAGCCCGCCCATGCGGAGGATGTAATCGGTATCCCCGGTGGCAACGCCGTGATCGATGATGTCGGCATTGAGCGTCGGCAGGTACAAGGACGCAATCGACTGCGCCAACTGAAAAATGACGACGCCCACCAGCAACCGCTGATGCGGCCGCAGGAAGCGAACCAGTACCTTCCAGAGCATGCTGTCTCCGAGCTTTCGAAGTGAAACCGAAGGCCAGTTTACGTCTGGTTGCTGTGGGCAACTAGAGGGAACCGGGGCGTTGTGGAGACAACCCGGACAACGCCCCCGGTTCACCTCACTTGCTGATCAGTTCCGAGGCCCGAACGGCATCGAGCTTCCCTGCGAACAACAGTGCCGCGTCGCTCAATTCCCTTTCCGCGAGGTGGCGGCTGCCGTCCACGTCCGTATTCAGGACCGTAGGGGCAAATCGGATGTGGGCGGCGTCCTGGATGCCCACGAAGTTCAGCCAATCGGCAAAATACGTGCTGCTGAAGTCGGCACCGAACATTGCCGGGACCCCTGGGGCGTAGACACCGCTGGTGTGGATGGCCATCGCCAGCTTCCCTTCCATGAGGCCGGTGTACCCATGCTCCGGGTGGAAACCGAAACTCCAACCGGGCTGGGTGACGATGTCGATCCACTGCTTCAAAGCGTAGGGAATCCCCGAATTCCACATGGGAATGTTGAACACGTAGGCATCCGCCGCCGCGAACTGGTCAAAGACCGACCGTGCCGCTTCCCACGCTGCCATCTGCTCCGGCGTTTGTTCCTGGCCCGTGAAGACCGCCATTTTCGCGGAGGCGGCGACCCGACCGAAAGCCGGCAGTGCATCGTCGTCGAACAGGTTCAGTGTCTCCAGTTCAAAAGTCTCCGGAGCCGCAGACTGGACCGAATCGATGAAGTGACGGGCGAGTCCCAGCGAATCGCTGCTGCCGTAACGGGGAGAGGCGTTGATATGGAGGATGGAGGGCATGGTTTCCTTTCGAACGGGGGACGTTCCGCCCCCTTACTTGATCCTCGCCCGGTTCCCCGGCACAGCGTAAGAACGCACTTTTTTGTGCCCAAGGCACGTCGAAGTGCCTGCAATGATTGGGGGTATGACACTCACGGCTGAGCAGACCCGTCAGAAAGCCCGGCACCAGTACAACGCCTCCCTGGAGAACTGCCCGGCCCGGCAATTGCTCGAAGCGATCAGCAGCAAATGGGTGACTTTGGTGATGCTGGCGCTGGAAGAGGGACCGCAACGCCACAGCGGGTTACGCAGGCACATTCCGGGGGCCAGCCAGAAAATGCTGACATCGACGCTGCGTTCTTTGGAGCGCGATGGCCTGATCCACAGGGAAGTCACGCCGTCCGTCCCCGTTCGGACCGACTACTGGCTCACGGACCGTGGCCGCTCACTACTGCCGACTATTTTCGACATGAAGGAATGGGCTGAGGACAACATGGACGCCGTGGCTGCGTCGCGCCGGCTGCACGACGCGGAGCGTGCCCGGGCCACACCGGCCGGCAACCCGGAACCTACTTCTTAAGGCGCAGCTTCAAGGTGTTGGCACTGCCCTTAAGGTACTTGCGCTCCGTTGCGTCTGAAACGGCGGATTCCCTTGCATGCAGCACCCCATAGGTGAAGGCCGCGCTGGCCGTCCCGGGCGCTGAACCAAGGTCCAGCAATTCTCTGCGGGCCAACACGCTGTCCTGGTGGGTACCCAGAACCGATTGGACTTTGTGCGCAGCCTTGCCAAGCTTCGCTGCGCGCTTGCCGTGGACGCTCTCTGCGGCCGCCGCCGCGAAACGCAGCTTCTTGGCGGACTTCCGCACGCGGTGCAGGGCTTCGTCGCGTGATTGCCCGACGGCGGCCGATACCGCCGCGTCGTGGCGCTTGCGGAGGCGCTTCACGGCTTTGTTGACGAGCTTCGCGGTGGTCTTCCTTGCCGGTGCGCGCCCTTTTTCCGTCAGGGGCGGCGCTTCGATGAACGCCTCAAGGTCGTCGAGGAGGCGGAAGTACCCCGGGCTGGTCAGACGCGTCCGGATGGCGGCCAGTGCAGTATCGGCCCTGATCATCATCCGCTGGTCCAGCTCATCGTGGAGCGGGCCCAGGACCAGGTTTTCCGGCAGCTCATCAAGGGCATCCCGCAGGCGCTCATGCAGGACTTCGGTGTCGCGGTACCGGCCCAGGGTCTCCGCCAAGGATTTCAGCCCGCGTTCCAGGTCATTGACGGGCCCGGGGGCAAAAAGCGGACGATAAATGTGCAGGACCGAGCGTATCCGTCGGGTGAACGCCCGCATTTGATGTACGGAATCGTCACGGCCCAGCCGCACGTGGGCGTCCTGGAGAAGCAGGCCGGCGAGCTGCCGCTGCAAATAGCTGAGCACGGCGTCCGCTGCCGTTTTCTTGCCGGCGCCCTTGGCGGCGCCTGGCTTCCGGTCAGCTTTCCCAGCCATGGGCAATTCGCCACCCAAGCCGCCCAAGGCGGTGGCCAGTTTGGAGCTTCGATGGCTGGGAGTCGCACCTGCTGCGGAAAGCTGGCGGGTCAAGGTAGCCAACAGGGAGTCACCGGTTCCGTCGGAGGCCGCCAGCTCCACCTCCCATTCCCGCCATTCAAGCCGGCGGTCGTCCCCCACCGTGACATGGGCCCGGACCCGGTCATCCACGAAGTCGGCCAAACGCTCGCCCTGGCCTCCGTACAGGGCGTAGCTCATACGATCCGTATGCAGGGTGGCCACTGCGAGGACGGCGTGCGCCCGGGTATAGGCGAGCACTCTGTCCATGAGCTCCACCGGAACGGTATCTGCGCTGCCCAATGGAGCGTGGATTTCGGTTCGTTTTCCGGGGCCGAGCGGCAGTTTGAGGTGCCAGCCGGCGTCGTGTCCTCCGGTGCGGCGCCGCAGCGTGATTCCGTGGCGTGCGAGCGAAAGCCGGCTGGTGTCGAAGTAAGTGGCTTCCAGTGTGTGGCTTACCGGGTCACCGACTCTGCCCACGCCGTCGATGGCGTCCAGCATCGGAAGCGGCGTGGACTCCAGGGCGTCGAATTTCTGTTCTGCCTCTACGCTGCTGGACGTTGCCATGGCTTTCGGTACTCCCCTTCACGGTTACTCCAAGTATGCCGCGAGGGCCGGTCCGTGGAAACGGCCGGCCCTCGCGTGCAGCAAGATTTACAGAGGCGCTCCGCCTGCGTCGTCCACATCGCCACCGGACACTGTTCCGCGCCAGGCGCCGGACTCGTGCCCTTGGGCTTCTATGAACTTCTTGAACTTGTCGAGGTCGGCGCCCACCCGCAGTTCGTCCACGCCAAGCGCAGATCCGGCCTTTTCGGCGAGGCCTTCAGGCTCCCAGTCGATGGCCACGTTGACCCGGGTGCGGGCATCCTCGAGGGGCACGAAGCTGACTGTGCCCGAATTCCGCGGCCCGTCAACGCTTGTCCAGCTCACCAATGCGTCAGGAACCTGCTCGATGATCTGGGCGTTGTATTCGCGCTTGACCCCTCCCACGTTGGTGGAGAAGTGCAGGGCCGTGTCATCGATCTGCTTCACGGACTCCACGCCATTCATGAATTCCGGGAAGGATTCGAACTGCGTCCATTGGTTGTAGGCGACAGACACGGGCACGTCCACGTCAATTGACTTGTTCACCGTTGCCATGGGTCTTGCTCCTTCGATCTAGTCTCTGTTTCCAGATTCGGGATTTCCGGCGGCGCACCAACCGGCTGGCTGCTTAACCAGTGGCGCGCCAGTCTAAGCGCGCCAGCCAAAGCTCTTAGCCGGCGTCAAAACTTTCTTCGTCATCATCGTTCGGGGACTCTTCCTGGGGAAGGTCGTTTCCGCTGCCATCGGGCAGTTCTTCAGTGTCATCCGGCACGGATGACTGCTCTGCGTGGGACTGTTCATCGATGCCGCCAAAGCGGCCTGCGCCCGGCTCGCCGGAGCTGTCCGAGTCTTCCGGATTCAAGTGGCTAAGGTTCGGCGCACCGGTACCCTCACCCAATGCAGCCTCGTCGATGTCTTCTTCAACGCGCGGCTGGGCCTGGCCTCCGCCGGCTTCCTGCTCTGCCGTAGGAGTGCCGTAGCCTCCTACTTCCTCTTCGGGTGTGGCGTCCTGCTTGTCCATATGACTAGTCCTTTCCGATGCGGCGAACGTGTTGATGGAACACTTCGAACCTATAAGGATGCTTAGTGGCATGTCCATGCTACGCCAAAATTATCAGTAAACTTAGCAATTCCCTTTTCGATGGTCTATCGTGTCAGCCGCGCATCGTAGGCGGTGAAGCCGGGCCGCAGCCCAACCCTCTCCGGACCCATCTCCGCGATGTCCTCCCACAGCACCAGAAATGACCCCTTGTGCCGCCAACGGAGCAGCTGAGCAACAGGCCAGGGCTGGCTGATTTCCTGCCGCTCGTAGCCCAGAAACGACGACGCCGTCCGCGGACTTACCACGATGCCCACCAGCCTGGCCGGGCTAAGGAGCTGGCCTGCTCCCGCATCCAACGCGAACCGGACGTCCGACACCTCGCCCAACCGCTGGCCGGCCCCATCCACTACATCGCTGCCCAACACGTCGCTAAGGTTCATGCCTGCCTCCCGGGATCCGCGCAATGACATGGTTTCGCAGCCACCGCTCAACCCATGAGGCATCCATCCAGTCGGCGCGGACCCCCAGCGACACCACCGTGTCCACGCCCGCCACCACTTTCCACGGAATACGGATCAAACGGCTCGACGGCGGCCTGCCGCCGAAAATGCGGGTTCCCAGTACCGGCCCGGTGAGCAAAGCCGTGATCTGCGGGGGCGCCGATCCCTCCGGGATCTTCTCATCGGGTTCGGGCCCGCTCAGCTCGATGTCGTCGACTGTGGTGACAGGGACGCCGTCGACGTCCAATATCTGCCTGTCCAACAAGTGCAGCTGGGCGTCGAGCACAAGGCCCGCCGGATAGGGTGCAGCGTGGAGCTGCTGCGGTTGGAAGCGTTTGGGCTTGCTCTTGTTCATGCTCCAGCTCCTGTGGCGATCATCAAGGGGATGGCCGCCAGGGAGGCAACCAGGATGATGAACAGGTAGATCACTCCGGCGATGTTCACCGCGCGGTTGTTGACATGCTTGCCCATGTACTGCGGGTCGTTGGCCACGATGAGTATCGGCAGGTAGGTCAACGGAAGCGCAATCGCCGAGAAAACCACGGAGTATTCAGTCACGAGGATGGGATCAACGCCCGTGGCCAGCACCGCCACCCCGGCCAGCAACACCACGATCATCGACACGTGGAACCGGGCTGCCTGGGCCGGGCGGCGGAACTTGCCCCACGACCATCCAAAGAACTGTGCAAGCGTGTAGCCACTGGACAGCGTCGTCTCCAAGGCCGCCCCGAAAGTCGCTGCCACCACCCCCAGAATCAGCACAGCCAGTGCAAGCTGGCCGCCCGCCTGCGCCACGGGAAGCGCAACCTGCGACAACGAGGTGACGCTGATTCCGGCTGGGAGAAGAACGACGGCGGCACACCCGGCGATCGCAAGGGACAAGAACCCGCCGAGCGGGAAACCGAGAAGGACGTTGAGGCGTGACTGGGCCAGGTCCTTGATCTTCCAGCGCTCCTCCACTGCTCCGGAGGAAAAGAAGAACACCTCATACGGCGTCATCGCAGCTCCGAACAGGGCAATGGCGTAGTACCAGTACACGCCGGCGCCTTCCTGGGCCGGAATGGACGGAGAAAACGCCTGCCCGGCCAGGGCACCCCAATCAGGTTTTAGAAGGAACAGGGCAACGGCGAACACCACCAAAGACAAACCCACAAGCCCTGTGACGTTCTCCATGATGCTGAACTTCACCCGCCAAACCACCAGCCACACGGCCAGCAGTGCAAAAGGAACCCAGAGAATATAGGCCACCCCGCTGGCTAGTTGGAGGGCAAGGGCGATGCCGCCGATTTCGGCGGTTACCGTCATGACATTGATCAGGAAGGACGCACCCAGATTGGCCAATCCGGCCCGGGGTCCAAGGCGCTCCCGAATGACTTCGAAAGTGGCCCTGCCGGAGACTGCAGCCACCCTGCCGGACATGTTGGCGAAGAGGCAGATACCCACGACGCCGACCAACACCACCCATGCCAGCGACATGCCGAACCGTGAGCCCACCACGGCGTTCGTCACGAGGTCCCCGATGTCGACAAAGCCCCCGATCGCCGTCAGGATGCCGAGTGCAACACCGAGGAGCCGTTTCACTGGATGCCGGCCTTGGTCATCAGACTGTCCAGTTGCTCGGTGGCAACGCGAAGTTCTCCTTGCACGGTGGAAAGCCTGGCTTTCCCTTGCCCGTCGTCAGGACCGTTCGACGACGAAGAAAGGGCATCCCGCGCGTGCAGGAGTGCCCTGGAAATGGAGGAGAAGGCAGCCAGGACATCGTTGCGAAGTACGCGTTCTTCCTGGGTTTGCGCCGTGAGTCCGTGCACCTCGTTCGTGGCCGACTCCACGTCGCCCAGCATGTCGTCGGCAGCGGTAGCAGCGGCGGCCGCCGTCGTACTGTCCGAAATCCTGAGATCCACCGCAAGGCTGGCCGCCCGCACGGCCGATGAAACCTCATCAGCCGGCCCTTTCAGGGCGTCGGCTGAGGGTTGCTGCGAACAGCCGGCCAACATGCCGGCAGCAGCCACCAGAAGAGTGAGGAGAACGGTTCGGAGCCGCGGAGATTTACTCATGACGGCTTCGGAATCTCGCACCCACCCTGAGGATTCATGCCCATGTAATTCAGTGGGCCGGCAACAATATTCAGCGCAATGGTTGCCACTTGCGAGCACTGGGCGGGCGGGTCGCTSTAGTAGCCGCGTTGCCCGGCGGCAACTGCCCCTATAACGAGCCAGACGACTACCAATAGCCCGATGATTGAACCGATTCGCATTTCTACCCCAATCGCTAACTGACAACGCTCAGCAATTAGTGACAAACCGTGGTTTTGGGACCCTAAAGGAGCGTGGCGGCGGACCGGATATCTCCCGCCCGCCGCCCCGCTGATCCGATCAATCCGTGGGATTGGTTTCGGTTGTCAGACCGCGGTTGTCCGCTGTCTTTTCATCCTTTTCTTCTGCCGGCCCGGGTGGATTGGCAGATTCGCTGGGACCAGCATCGACGGAGTCATCCTGACTTCCCGACGATGCGTCACCGGCGTCTCCCGGACCGCTGGTTTCTGGCACCCCCGGCTCCCTGGGAATGGGATGGCCAGGGGTGGTGGTTCCGTCGCGAACCTGGGAAAAACCGGCAACTTCGCTTGGATCAGTTGTCATACGCGCGACCGGCCCCTGCCGACGACCCAACCAATAAGTGCCAGCACCAGCAGGATAATTCCTACCCAAAGCAGGAAACTGAGTGCTTGGTTGAATCCGCCTACAAGAAGCAGGATGATCGCGATTACGCCGGCGATTATCAAGAGTGTGTTCATTGAGCTACGCATCCCTTTCAATAACTGTTGTCTATTCAGGAAGGCGTCCGCTGGTACTCCACACCGCGTGGAGCGCCACCCATGCCAACGGGCACCGGTTGGAGAAATTCATCTCCGTATTTCTTACGTACCCTCAGGGAAAAGGATCCAAACGAATCTTTTGCCCGTCAGTAGTACGTACATAGCATCATGATAGGCGTGCTTCCCTCTTTGGCGAAGCAGTTCGTCAGGAAACTTACTACCGTTTTGCGGAGATGCCCCCGGGACCGCCCTCAGGACGCCCCCGCCGAGCTGTGTGCCGACTCACGGCACAAGAGGCCGCTCCCCTTCGTTGGACAGGAGACGAGGGGAGGCCTCATGCTCATTGTTCTGACAGGAATTGACGGTTCAGGAAAAACGACGGCGGCCCGCGCCCTGGTCGAGTCGGCCCGCGCTGAGGGGCGGGATGCCCTGCTGCTAAGCAATCACGCCGGCCGGAGGCAGTTATCCCTGCTGGCCGAGCGGTTCAGTTTCCCGCTTCCGCCGCGCGTGGCAGATTTCATTGAGACAGGCGTGCGCCTTTTCACCGTGCTCGTCAACCATGCACGCGCCCGGCGGACCGACGGCCTGGTTGTCATGGATCGCCACCTGCATTGCCAGCTCGCGCTCCGGGAAAGCAAGGGCTTGGAACACGGACGACTGCTGCCGTGGCTGCTGCGGATGCTGCCCACCCCGGACCTGGCAGTTCATTTCGACGTCGACCCGCGCCGTGCGCACCAGCGTGTCATGGCACGCGGCATCGATAAAGAAAGCCTGGCCGAACTGCAGGCGTTTCGGGACGCCTACCGCGCTCTCCCTGGGTTCGCTGACTTTGTTGTCGTGGACGCCAACGGCACCCCGGAAGAGGTGCGGGCCCAACTGAACCGGCTCATTGCAGCAACGGAGCCGGTTCCCTTCGCCCACGCAGCAATGAGGGACGGATAACGTCCCCCTAAGTGGCGCCTTCCCGGATTCATGCGTAGGCAGCATTTGACTTGCTCCCTGGCGCGCTCCGGGTAGGCTCGCCACATGTCCACATCGATGCGGGCAGCGATTGGGGGAAAGTTAATGAGCGCCAAAACCCGGCGTGGGCTCCTTATCTTCATCAGTGGATTCGGGTCCTACATGATCCTCTTATCCACGTTGGGCCCACTGCCATCCCTTCTTCTGGGTCTTGTGGTGGCCGCGGCCACGGTTTACCTGGATGGATGGCTGCGGCCAAGGTTCAGCAAGCACCCTGGCCTGAAGGCCGCGGATGCACCTTCAGAACCGGACCTGCCGCAGTGAGCGGGTTGCCGGCTTTGACTTCGAACTCGTCAGTCGTCTCTGAGGCGCGGATCGGCCGCAACTCCCGGAAGGTCATCGCAGGCGTT
This sequence comes from Paenarthrobacter sp. TAF1, assembly GCF_052113825.1. Lineage (NCBI taxonomy): Bacteria > Bacillati > Actinomycetota > Actinomycetes > Micrococcales > Micrococcaceae > Paenarthrobacter > Paenarthrobacter sp. TAF1. The sequence goes on from NZ_JBFRDO010000007.1 coordinate 102,136, forward strand.
GTAGGGGCGGCCTGCTTGTTTATCATCGCCACGGCGATTCCCAGTGGCGTCCTGTTGATCACCACAGCTCTGGCTATAGCTTTGCTGCTTCTGACCGCAGTGGTGCTCCGCATGACAGTGAGCATCGAAGCCGCAGCCGAAAATCTGGTGCTTCGATGCCGGCCGTTCTACGCCAAGCACATACCGCTGGCAGACATCGTCGACGCCTCACCAGCGCCTGCCAGTTCCATGACCGAGGGCTTCGGCGTCCGGTACTTGGGGCGGAGGACGTGGGGTCTGCTGGTCGGTGGTCCGGCCATCACTATCGAGCTGCCGAACCGCATCTGGATCGTCTCGACGCCGGAGCCGGAGGCGACAGCAACGGCGGTTCTCGCCCACGCCGGCAAACTAAGGGACGAATAACTTCCCCCTAAGTTCCCAAGAGAGCGTTAGCTGTCGCCTACTTGGGCGCAGCGGGGCGCATCAGCGGCGGGTTCAGCACCGCGCGCGTGGGGTGGCCCGCCGTCGGACGGGCCTCCGGGGCGAGCCTGAACAGCGCAGCCGGGCGGCCGGCGTCGCCCGCTGTCATGCGGCCGGTGTCCTCCAGGAAACCGGGCGTCCCCGTCGCCTTCCGGTGGAAGTTCCGCGGGTCCAGGCGCGTGCCCCAGACGGCTTCGTACACGGCACGAAGTTGGGCGATGGTGAACTCCTCGCCGCAGAAAGCCGCGCCGAGGGGTGAGTATTCGAGTTTGGACTTGGCCCGCTCAAGGGCGTCGTCGAGGATTTTGGCGTGGTCGAAGGCGAGTTCCAGCTCTCCGCTTTGGACTTTCGTCACCGGATACCACGCGGCGTTCTCCGCGTCACTGCCGGCCGCCAGTACCGGGAAGTCCGGTGCCAGGAGGAGGTGCGCGACGGTCAGTACGTCGCCGCGGGGGTCGCGCCCCTTGGGTCCGTAGCTCCCCAATTGCTCGAGGTGCCCGGGAAGGCGCTCGACGCCGGTCTCTTCCGCGAGTTCGCGGACCGCCGCCTCCTGCAGGTCCTCGCCTGCGAGAACGAAGCCGCCCGGCAGTGCGGGTTTGCCCTTGAAGGGTTCGATGAGGCGTGTGATGAGCAGGACGTTCAGCTCGCCGTCGCGCACGGTGAGGGCGACGACGTCGACGGTCACCGGGAAGCGCTGGGGCGCCGGATGGGATTCAGGCATGCAGCAATTCTAGGCAAGTTATCGTCATGTTGACAATAATGCGGGAAGCTCCTACTGTTTAGTTATCGTCAAATTGACGACAATAAGTAAAGGAGAACATCATGGCCATCATCAAGCGCTACCCCTGGATCAGCCACTTCCTCGGCAGCCCCACCGGCTACGTCGTCCACCTGCAGAAGGGGACGGTCAAGCACCAGGGAGTGGGCCAGGCATTCTTCTTCCGCCCCGCCAACTCGGTACTGAGCGAAGTTCCCGTGGACGACCAGGAACTCCCCACGCTCTTCCACGCCATTACCCGCGACCACCAGGACGTCAGCGTTCAGGCCAACGTGACCTACCGGTTCATCGATCCAGTAGCCGTGTCCACACGCCTGGACTTCGGATTGCAGACCGCAGGCAAGGCACCGGCCACCGGTCGCGAACAGGTTTCCACCATCATCGGCCAGCTGTGCCAGAGCCACGCGATCGACCAGATCGCCACCACCACACTCGCCGAAGCCTTGGAACGCGGCGTCAGCCAGCTCCGGCTGGTTCTCACCGACGCACTCCGCGCCGATGCAAGGCTCCAGTCCACCGGCATCGAAATCCTCGGCGTGCAGGTCCTGGCCGTCCGGCCCGAAGCCGACGTGGAACGGGCCTTGCAGACACCCGTCCGCGAACAGCTCCAAGCCGAAGCGGACCGGGCAGTTTACGAAAGGCGGGCAGTCGCCGTCGAACGTGAACGCACTATCTCCGAGAACGAGATGGCAAGCCAGATCGAACTGGCGGTCCGCCGCGAGAACCTGGTGGCCCAGGAAGGTGCCAACGCCCGTCGCGCCGCCGAAGAGAAGGCAGCGGCAGGTCTGATCGAGGCCCAGGGATCTGCCGAACGCAAGGGCATCGGCGCCGCGGCTGAAGCCAACCAGATCCGGCTGGTCGGCGAAGCGGCAGCTTCCCGCGAAGCCGCCACCATGGAGGTCTACCGCGGAATGGAACAAGCCACCCTGCTGGCACTGGCCCTCAAGGATGCAGCAGGCAGCCTGCCGAACATTGGTAACCTCACCATCACCCCGGACCTGCTCAGCGGAGCACTTGCCGGACTGTTCAAGGAACCCGCTGCCACCGCTGAAGTCACCAAGTAAGGATCTGTCATGGCAACCCCTCGCATCGTCCTCGTCCACCGGCGGACCGAACTTCAGGAACTCCTCGACCGGCACGCCACCCGCGGCCAAGCCGAATTCTTCCTCAGCACCCGCGGGCGCAGCATCCAGGACGTTCAGGACCGGCACGACCGCCTCACCGCCGCCCTCGCAACCGTCCGGGAAGCGGTGCCGTCCGACTGGCGGCAGGCCGAAGTTGAACGCGCGGACCTCAGCCGCTTCCTCCTCACGGCGGAGGACATCATCGCAGTCGTAGGGCAGGACGGACTGGTTGCGAACGTCGCCAAGTACCTGAACGGGCAGCCGGTGATCGGCATCGACCCCGACCCGGGGGCCAACCCCGGCGTCCTTGTCCGTCACACGCCAACGGCCGCCGCTGCACTCCTGGCAGCTGGAGATGTCGGGCGGCTGCGCTGCCAGGACCTCACCACCGTGACGGCAACGCTCGACGACGGCCAGCAGCTTTCGGCGCTCAACGAAGTTTTCGTCGGGCACGCCTCGCACCAGTCGGCGAAGTACTCGCTCGCAGCGCCGAGCTTCACCCAGGCCGGCGGACAGACCGAGCGGCAGTCGTCGTCGGGCCTCATTGTTTCCACCGGAACCGGGGCCACCGGATGGTGCGCGTCCATCGCCTTGGAACGTGGCGGGCGGGCCCTGCCCGCCCCTACGGATCCGCGCCTCGCCTGGTTCGTTCGCGAAGCCTGGCCATCACCGGTCACCGGGGCTTCTTTGACCGAAGGCGTGCTGGAAGCCGGAGAAGTGCTGCGCATTACCGTGGCATCCGACCAGCTGGTGGTGTTCGGTGATGGCATGGAGGACGACCGGTTGACGGCTTCCTGGGGGCAGGAGATCACGGTGCAGTTGGGGCAACGGCCGCTGCGGTTGGTTGTTTAATTTCGTCCCTTTTGGCCGCCGTACCAAGTTGTGCGACAAACGGCACAGGAGCGTTGCAGCATGGGGATACAAAGCTCGGCTATGGTGGGCACACCTGTCCAAATTGAGACCAATGGGGGTCACATGGAATTTGCAGAACGGCTGGCCGCACTGGCTGCCAAAGTCCGTCAGCAGCGAGGCGTAATTGAGACAGAGGAGGCGACGAAGAATGCCTTCGTCATGCCATTCATCTCTTCGATCCTGGGCTATGACGTATTCAACCCACTGGAGGTCGTGCCCGAATTCACAGCCGACGTCGGTGTCAAAAAGGGCGAAAAAGTTGACTATGCCATTGTGAAGGATGGTGAAATCCAGATACTCATCGAGTGCAAGAAGTCCATCGAGCCGGTAAAGATCGAACACGCATCGCAGCTCTTCCGCTATTTTGCGGTGACCAACGCAAGGATAGCCATCCTCACGAATGGTGAGATCTATCAGTTCTTCACCGACCTCGATGCCCCCAACCGCATGGACGCTAAACCGTTCCTTGTGCTGGACCTGAACGATATCGACGAAACCCTGTTGCCCGAACTCCAAAAACTTTCGAAGGACGTCTTCGATCTGGACTCCATCATCAGTGCCGCTGGTGAGCTTAAGTACATCGGCGAACTCAAGAGGACGTTGGCCGCGCAGTTCCGGGAACCCGAAGACGAGTGGGTCAAGTTCCTCACGTCCCGCGTCTACACGGGACCATATACACAACGTGTCCGCGAGCAATTCACAGTCCTGGTCGCCAAGGCAACCAAGCAGTTCCTGAATGACCAAGTCAACGAACGGCTAAAGAAGGCCCTTGGCGCTCAGGCCTACGCACCTGTCGAGGATGTCTCCGCAGCCGCCCTGTCCAGCAAGCCTGTGGCTGAAGCCGACCTCGCGGAAGCAGACGCCATCGAAACGACCCTTGAAGAAATCGAGGGGTACCAGATCGTTCGAGCCATCGTCTGCAGTGAAGTGAAGCCTGCGCGCGTGGTGCAACGAGATGCCAAGTCTTACTTCGCAGTGCTTCTTGACGACAACAATCGGAAGCCGATCGCGCGGCTTCACTTCAATAGAACCCAGAAGTACATCGGACTCTTCAACGAGAACAAAGAAGAGACGCGGGTTCCAATTGGCTCACTGGAGGAAATTTACGAGCACACGGAAGCCTTGCGGGCCAGCGTGAAAAGCTACCTCTAAGTCATTGGTGGGAGGTGATTGCACACCTCCCACCTGACTGGAAGAGAGTTAGTCCAGTCGGTGTAATATTGGCGACTGATCTGATGTCGTTTCCTCGGCATGCGACCACCGACTCAAATCGAGGAGCTTCCGTGAGCCACGCCCCGCAGGCACTGAACCACGCTCCGGCGTCGGAAAACCGCCATAGCAGCGCCGCCCGCGAGGCCGCAGTGGCCTTGTCGATCGGCTTCCTTGCCGCAGCGCTCGGCCTCACCCCGTGGTGGATTACCGGCGCGAAGCTCCCCCTGCAGAACCTCTGGGCCAACCAGGTCATGCCGGATCAGATGCCCTTGGCGCTGCTGCCCCTTAGCCAATACGAAGTCCTGACCCTGATCGCACTCCTGACCACCGGAGGAGCAGCGGCCGGACTGGTGATCAGGCTCTGGAAGCCCGTTCACCGAGGGGTAGCGACGTGGTGTGCGGTGGGCGGTGTCCTGATGGTCCAGGTTGTAGCAACGGTCCAGTCGTTCACGGCACTGAACAACGGCCTCGCTGGAGGAAAGCTCACGGACTACTACTACTTTGGCCTCCTCGCCGGCGTCATCTCCTCGCTGGCTGCCTCCCTTGTGGCGCTTCTCCTGGTTGCAGCAAAGACGCGGGCCATCGCAGCCTTGGGTATAGGACTCATGGCCGTCCCCTTTACGTCCTGGACTGTTGCGTGGGCAGTCGGTGTCGCAGGGCGGCAGAACCTGCCCATCCAAGTACCGGCCATCGCCCATTGGGTTCCCGCTGTCCTGGTGGGTTGCGCGCTGGCTTGGTGCGGGCTCAAACCTACCCGCCGTGTAGTGGTGTGGGTGCTGAACCTTGTTTTTCTGTGGGTTATCCCGGCGATTTTCACAGCTGTCCAGTCGGTTCTGGGGACCCGGGTCATTGCCGGCGATATCCCTGAGATGGTGCTCATGGGCCAGCAGGTCCTGACCGCAGCGTTGGGGCCCGACGGCGGTGCCGGTCCAACAGTGTTGTTGGCCTTGGGTATCGGCCTGGTAGGCGTCGCTGTCCGGACCATCGCCGCACGACAGGGCGCTGGCAAGCAGTAGGTCAATACCCACTGCTTCAAGAATCAACCGTTGTCCCTCGCAGAACCCCGGGGTAGGGTGACCGAACCGTTCGCCCACATCATCGTCTGGGAAAGTTCTGGGAGAAACCATGACACATGTGAGACGTCAGCTGGCCGCTGTCGCAGCAGCCTTCGCACTCGGCGCAACGAGCGTGGGGATAGCAAGCCCGGCTTCCGCCGATCCTCGTGAAACCGAGAAAACAGCTACGGCCACCGGATATGGCGGAGCTGTCAGCACCGTGGATCCGGAAGCCTCGGCAGCAGCGATTGAGGTCCTGAAAAAGGGCGGCAACGCAGCCGATGCCGCCGTCGCCGCTGCCGCGACCTTGGGAGTCACCGAACCGTACAGTGCCGGCATAGGAGGCGGCGGATACTTCGTGTTCTACGACGCCAAGACCGGAAAAGTCGGCACGATTGACGGCCGCGAAACTGCTCCGGCGGCGATGCCGAACGATGCATTCATTGACCCCGCCACAGGGAAGCCCTACCCCTTCACCCCGCAGCTGGTGACCAGCGGCGTCTCCGTCGGTGTCCCCGGCACTCCGGCCACGTGGGAACGCGCCCTGGAACGGTGGGGCAGCATGGACCTGGGTGACGCGCTGAAGCCAGCCATCAAGGTGGCAACCCGGGGCTTCGTGGTGGACGAAACGTTCCGCCAGCAAACCAAGGACAACCAGGCACGGTTCAGCAACTTCACCTCGACCAAGGACCTGTTCCTCCCCGGTGGCGAGGCTCCCGCCGTCGGAAGCGTCTTCCAGAACCACGACCTCGCGGCGACCTATCGGCTGCTTGCCAAGGAAGGCACGGACGCCTTCTATGGCGGCAAGCTGGCTACGGAGATCGCCGCTACCGTCAAGGCGCCGCCCAAGGTCGCCAAACCGACGCTGCCCGTTCCTGTTGGTTTCATGACAGCCAAGGACTTGGCCGACTACAAGGTGGTGGATCAGGATCCCACCCACATGACCTACCGCGGTTATGACGTCTACGGCATGGGCCCCTCCAGCAGCGGCGGCACCACTGTCGGGGAGGCGCTGAATATCCTGGCGCCGTTCAACCTCTCCGAAATGAAAGCAACGGACGCGCTGCACCACTACTTCGAGGCGAGTTCGCTTGCGTTCGCAGATCGCGGCAAATACGTCGGCGATCCTGCGTTCGTGAAGGTTCCGACCCAGGCCCTCCTGGACCCTGCTTTCGGAAAGGAACGCTCTTGCCTGATCGATCCGGCAGCAGCGGCCAAGAAGCCGGTAGCCCCGGGTGACGTCACCAATTACGACGGCGCGTGCCCGACTTCGGCGGCACCGCTCGCCAAAGAATCCGACACCGAGAACATCTCCACCACCAACCTGACCGTTGCGGATAAGTGGGGAAACGTGGTGGAGTACACGCTCACGATTGAGCAGACGGGTGGGTCGGGAATCGTTGTTCCTGGCCGCGGATTCCTGCTGAACAACGAGCTGACTGACTTCAGTACGGTTTACGACGCCGCCGACCCTAACCGTATCCAGCCGGGGAAACGGCCGCGTTCCTCCATGTCTCCCACGATCATCGTGAAGGACGGCGCCCCGTTCCTTGCCCTCGGCTCGCCAGGCGGTTCCACCATCATCACGACTGTGCTCCAGACGATCATCAACCGGGTTGACCTGGGCATGAGCATCTCCGAGGCCCTCGCGGCTCCACGGGCAGCGCCCAGGAACGGAGCCACCGTCAGCTCCGAACCAGCGTTCATTGACGCTTATGGGCCGGCGCTGGAGTCCCTGGGACACGATCTGGTTCCGGCCGGTGATGCTTTCACATCTGCGGCTGAGATCGGCGCGGCTACTGCCATTGAATTCGGCGACGGCGGCAAGCTCACCGCCGTATCCGAGCCGACTCGTCGCGGAGGGGGTTCTGCGATGGTGGTCTCCGACCACGGTCAAGGCCCTGGAAAGGGTCCTAAGCTCAAGTAGCTTTCTACCGTCAGAGCGGACCGCGGCATTGTCAGCCGCGGTCCGCTCTGCGTTCCAGCCGGGAACGCCAGTAGGCTGTGCAGGCAGCGAGGGCGCAAACGACTCCGGTGGTGAGCGACCAAACGGAGTCGCTGGCACCGGAAATGAAGACGTACAGGGAATAGAATCCCAGGATCATGGCCAGGATCAGCCAGCTCATCGATTTGTTGCTCATGGACGATCCTTTACATCTGTCTGGCCCTGTTGATTGCGGGCGCACATCCAAAGGTTGAGCTCTTGAATGTCGGGGCTTTCGGGGACAACTGCGATGGGCCGGCGCTCCAGAACGCTGAGACCCTCCGCATTGAGCTCTTCTTCGAGGAGTTCGGTGCTCACTAAAGCGACATCACTCGTGTACTCAGACGACCGGTAGGTTCCACACTCGTTGAAGCTGACGTAGCTCATGTTCAGGTGACGTGCGCCGTTAAGGGCATCCCGGCTTTCAACAGTGATCAGGAATGCGTCCTCCCCCAGTTGGGAAATTGTGGTGCCGCCGTTGATGGTTTCCTTCTCGGCGCGGTGATCAGCATTGACCACGGTCATCAGGAAGCGTCCGTCCGGAGCCAAGCCCCGACTCACCTCGCGGAACAGCATCCGCCTGCGGCGCGGCTCAAGGAGTGTGGCATAACTGGCCCCAAGGACGACGCAGCCATACGTTTCCACCAAAGCGGCGCAAGCTGTACCCACCTCTCCCAAAGCCACCTCCCGCCTCAAGGAACGGAGATGCCAAGTGAGGCGGCCTGAACCTGGGGCCACTTCAAGGATCGGCCCATGGGTTTCACCAACCGCGGCCATGATCTCGGGAATCTCCGTCAGGTCCTTGGAGAGGATGTGGTCATAAAGGCGGCATCCATGGATCTCCTGCTGGTCTCTGGGACGGCTTCCGCCTTCCAAGGCCTGCAGGACAGGATCAATGGCCCGTTCCGGTGTGGTTGTCATCTGTGACCTTCCCCCAGTTTCGGCGTGTTCGTTCTTGGAATCGACACTACGTGCGGCCGGGGGCGCCACAGGGCGGAACGGCAAAACTAGGTGGTGAATCGGACGAAATTAGGGGCTGTTTGGGTTCGTCTAGGTGGTGTAACGAGCCTCGTCTAGGTGGCCCAAGCCCTTCAGACGTGCAAACCCTCGGCGCCGGTCAAATGTCCGTGCGCCGAGGGCTCACCGCCAGGATGCCTACGGGGTCTTACCGCCAGACGGCTTCCTGACTTTTCGGGAAAGCCAGATTTCGTTGGCCGCAAAGGGGATGAGAGCAATGAGCGGTATTGCGACGCCGTGCCAAAACGGAACCATAGAGAACACGAGCGGCACGAATGAAGCAACGAAAATTGCTGGATGAACGTACCTGTACCATTTCATGGTTTCTCCCTGGTCAGCAGCGCCTCTGCTACCAGCAGTCCCGCGCTGGCATAGTCGCAAGGCCACCCCGAGGGTTGTACAAGGGAACGCCGTAACAGGTGTTGCTATTGATGTACGAAGGCCCCCATACGGAAGCGACAGCATCCACTACGCCCTTGACGCCGGCAATACCGACAACGGTACAGATCTGGCTAACAATCTTAGACAGCGCTCCGGAAAGCCGCGTGAAGGTACATCCAGCCCATGCCCCACCAGCCCCAAGTGCGACTGAAATGGAGCTGAAGGCCTTTATCTCCGCGCCCCAGACGGCGAGCACCGGCCACGGAATCCACTGGATACTTGGATCCGCCTTTACCGGGTAAGCCGTAGAGGCATCATGGGCAATTGTTTGGACGAGCTCCGAACCTGACAGGGAGAACGACGTGGGAACCTTCGCCCCGTTGGCATCGTATGCCCACGGAACCTGAACCAGACCCAGCGGTTTGCCGGTGGCGTCGACGATCCGAACAGAACCGTCAGCGTTCACTTCTGCTGACGCCCCTGAAGGAAGATCCAAATCGAATCGATACTCGTGGGGCGCCGCTTCACCCTCGATGCTGATGATGGACTGACTTCCGTACTCAGTTGCGTAGGCGGTGACCGATGCCCCGGGCAGCGCTGTGCTCACCAGCGGAGCATCCTCGCCATGAAAGAGCCCAGCCGGTACTCCGCTTAGATCCACGTCGTCGGGAAGCGCAGGAGTCCCGGGAAGCGATACCGAGATGCTGTCTTGCGATTGTTCGTCGGTTGTAACTATTTCAGTGCCCGCAACCGGTACGGTCGCGATGGGCGATTTGGCATCGCCCCTCAACGGATTCGACCGTGTGTGTTCGATCGCGCGTGAACCACCCCGGTGGTCATCGGCCACAGCAGGCCCCAGACCGGCTGCCAAGAGACAAGCGCTCAGTGTCGTGGCCAAGACCACCCTTGTGGACATCAAGAGATTCTTCTTCAAATTTCCTCCGATGTAATTGGATACTTTTGCATCCAAATTTGGTTGCGGTGAACACCGCACCTATCGGCATCTAACTGAATGGAATTGCTTGCACAGGATCAAAGTTTGAAAACTAGGTGGTGGATTGCCCAAATTAGGTGGCGATTTGTGGTCATCTAGGTGGTGACCCGCGGTCGTCTAGGTGGTGGAGCGGAGTTGTCCATTCCGCATCATTACGGTCCGCCGTTTTCGACAGGGGGAGACCGGTCCAGCACCTAGACAGCTCTGACCACCACTCATTTTTGGCTTGGCGAGCACCTAGAGAACCCCAAAAGACCACTCATTTCCTGTCGTGCTACTCGCGAGTGCCGTTTGGTGGTGCATCCTGAGGCGATGAAGCTATTGACCCTTACTGCGGCTGCCGCACTCCTAATTGCAGCCGGCATCGCATACTTCAGTAATCCGTTGGCAGCGTGGCTGTCCTTCGCCGCGGCTGTTGGGATGGTTGCGACCTACGTGGCCCACAAACGGCAGCCCTTCATCGCTCCTGGACCGAGGCAACGGAAAGGATTGGCGTGGCGGACGTCGGCGTTGTGGTTGAAGAGCCGACGGTCGGCGGAGAACGACGCAATAGTTGCTGCTGTGGTGCCGGGTTTGGAGGCAGACGGCCACGGGTGAACTTGCTGCGGCAGGGGTCACTCTGATCGTTTACCTTCTCCGAGAACCCGCCCCCGTAAGCATCCGCTTCGAGGCTAGACTGAATTGACACTTACGAAATGGGGAAACTGTGAGTTTGTCATCTACATCGGCACCGCTGACCAGCACGCGGGTTAACAAACTGGCTATCCTGGCAATTCTCTTGGGCGCTTTTGCCTTTTCCGGGATTTGGTTCTTTGGCTTAGGCATTCTCGCAACCTTTGCCGTCGGGGCCGGACACGTCTCGTTGAATCAGATCCGTCGAAAGAACGAGAGGGGTCGCACACTGGCGATTCTGGCCCTCGTAGTCGGCTATGGACTTGCCACCTGGGCCCTGCTCAACGTGGTCACGTATATCCCTGTTGCTCTGCAGCAGATGGCCCAGTAACGCAGCCAGACTCGACCGGTGGCTGAAGGAATGTCTCAGCCATCCCCAGTGCGCGCAGCCCTCTTCAACTCAGCGATGCGCAGTCGTAAGAAGATAATGGTCAAGTCCAAGGCATACACCGCCAGGACGGCCACCACGATCACGAAGACGGCGTAAAGAATTCCGATAATTCCAAAAGCCGGACTCAAGTTCATTGCTCCCCCAAGAAGTCGTTAGACCCAATGCTAAGCAGACCATCGGCAATTTTCCTGGACGTTGGATGGTGTGCCAGATTTGTTGCCCAGCACCGACGGATGACCGGTGTACGGCAGCCGCTCGAAAACCCATTCTGTATCGACCCAGGGATTTGCTTGCTTCGATCAAGGATGAAAGATGGTGAACATGACTCACGACCCGTGGGAGTGCACTGAACTGCAGGAGCCTCCACAGGATTGGATACTGGCTACGGAGAATGGATGGGGCGCCTTAGTCACCTGGGCCGCCGGTCCTGGCAACGTTGCGAGGGTACTCGCAGCATCCAGTGGCCGTAATGGTTCCATTGCCCGTCGCCTGCCTGGGGGCGAAGAACAGAGACAGCAATTCCCGCTGACAGAAGCGGATCTGTCATCAATCGACGATGACGTCGATGCCTATCTGGCCGACGCGGGAATCCCGCCAAGACCCCGCGGATTCTACTGGTTCATCCGTCGTCCGTCCGGCGTCGACCTTGACGACGATACGTTTTGGGGTGCCATCTGGGATGCCACAACTGCGCGACTTCCGGTCGATGGACTACGTCCGTCCACAATGGCAGGTCCCGCGAAGGAGGCCATGGCTAGCTTTTACCGGGGCTGAGACTCGACGAGCCACCCGGCGCCCAGTCGAGGGTTTCAAGAAGCGGGTTGGCGCGAAGTTCGTTGATGAGTTCTGAGCTGCTGCTGACTTTGGTCGCCCAAAGATCGTAATCGGTGTAAACAAGCCAGGATCTATCGGATGACCAGATGTTCGCGGGTGTGAAGACTTGGCGATCTTCGCTGATCTCTCGAATAAGGGAGGGGAGCTTCGTCAAGTTCGTGTCATACACGGGTGCTTCGCATGGGTCCGGATAGGTGCTGAATACGTTTGCGAAATAAACAGAGCAATCGGCGGTGGGCGAATACCTCGAAAGGACATCGATAAGCTCGGAGAAGTCTTCCTCAGACATGGAACCTTCGGTGGGCAACTGGATATTTGCCGGGAAGTCTGTTGCGGGAAACCATCGGTAACACGGTGGGGGACCTCCAGCTGGGTGGGGGTGCGGGAACCGGAGTAGCATTTCCGCCCACGTCCGCCGCTGCCAATCTGCCGGCGGCCTTGTCGCGTATCCAAGTTCGCTCCCCGTAGCAATCGTCATTTCGTCAAGGTTGACCTCGCCAAACATCAGGGGTTCCTCATCACCCGCCACTATGCTGGCTTTACGCAACTCATCATGAGTCGGAAGCGTTCGGTTGGACGGGAGTTCGTAGAACGCGTTGAGGATCCAGGTGGAGTCCTCCCAGCCAGCAGCATCCATGCCCGTGAAGTACGGCAGATCTCCTTCGCTCCGTGCATTCAACCAATCTAGGTTGCCTCGGCTTGGACGCAAACTGCTGTGCTTTTTGTACCAGTGCATTGGGACCCCCATCAGTTCAGGCAATCTCATCACGGCAACGATTCGAAGCAAAACATTCGAAGCAGGTTCGGGAGGTGTGTTCACAGGCTCACGGATACCATTCCGGCCCCTGTAGCAACTCCGACCGGGAATGCTCGTGGCATAGAATCGCCGTGAGGGCGAAGCAAAGCGCCGAAAATTCGGCACCGCTGATGGGGGAAGAGGTCAGAATGTTCGGTTCGAAGAAGAAGCTCAACGGTCTGGTGGAGCATCTCAGGCCGGACCTGAGTCGGGAGTCCCTCGGCGTCGGCCCCAATTTCCCGGGCGTCGCCCCGAACCCGCTCCTCAGCGGTGAAGCGCGGAGGCGCAATGCGGAACTGCGCAACGGGACGCTGGCGCTTGGTGTTCTCGTTGACTGGCGCGAGGTCAACAGCAACCCGCGCGTTGTCCTGATGCTCGACGTGGAGACCGCCGACGGCATCTCGTTCCGCGGTATCGCAGACGAAAGTCTGACGATTACCGCCCTCACCCGGCTTGCTCCGGGACAGACGTTGCCAGTTCGCTACCGGCCAGCCGTCATGGACCACTACGTTGCACTTGCCACGGACGCGAACCCCGCCGACGTGCAGCAGCTTTCTGACGTGATCGCGAGCCGAAAGCAGACCTGACCCATCAATGGATTCATTAGATTGATTAGAGCTCCCTTTCGTACGGAATGACGACAACCTGAACATCGTCCTCATAGAGGACGTTGCCCGGATCGCTTGAGTAGACAGCCCTGCAGGGAACATCATGTCGGCGCAGAAGATCGATGTAGAAATCCGTTTTCTCCAACAGGTGAGTGGCCGACACTTTGAACCACGCTTGCGCACCCGGCCTTGCATAGAACGATGCCTCAGGCGTGACGTAAGCCGCGTCGTAAAAATCGTTTGCCCTTCGCCAGCTGCCCCAATCTTCGGCGCTGAGGCTTCCCTCCTTCGCCAATCGGTTCGCCAAGGCGAAGATACCGAGATACCGCCCCTTGGCATCAGTGGCAGTCGACTGGTAGCGCACAAAGCGTTGTTCCATACCCCTAGACAACCAGCAGGGCCGCCGCGTGCCCGGGATTGAAGAGCGACGCCGGACCACGCGTTGTCCCCCCGGAGCGGCGCGAGCTTGTCATACCTAAACTCGATGTCTGGGTTCCCATGGCAGCCGTGAGCTGGTGATTCGCCGGCGTGGCTGCTGTTGGAGGCAGGCGGGCTCGGGTGAGTCGTCCAAGAACATGGGCCATGTGGTCCGTTCGTCTGGTCGCAATTGTGCAAAGCCGCTTTGCACAATTGCGACCGAGCGTGTTCACTCGGCGCCGCAGCCGGATCTACTCACTGCTGGGCATGAGCTTTGATTGTCGGAGGGGCAGGCTACGGTTTCCACCATGAAGTCGATTCACCCCGAGCTACCAGGTCCATACGCCGAGGTTCTTGCCTCTGTGAAGGATCAAGTGCGAACGGCACAGAGCCGCGTCCAACGCGTGGTTAACATGGCGATGCTGAAGTTGTACTGGGGTATTGGGCGCACAATCCTCGATCGACAAACTACCCAACCGTGGGGAACTAAAGTGCTTGATCGCCTTGCAAACGACCTGCGGAGTGAATTCCCCAGCATGCGGGGCTTCTCCCGACGCAACCTCTTCTATATGAGGGCCTTTGCCGCAGCTTGGGATTGGCCGGACTCGGGAGTGCAAAGCAGCTTTGCACAATTGCCGTGGGGCCACATCATCGAATTACTCAAGCTAAGGGATCCCGTGCAGCGGGACTGGTACGCGGCTCAGGCGGCGCTGCATGGCTGGACGCTTCCGGTACTTCAACATCAAGTCCTGACCCGTCTTCGTGATCGCACGGGGAAAGCACCGAACAATCTCGAACATCGTCTCCCCGGCGAGGGCGCAAACCTTGCTGCCGACCTAGCCAAGGACCCGTTGGTCCTGGACTTTCTTGGGCTGACAAAGGAGGCAGAAGAGATTGCGATAGAAGAAGCAATGACTCTTCGGATGTCGCAGACACTGGCCGAATTTGGCCGCGGCTTTGCGTTTTACGGTCGCCAGTACCACTTGGACGTTGACGGAGAAGACTTCTACATCGACCTTCTGTTGGTTCACGTGCCGACAAACCGTTTCGTCGTCGTTGAACTGAAATCAGGCAAATTCCGGCCGGAACACCTCGGTCAATTGAATTTTTATGTCGCCGCCATAAATGACATGGTGCGGTTCCCGGGCATGGAACCGACCGTGGGAATCCTCGTTTGCGGCTCAAAGCACGAACGGACGGTTCGCTATGCCCTTGACGGATCGTCGCAGCCCATTGCAGTGAGCTCCTACACCTACGACGCCCTGCCTGCCCAGGAACAAGCTTCGCTGCCGTCGCCTAAGGCTATTGACACTGCCCTTGCACAGGGTTTTTTGCCAGAAAAGCCAGCTGAATGAAATGGGCCGCCGGTCGCGAACCCGGAGTTCGTGAGAAGGAAAATACTTCGCCGCAGATTCACGCCCTGGCGCCAACCCGTTCCCGTACCTCAGTCACCGTGCTCCTGTTCCGCGCCGACTCTTCGACGGCGGCCAGCACCCGCTGGATCTGCAGCCCGTCATCGAACGACGGCGACGGCTCGCTTCCGTCGCGAACGGCAAGGAGGAAGTCGCGGACCTGGTGCGTGAACGTGTGCTCCCAACCGATGACGTGGCCCTGCGGCCACCACGCCGCAGCGTAAGGGTGCTCGGGCTCGTTGACCAGGATCCGCCGGAAGCCCTGCTCCCGCACGGGAACCGTAGCGTCCAGGAAACCGAGCTCGTTCAGATTCTCCAGGTCGAACGTCAACGAACCCAAAGACCCGTAGATCTCTATCTTCAAAGAGTTCTTCTGTCCCGTAGCCACTCGTGACGCTTCTACGGAGGCACTCACGCCGCCGGTCAGGCCCAAAGTGGCCCACGCGGCGTCGTCGACTGTCACTTTCTCCAGCCCAGCGGCGCCGGGGCGTTCAGTCACAAAGGTCCGCAGCGTGCCTGTCACCTCAGTGACGGTCTGCCCGGTGAGGTGCTGGACCTGATCGATGGCGTGGGAGGCGATATCGCCCAGCGCTCCGGAGCCGGCCGTCTCCTTGCGGAGCCGCCAGCTCATGGGGGTTTCGACGTCGGAAAGCCAGTCCTGCAGGTAGGCGGCACGGACGTGCCGCACGGTTCCAAGACGCCCTTCGGCAATCAGTTCGCGGGCCAATGCAAGTGCAGGGACGCGGCGGTAGTTGAAGCCGATCATCGATTGCACGCCCCGGCCCCGCGCCGAAGCTGCGGCGGTAGCCATCAACTCGGCCTCACCCAGAGTGTTGGCCAGCGGTTTCTCCACGAGCACATGCTTCCCGGCGGCCAGAGCTTCCAGAGCGATCTCCGCGTGCATCCACCCGGGCGCGCAGATATCCACAATGTCGATGTCGTCCCGCGCAATTACGGAACGCCAGTCCGTGGCTGACTCGGCCCAACCGTACTTGGCAGCGGCATCGGCCACCGCCGAGGCGTCCCGGCCAACCAGCACTTTCTGCTCGAAGCCCGGGACGTCGAAGAAGCTGGCCACGTTCCGCCACGCGTTCGAGTGGGCCTTCCCCATGAAGGCGTAACCGATGGCGGCCACGCCCAACGGACGGCCGCTAGGAAGAGGAGTGCTCATCGTCTTTAGGCCTCGAACCAGCCCCGTGAAGGGTTGGAAACCTCGGGTGACTCCCGGAAGACACCGGGCTGGGCCACCCAGCCGACACCGTTGGCGATGACCTTCTGGATCTGTGGCTGGTGGTACACCGGGTATTCCTGGTCGCCGGGGCTGAAGTAGAAGATCCGGCCCTTGCCCCGGGAGAACGTCACGCCGGAACGGAACACCTCTCCCCCGGTAAACGAGCTGATGAAGATCAGGTCATCAGGCTCCGGAATGTCGAACAGCTCGCCGTACATCTCCTGCTGCGGAATGACGATCGGGCTCTCAATGCCGGCTGCGATGGGGTGCGACGGCTTGACCGTCCACACCAGCTCGCGTTCGCMCTCGTTGCGCCACTTCAGCGAGCAGGTGGTTCCCAACAAGCGGGTGAAGATCTTGGCGAAGTGCCCGGAGTGGAGCACCACAAGTCCCATGCCGCCTAGGACGTGGCGCTGCACGCGCTCCACCACCTCATCAGCGACTTCCCCATGCGCAATGTGCCCCCACCACAGCAGCACGTCGGTCTGCTCCAGCACCTCTTCAGAAAGACCGTGCTCGGGATCGGCGAGTGTCGCCGTCGTGATTTCGGAGTCCGGGTAGAAGCCGCGCAGCCCGGCAGCGATGGCGCCGTGGATCCCTTCGGGGTACATCTCGCCGATGGTTGCGGGCTCGTTGCGGGCCTCGTGGACAGCTTCGTTCCAGACGACAATCTTCAATTTCGAATCAGACATTTCAGAGCACCACTTCACGTTGTTCAAGGGCGGATTTGTAGCAGGCATCAAGCACCAGGGCCCGGCTGAGGGCGAGCGAACCATCGTGGCTTCCCCACACGGTCTCGCCGCCGCGCACAGCGGCGATGAAGTCGTCGACGACGGCCTGGTGGGCTCGCCCGGGTTCGGCCACCACCTCGAAGTCCGCGTTTTCGCCGTCCTTCTCGGTGAAGACGTGAACGTCCGCCACCGGGTTCTCGGAGGCGCCGACCGAGCGCAAGTCCGCGCCGCCGTCGGTCCCGTAAACGGTGAAGTCCATCAGGTCCCGCTCGTCGCGGTACGCGGCCCAACCGGCTTCCAGGATCAGGGTCCCGCCGCCTTCCAGCCGGATGAATGCGGAGGCGAAGTCTTCCACTTCAAACTTGTGGCTGGAGTTCGACGCCGTGTACCGGGCGTTGCCGCCGAGGCCGCGCGGGCCGAGTTCGGAATGGGTCGACGCCGAGACGGCCAGGACTTTCGGCTCGCCGAGGAGATGCAGCGAGTAGTCCAGGACGTGCACGCCGATGTCAGCGAGCGGTCCGCCGCCGGCCAGCTCCGGGTTGGTGAACCAGCTGCCCAGCATCGGAATGCCCTGCCTGCGCAGCCACGACGCCTTAGCGTAGTACGGGCGACCCAGCGTCCCGGCGTCGATCACTTCCTTGAGCGCCTGGATGTCGCCGCGGCGACGATGGTTGAACGCGACGTCCAGGACGCGGCCGGCCTTGCGGGCGGCGTCCACCATCTGTTGACCTTCGACGGCGTTTCGCGCCAACGGCTTTTCGCTCAGCACATGCAGTCCGCGCTCGAGCGAGGCAATGGCGATGGGTGCGTGCAGGAACGTCGGCACGGCGACGCTGACGGCGTCGAGGCCTTCCAGCTCAATCATGTCCTCCCAGCGGGCGAACGCGTGCGGAATGCTGTACTCCCCCTTCAGCTGGGCAAGGAGGTCAGCCTCCATGCCCGCGACGGCGACGATCTCGACGCCGTCGATGTTGCTGTACGCCTTGAGGTGCTGCTGGCCGGCCCAACCGATGCCCACAACTCCCACTTTGAGGGTTGCGGACGGGGCCTGCTGCTGAATGCTCACGTTGTTCCTGTTCTTTCCGGGTTTCTGGGAGTCAGTGGGTGGTTCTTGGATTTTGTGACGGGGTCAGCCCTTGACCGCGCCGGCTGTCATGCCGGAAACGATGCGTTTCTGGCACAGCAGCACGAGGATCACGAGCGGGACGGTGATGATCACCGACGCGGCGCTGATGGTGCCGAGGGGTTGGTCGAACTCGCTGGTGCCGCTGAAGAACGCAATCGCGACGGGCACGGGCCGGGCTTCGGGCGAGGTGKTCAGCGTGACGGCCAGGAGGAATTCGTTCCAGACCGAGATGAACACCAGGATCGCCGTCGTCGCCAGGCCGGGGACCGCCAGCGGCAGGATGACCTTCCGGAACGCGGTGAACGGCGTGGCGCCGTCCATGTACGCCGATTCCTCGAGCTCACGCGGAATCTCCTTGAAGAAGGACGTCAGCGTGTAGATCGCCAGCGGCAACGCGAACGTCAGCTTCGGGATGATGAGGCCGAGCAACGTGTCGTACAGCCCGATCTCGCGCCAGATGGAGAACATCGGAGCCGCGATGGCGATGGCCGGGAACGTGGTGACCGAGAGGATCAGCGTCAGGATCATCGCCTTGCGGCGCATCTTCAACCGGGCCAGCGCATAGGCGGCAAAGGACGCGAACACCAGCGCCACCGTTGTAGTCACGACGGCGATAATCACCGAATTGCGCAACGCCAGGAGGAACTCGGGGTTCTGGAAGACCACCAGATAGTTCTCGAGGGTCGGCTGGCTCGGGAAGAGCTCACCTTGGGACAGGCTCGCGCCCTTCTTAAGGGAGGTGTTGACCAGCCAGTAGAACGGGATGAGTGAGAAGCCCATGACGGCCACCACGAACACCCACACCATGGGGTGCAGTTTCGCCTCCCCACGCAAGCGACGACGTTTCGGCGCCTTGGCGCGCGTGGCGAGTTCCGGCGTCGGGCGTTCAGCAGTCAGCGTGCTCATTGTTCCTCCTTCGCGACGTCGCGGATGTTGCCGCCGGCGAAGCGGACGTAGATAACGGAGACCACCATGACGGTGAGGAAGG
This sequence comes from Paenarthrobacter sp. TAF1, assembly GCF_052113825.1. NCBI lineage: Bacteria > Bacillati > Actinomycetota > Actinomycetes > Micrococcales > Micrococcaceae > Paenarthrobacter > Paenarthrobacter sp. TAF1. The sequence continues at coordinate 121,258 of NZ_JBFRDO010000007.1, forward strand.
TCAGGATGGACAGCGCCGATCCTTCGCCCACCAGCCGGTTTTCGCGCAGTTGTGTGTAGGCGAGCATGGACATGGATTCGGTGCCGTTGGCGCCGCGGGTGAGGACGAACGGCAGGTCGAAGACGCGCAGGGCATCCATCGTGCGGAAGATCGCGGCGAGGACGATCGCCGGACGCAACAGCGGCAGGGTGATGTTGACGAAGGTCTGCCATTTGCTGGCGCCGTCGAGTTCCGCGGCCTCGTACGTTTCGGCGGAGATGACCTGCAGGCCGGCCAAAATGATGAGCGCCGCGAAGGGCGTGGTCTTCCAGACGTCGGCCATGACGATCACGGCCATCGCGTAGCCGTGCTCGCCGAGCCACACGACGTCGCCGCCTGGCAGCCCCAGTGCGGAGAGGACGTTGGTGACCAGGCCCATGTTGGGCTGGAACATCGTTTGCCAGGTGATGGCGCTGACCACGGTGATGATCGCGTACGGCAGCAGCACCACGGTGCGCAGGACCGCGCGGCCCTTGAACGCGAGGTTGAGCAGGAGCGCCATGGCCGTGCCGAGGACCAGTTCCAGGCTGACCGACAGGCCCGCGAAGAGGAAGGTCTGGCCGAAAGCCGCCCACCACTCCCGGCTTGCGAGGGCGTTGATGTAGTTTTCCAGGCCGACAAAGCGGGACAGGCCTGCGGTGCGGACGCTGTACTGATTCAGCGAGAGCCAGATTGCGTAGCCGATGGGGACTGCCGCCACCAGCGCCATGATCACCAGCGACGGGGCGGTCATGCGGAATGCGAGCTTGCGTTCGGCGCGGTCGCGGCCGCTTGTTTTTGCTGGGCCGCGGCTTGGCGGGATTGTTTTGAGGGCCATGGTTAGAAGCTCGCCTTGGCGGTGGTGATTTCGTCGGCCATCTTCTTCACGGCTTCCTCGGTGGAGGTGGTGCCGGAGAGGACGGCGTAGACGTTCTTGTAGATCGCCTGCGAGATCTGCGGGTAGACCGGGGAGATCGGGCGCGGCTTGGCACCCTTCACCGAGGCGAGGAGTTCCGTGGCGAACGGCATCTTTTCTAGCACAGCCGCGTCAGAATAGGCGGCCTCGTTGACCGGGGCCTGCGAGTAGTCCATGGCCACGTGCTTCTGCCAGTCCGGGGTGGTGGCGAAGTCGATGAAGGCGACAGCTCCGGCCTGGTTGGTGGAGTGCGCCGAGATTGCGAGGTTCCAGCCGCCGAGCACGCCGGAGGCCTTGCCGCCTTCCCATGCCGGCAGCGGCGCGACTGCGAAGCTGGACGCCAGCGGTGTCGCGTTCAGCAACCGGTAGACGTGCGGCCAGTTGCGCTGGTACCCGAAGTCGCCGGACTCGTAGGCGAGGCGTGCGGGGTCTTCGTTGTAGGTGAGGACGGCGCGGTCGGCTGAGCCGTTCTTGAGTCCGTCGCTCATGAAGTTGAGGACGTCGCGGGTTTCCTGGGAGTCGATCGTGACGTCGCCTTGGTCGTTGAGGACTTCGCCGCCTGCGCTGTAGAGCATTTCGAGGAAGTTCACCGTGAGGCCCTCGTACTGCTTGCCTTGGTAGACGTAGCCGTTGCCGGGAGCCTTGGCGGCTTCGGCGTAGAGCTGCTGCCATGACTCGGGCTTGGCTACCTTGTCCTTCTGGTAGTAGATCAACCCGGCGTTGGTGAAGAACGGTGAGCCCCAGTACTTGTCCTGGTACTTGGTGGTTTCCACTGTGGAGGGAATGAGCCGGTCCTTGTTGGCCTCCACCAGTTTGGTCTGGTCCAGCAGCCAGCCTTGGGACGCGAACTCGGAGGTCCAGATGACGTCCGTGACGAAGAGGTCGCACTCGGTGGACTTGCCCTCGAGCCGCTGCACGATCTGCGTGCGGGCTTCATCGGTGGTGGCGCCGATCTCGGTGTACTTGGCCGTGACCTTGCCGTTCGCCTTGGTGAACGCCTCCGCCGTGCCCTTGTAGATGCCGCTCGCGTCCTTGACGCCGCAGATGTTCACGGCGCCGCTGGCATTAGCGCCCGACGCCGGATCGGCAGCCGCCGCTTGCTCGGCACCTTGGGGCGCTGCTCCCCCGCCGCACGCGCTGAGGAGGAGGGCTGCGGCGATTGCGGTCGCCGCTACGGCTTTTCGGTTTCGGGCTTTGTTCTGGAGCGGGAGAGCAGGTCGGTTCAAGTCCACAAGTGGCTCCTTTGGTGGCTGTGGGTGGGTGGCGTTCAGTGCGCGTTTGGGCTGTCCCGCGTGCTGAGGGTGGCTTCTTTGCCGGTGGTGCATGTGATCCGTGGAATCGATTCCAAATGTGTTCAAAAGAATCGGCCTTGCGGCCGTGGAATCGATTCCAAAGTAGTGTGACAGGGACCACGGAGAGCTGTCAACCCTCTTTATTTGGTGGAGTCCCGGATGACGAGTTCGTGCGGGAGGAAGGTTCTTCCCTTGCGATGTGAGCCCTCGACGGTCATCCGCTCCAGGAGTTCGGCGAAAGCGACTCGGCCCATTTCGTAGGCGGGTTGGCGGACCGTGGTTAGCTCCGGGACGCACATTTCCGCCTGAGCCGAGTCATCGAAACCTGCCACGGCAATGTCTTCTGGAACTCGTAGTCCGGCGTCGGTGAGTTCGCGGACGCAGCCGGCAGCGACTACGTCGGTCCCGCAGAAAACGGCGTCCGGGAGGTCTTTTGCTTTGAGGAGCTTCTTGGCGAGCGTACGGCCGGCGTGGAAGCCGAAGTTGCCTTCACCGAACAGGATCTGGTCTTGTTCCAAGCCTGCTTCCTTGAGTGCCTGGCGGAAGCCTTCCTCACGCAGCCGACCCGAGCGGGCTCCCCTGTGGGCGAGCATCGCCAGCTTCTTGGCGCCTGTGTCGATTAGATGCCTGGTGATGTCGTAGGCGGCCTGGCGGTCATCGATGGACACCCCGAACGCGGCTTCGGCGTCGACAATTTCACAGACTTGGATCACGCTCAATTGCTCGGCGACAGTGTTTACGTCGTCGTCCGGCATCGTTGGCGAGAAGATCACGAGCCCGTCCACTGAGCCGTTGCGCAGCATGTCCACGAGTTGCTGCTCGCGGTCAAGGTCTCCGTCGGTCGCTGCGATGAGGCTGACGTAGCCGTTGTCCGCGGCTGCGTCACCGACACCGCGGAACACTTCACTGATCACGAGGGAGTCCAGATTCTTAGCCAGGGCCAGGACGCGCATTGTGCGGTCTCTTCGGAGGTCCCTTGCCGAAGCGAGAGGACGATAGCTGAGCTGACGGATGGCGGCGTTGACCTTCTCCTTGGCCGCCTCGCTAACAGCCGAACTACCGTTCAAAACGCGCGACACAGTCCCCACGGACACACCTGCCGTCTTGGCGACGTCCTGAACTGTCGGCCGAGCCATTCGTTTGTCCTTCCGAGGGCATTGAGCTTGGTCTCTGCCGTCACGCCGCTGCGGCGCCCACCGGCGTTCCTCAGCATATCTGCACCGCTTGGGCATGCGGGTGGGTAAACGGCCGTCTCATACGAGCACATCGACCGAGCCGAATTGGACGAGCGGCACAAAGCCGTCCGCAGGGACGCATTGTCCGAACGGATCGCATGGACCGCCACATTCACGAGCGTCGACCCAGCTGGTATAAGCCTTCCGGGAGAGACTGCGAATTGCACCGTCCACTCAGTCTCATTTTGAACAAGGGACCGAATGAAGACCTATTCTGTCGGTGGTGCCAGCTAGTGTTTATGAGGAAGAAGGAGTTGCCGATGACCATTGAGTTGAACGCACTGCTCAAGACACTGAGCGGACGCACAAGGGAAAAATTTGAACGGATGCCTTCCGTGGTGTTGAAGGACGGATCCTTCGACGTTGAGAAGCTACCTGTTGACAAAGCCGAATGGCACAGGTTGACAGACGTTGTTGCCGTCATGTTTGACCTCAAGTCATCGACAAATCTTGAGAAGGGCCGGAAGCCGCCTAGTACAGCGAGTATCTACGACGCAGGAGTCGGCGGAGTTGTGCAGATCTTCGGCAAGTTTGACGCTGACTTCGTGGACATACAGGGTGACGGCGGCTTCGCTCTGTTCTGGGATGAACGCCATTACGAGCGTGCGATGTGTGCGGCCATTTCAATTCACAACTTCAGCGATGACTTTGAATCACAACTCAAGACAAAGTGGCCGGATGCTCCAACTACAGGATTCAAAGTAGGCGTTGCCAGCGGGCAGATACTCGCAAAACGTGTTGGGCTACCTCGACACCTCAACATGCAAGAACCGGTGTGGGCAGGGCGTCCTGTGAACTATGCTGCAAAGGCTGCACAGCAGACCGAGCCTGGACTAACTCTCGTCACGGGCAGCGTTTGGGACGCCTTGGCAGATAACGACTACCTCGCGTTCTCCTGTGGCTGCGACGACGGAGTTCCGGGAGGCGAGCCGTCCTTTCTGTGGGAAGAACGCACACTCGACAAGATTCCGGATGATGAACAGTTCGGCCAGGTGCTTAAAAGTGGGTGGTGCGAGAATCACGGCGAGGACTATTGCAATGCCATCCTTCGCGGTGAAACATTCCGAGCGGAGATATCTGAAAAACTTCGTAGCCGGCAAACTTTGCTCGCTTCTGGCTCCGAGAATGAGCTCGCGGAAGCTCGCAAACGGAGGGCTCAGATACGCAAAGCCCTCGAAGCCGAAGTCCCGCAACGGGATCCGAGATTCCAACCGCGCCCAGGAGAACTGTAGTGGTCGGGCCTAGCAAGCGACAGACCACGCGTGCGCTGCAGCTAGCATCCAGTATTCTTCGTGAGGCGCGAGAGGAACTTGTCCGCGCCGATGGCAAGGCATCTCTCCTGCTGGCCGCTGCGGGAATCATAATCGGTGCCCTTCTTGCGGCATTCCTCGCTGGCACCTGGCACCCCTCCAAGCTAAAGGACTGCCTGGAATGGCTCTGGTGGTTGGGAACTGCTCTAGGCTCACTCGGGATAGTCGCACTTGCTTGTGCCGTGTTCCCCCGAACTACATATCGAACGAAGCGAAGGCCTGGGATCGTATCGTATTTTGGCGACGTAGTCGGGTTGACGGCACAGGAGATTGAGGCTGGAATCATCGCTACCGCTGATCAAGAAGGAAGTGCAACTTATGATCAAGTGAGAGCAATTTCCTTCGTTGTGGACAAAAAGTATCGCTGGATTCAAAGGGGCATGTTATTACTTGGGACGGCTGCCACGTGCTGCGTCCTGGCCGTCCTTATAGATGGATGGATTTAGAACCTTAACATCCAAAGAATTTAGTCTGCCGCACACCACCACACAATCCGCATGGCCATGGAGGGAAACGTGACAGCCGAATCGCCATGAAAAGTAAGTAATAATCCGAGTCGCAGCACGGAGTGGTTCTTCGGCGTATCGTAGATTGGGATTTCGTTGTTACTGACCATGGCGCCGGCGATGTCCTGGCAGCGGCTGCCCGGCTGGTCCCCGCCCACTACACCAGCCAGCTCGTGGACCCGAGCGTCTGCAAATGCATCGTAGGCCCTTGATATGGCAAACGAACTTCAGTGAAAGGTTGGTAATGGGGCGTCGTCGGGGATTTGTCGCAGAAATGCGCGAGCAGGAGGCAGCGGCCCGGCAGACGGAGCAAGCCTTCACGGCGGAACAACGGGCAACTGCTGCGTTCCAGCGGGCTTCAGAGGCTGAGCGGAAGCGTTTGGAGAAGGAAGCTGCTGATGCCCACGTCGCCGACAAACAGGCTGAGGTGGAGCACCTGAACGCCGAACCTTCTGCGCTGTACGACCAAGTCGATTCTCTTCTGGAAGCAACTATCGAGGTTGACGACTACGTGAATCTTGAAGCGCTGTGGCAGACGGCGCAGCATCCTCCGTTTGATCGATCCCTTGAGATTCCGACACCGCCCCCTGTAGTCCTTTTGGATCCCGAAGAGCCCAATTCAGCCTCCTGCTATCTGGGCAGCATTATTTGCGTAAATACCAAACCAAACACACACGGTATCTGTCTGTCAGACAGTTACCGTGTGACCAAAATGTACGCCTATGAAAATCACCGACGGACTCTCAGCCGCGTACTAGCCCAGCAAGTTCCAACCACGCCGAACTCAAACTCAGCTAGTTCCACGGCGAGACGAACGGTATATCAGGGCTTACCGGAGTATATGACCTGGAAGATTCTCCAATGACGAATCGTGATGGGATTCTTCACAAATAACTCTATATTGACTCTGTAGATAGTAAAAACCTTCCCACAACTGCGATAATTCACTATCCGGACAAGCTGTTAGAGCATCCCCAAATTTTGTACTACTGAAGTTTGCAATGGACATGTTTGACACTGGCTCACTTCCACCCAGATTGTTCTGGCGAAAATGTGGTGGAGTACTGAAGACCGCATGGGAGAAGAAAATTCCTTTGAAGAAGTTCGTTCTCCCGAAAGCAGCTTCGGCCTGAAAATCCGCGGCCCTAAACCAAGCATTGCCGGCAAAGGAGGCGCCAGCAAACCACGCGTGAGTCGTAAATAGGCAGCCATCAAACTGTGCATTTTTAGCGAAATAAGCATTGCGCAGGTTAACAGTTCCGCAGAATATCGAAGTATTGAAATTTATTGTTTCAAGAAACTTAGATCCCGAAAAATCAAGAGCGGGCAAATATGATCCGCTAAGATCAAAAGAACAATCCGACCAAGATTGCGGATCGTCAATCTGCCGACTAGTACCCCTCGAGATCGAAGACAGTATGGCACCTCTTACTGCAAACTCGGCTCGGGCATGCTTGCTGGCTTCACGTCCGAGATTATGCATGCGCTTCCTATAGGAATCAACTACCTTGGACTCCGCCTGGGAAGTTTCGTCTGGGCCGGGCTTCATGGACGGGGGTATCCCGAGGGGCGAAGCGACATTCCTAATTTGATCACTGGCCTCCAAGCTGTAGCTTATCGGCGTTCGGAGATAGCCACACAGAAGGTCAATGCACTGCTGCCGATTCTCCGCCCATTCATCAGTTAACGCCGCCAAAGCATAGGCTCCACCCATACGAGTGGCGACCTTGTCCGACCCGAGCATGTCTGCTGCTTTCGCGAATCGTTCACTGAAATGTTCGACACTACTGAGGGCAGAAGCTCTTCTCTCAATTTGCAATCTTTCATCCGCCTGAAGGTGCCCCCTATATCGAAGAACGGTAAAGGCAACAAAGACCAGCCCACCGAACAGTCCTGCAGCAACAGTTATGGCTGATGCCCGACCACCCGAAGCCCCGGACGGCACGCCTGAGGTTTCGGAGGGTGAAGTCGGCATCCCGGTAGGGAGCGTCTGGCTTCCGGGAGAAGGCGCTGTTGAATCGAGGAATGACACAGCATTGAAAGCAAATCGAAAAAATAGTAGGAATAAACACGAGCAAAGTAATGCAACAAAGATCATTACGGCCAGAGTTTCATTATTCTTGTGTTTCCCCGAACTCGCCTTCTTAGTCTCGCGTCGAACCCACAGAAAGGCAAATAGAGTTAAAGCGACTGTGATGAGTACCGCTGACTCAACCGGGTTCTGTGTCATAGCGCTGACTATCTTCCTCTCGATACCACAACCGTCTCCTTGCGACGGAAAAAAGGCGCGAGTAGTTTGCACTTACCGGCGCCTTTCGCGCTGGCAAACGCAGCTAGCGAACCATTAGGATGGAGGACCTACTCGCGATCAAGCCGTCTATCCCTTCAATGCAAGACTACGCGCACTCCTTCATACCAGAGCTGCCCGGACGCACAACCAACGGATCGCTCGTCCATGCGTGTTTCCTCGTGTCCGCCAAAGCGAGCTAAGGCCGCAGACAGGTACGCCGCCGGACGCGCGCAACCATCACACAAACTTTCTCGATAGCAAGCAGCGACTGAGAAGACCCTTCCTGGCTCCAGTGCCTGTGCCCAGAATCAGCGGTCAAGGTGAGTTCGCGAAGGGGCCGGGTGCTTCCACAAGCTCTGCGACGGCGACGAGACCCTTGGTATCCCAAACCCCCACCTCCCCGCCCACCACCTTGACTCCCACCCCCACCTTCCCTAAACTTTTCATAAAGCAGAATCTAAATTCCACAAAGCGGAAACTGAGGCCAAGCACCAAGGCAACAGCCAAGCAGCAGGAAGATAGATCAAAGCCCCTCCTCGGAAGGACCTACGATGACGTACACAGTGAACTGCTCCATCCTCCTGACGGAGCTCCCCTTGCTCGAGCGCCCCGCCGCCGCGAAGGCAGCCGGTTTTGACGCCGTCGAGTTCTGGTGGCCCTTCGCCAGTTCGGTTCCCACCGACAAAGAGACAACCGAGTTTGAAACAGCCATCAAGGACGCCGGCGTTCAGCTCACGGGCCTGAACTTCAACGCCGGCAACATGCCCGGCGGCGACCGCGGCTTGGTTTCCTGGAAGGGACGTTGCTCCGAGTTCAAGGACAACATCGACGTCGTGGCCGGCATCGGTGAGCGCCTGGGCTGCAAGGCCTTCAACGCCCTCTACGGCAACCGCCAGGACGAGTTCACCCCTGAAGAGCAGGACGAACTCGCGGCCAAGAACCTCGCTGCAGCAGCTGAAGGCGTCGCCCGCATCGGTGGCACCGTCCTCCTCGAACCGGTCAGCGGCGCAGCCAAGTACCCGCTCCTCACCGCCGAAGACGCGCTCAAGGTCATCGCCCGCGTCAAGGCAGAATCCGGGGCACAGAACATCAAGCTCCTCGCCGACTTCTACCACCTGGCAGTCAACGGCGACGACGTCGAATCCGTCATCGAGAACCACGCCAAGGACTTCGGCCACATCCAGATCGCCGACAACCCCGGCCGCGGCGCTCCCGGAACCGGCACACTCCCCCTCGGCGAATGGATCGCCCGCAGCCGCGAACTCGGCTACGACGGCTACATCGGCCTCGAGTACAAGGAACCGCAGGAAACGGCTTTCAGCTGGGCCATCCGCCAGCGCGCCAACGCCAACTAGCATCCAGCACACCTGAGCTAAAAAGACTTTCAGAAAGAGAACCACAATGAGCAACGTTGCAGTCATCGGACTCGGAATCATGGGCCTCCCCATGGCCATCAACCTCGTCAAGGCCGGCCACACGGTCACTGGTTTCAACCGCAGCCAGGACAAGATCGACAAGCTCGTCTCCGAGGGCGGCCAGGGTGCCACGAGCATCGCGGACGCAGTCAAGGACGCCGACGTCGTCATCACCATGGTCCCGGACTCCCCCGATGTTGAGGGCGTAGTCAGCGGCAAGGACGGCGTCTTCGCCAACGCGAAGAAGGGCACCATCTGGATCGACGCATCCAGCATCCGCCCGGACGTCGCCAAGCGCCTCTCGGACGACGCAGTCGCAGCCGGCATCCGCCCGCTCGACGCTCCCGTATCCGGCGGCGAACAGGGCGCAATCGACGCCGTCCTGTCCATCATGGTCGGCGGCGAAGCTGCAGACTTCGAGGCAGCACAGGATGTCCTCAACGCAGTGGGCAAGACCATCGTCCACGTCGGCCCGTCCGGCTCCGGCCAGACCGTCAAGGCAGCAAACCAGCTGATCGTAGCCGTCAACATCCAGGTCCTCGGCGAGGCCATCGCCTTCCTCGAGGCCTACGGCGTAGACACCGACGCAGCACTGAAGGTCCTGGGCGGCGGCTTGGCCGGCTCCAAGGTCCTCGAGCAGAAGGGTCAGAAGATGCTCGACCGCAACTTCGACCCCGGCTTCCGCCTGGCCCTCCACCACAAGGACCTCGGCATCGTCACCTCCGCAGCCCGCGAAGCCAACGTCGCTGTCCCGCTCGGCGCAGTCGTCGCCCAGCTCGTCGCCGCAACCGTCAACCAGGGCGACGGCGGCCTCGACCACTCGGGCCTCTTCAAGCAGGTCCTCCAGCTCAGCGGCCGGAAGTAACCAGCCCCCACGGCAAAGAGTTTGTGTACAGCTAACGCCCGGAAAACACCTTCTAGAAGGCGTTATCTGTACACAAACTCGCTTCAGCACACCCAAAAACAGACTTCAAGGAGTACACCATGGCTAAGATGCGCACCGTTGACGCGGCAGTCGCCATCCTGGAAAAGGAAGGCGCAACCGAAGCTTTCGGTCTGCCCGGCGCAGCGATCAACCCCTTCTACTCAGCAATGCGTGCCCACGGCGGCATCCGGCACACGCTGGCCCGCCACGTCGAAGGCGCCAGCCACATGGCTGACGGCTACAGCCGCGCCGCTGATGGCAACATCGGCATCTGCATCGGCACGTCGGGCCCCGCTGGCACGGACATGATCACCGGACTGTACGCAGCCCAGGCTGATTCCATCCCGATCCTCTGCATCACCGGCCAGGCACCCGTTGCCAAGCTGCACAAGGAAGACTTCCAGGCTGTGGACATCGAGTCCATCGCCAAGCCGTTGACCAAGTTCGCCATGACCATCCTGGAGCCGGGCCAGGTTCCCGGCGCGTTCCAGAAGGCGTTCCAGCTGATGCGCTCGGGTCGCCCGGGCCCGGTCCTGCTGGACCTGCCCATCGACGTTCAGATGGCCGAGATCGAGTTCGACATCGACGCCTACGAGCCCCTGCCCGTGGAGAAGCCAAAGGCCTCCCGCAAGCAGCTCGAAAAGGCACTGGACCTGCTGACCGCAGCCAAGCACCCGCTGATCGTTGCCGGTGGCGGCATCATCAACGCCGGCGCTTCGGCCCAGCTGGTTGAGCTGGCCGAGATCCTGAACGTTCCCGTAATCCCCACCCTGATGGGTTGGGGCGCCATCCCGGACGACCACCAGCTGATGGCCGGCATGGTTGGCCTGCAGACCTCGCACCGCTACGGCAACGAGACCTTCCTGCAGAGCGACTTCGTCATTGGCATCGGCAACCGTTGGGCCAACCGACACACCGGCGGCCTGGACACCTACACGGCCGGCCGTAAGTTCGTGCACATCGACATCGAGCCGACGCAGATCGGTCGCGTGTTCTCTCCGGACTTGGGCATTGCGTCCGACGCCGGTGCGGCGCTGGACGGTCTGTTGGAGCTGGCTCGCGAGCGTCAGGCAGCTAAGTCCCTGCCGGACTACTCGGTTTGGGTTGCCGAGTGCCAGGAGCGCAAGGGTTCCCTGCACCGCAAGACCAACTTCGACAACGTGCCCATCAAGCCGCAGCGCGTGTACCAGGAGATGAACAAGGCCTTCGGCCGCGACACCACCTACGTGTCCACCATTGGCCTGTCGCAGATCGCCGGCGCACAGATGCTGCACGTGTTCGGTGCCCGCAAGTGGATCAATGCCGGCCAGGCCGGCCCGCTGGGTTGGACCGCTCCGGCAGCTCTCGGTGTAGTGAGGGGCACCCCGGATGCCACCGTTGTTGCCCTGTCCGGTGACTACGACTTCCAGTTCATGATCGAGGAACTGGCCGTGGGCGCACAGTTCAACCTGCCGTACATCCACGTTGTGGTGAACAACAGCTACCTGGGCCTGATCCGTCAGAGCCAGCGCGGCTTCAACATGGAACAGAACGTTTCCCTGGCTTTCGAAAACATCAACAGCCCGGAGACAAATGGCTACGGCGTTGACCACATCAAGGTTGCCGAAGGTCTGGGCTGCAAGGCCATCCGCGTTGAGGACCCGAACGATCTGCCCACCGCTTTCGACAAGGCCAAGGCATTGATGGGCGAGTTCAAGGTTCCCGTGGTTGTTGAAGTGATCCTGGAAAAGATCACCAACATCTCCATGGGCGTTGAGATCAACGGCGTGAACGAGTTCGAAGAGCTGGCAGAGACTGCGGCGGACGCACCCACCGCGATCCTGGCCAAAGCGTAAGTAAGTAAAGGAAGGAGGCACCGGAATGCGTGTTGTCATCGCCCCGGACAAATTCAAGGGCTCGCTGTCCGCGCCCGACGTCGCCGAGCACCTGGCAACAGGCCTGCTGGCAGGCTTCGGCCACGGCATTGAAGCAACACGCATTCCGGTGGCCGACGGCGGCGAAGGAACCATCGACGCCGCCATCGGCTCCGGCTTTACCCGCCGGACCACCACCGTCACCAGCCCGCTCGGCGAGCCCGTGAAGGCCGACTTCGCGGTGCGGGACCAGGAAGCTGTCATCGAAATGGCGGCAGCTTCCGGTCTCGCCCTCCTCCCGGCCGGCCCCACCTCGCAGACAGCCAAGCAAGCAACCAGCATCGGCACGGGCGAACTCATCCGGGCCGCGCTGGACCTCGGCTGCCGCAAGATCATCCTTGGTGTGGGCGGCAGCGCCAACACCGACGCCGGCGCGGGCGTCCTGCAGGGCCTCGGCGCCGTTTTCCTGGACAAGGACGGCAACGAGCTCCCCGGCGGCGGTGCCGCTCTCGCGGACATCGACACAATCGACTTCTCCAACTTCGACGTCCGCGTCGAGGCAACGGAGTTCGTGTTGGCGTCCGACGTCGACAATCCCCTTCTGGGGGCCAGCGGAGCCCCGGCCATCTTCGGTCCGCAAAAAGGCGCGACGCCGGACGACGTCACCGAACTGGACGCCGCAGCAAGCCACTTCGTCGACGTCCTCGCAGCCACCACCGGGCAACATGCCAAGTACGCCGCCAAAGCAGAAGGCGCTGGAGCCGCAGGCGGCGTTGGCTACATTGCCATCGCGGCGCTGAAAGCAGAGCGGCGGCCGGGTATCGACGTCGTGCTTGAATTCACTGAACTCGAGCGCAGGCTCAAGGGCGCCGACCTGGTGATCACCGGAGAAGGCAGCCTGGACGAGCAAAGCCTGCTCGGCAAGACGCCCATGGGTGTCTCGCGGGCGGCACAAAGGGCCGGGGTTCCCGTGATCGCAGTGTGCGGCCGGAGTACCCTGAGCCGGGAACAACTCACGGATGCCGGCTTCCACACGGTCCACGCACTGACCGATCTGGAAAAAGATGTCCAAAAATGTATCGCTGAAGCAGGTCCGTTGCTTGAACAATTAGGGAAGCACATAGGCGTGTACCTGGCGGAACGGACCGAAAACAAGGAGTACCTCAATGTCTGAAGCAATCGGCGCCTATGACCTCGTTATCCGGGGCCAGCGCATCCTGACCACCGCCGGCCTCGCAGCCCGCGAAGTTGGCATCCGCGACGGCGTCATCGTCGCCATCGAACCCCTGGGCAACGGCCTGACGGGCAACGAGGTCATCGAACTCGCAGACGACGAAACCCTCATCCCCGGCCTGGTGGACACCCACGTCCACGTCAACGAGCCCGGCCGCACCGAGTGGGAAGGCTTCGCCTCCGCCACCCGTGCAGCAGCAGCCGGTGGCGTGACCACCATCATCGACATGCCGCTGAACAGCATCCCGCCCACCACTACCGTGGACGGCCTGGAGCAGAAGCGCGTGGTCGCCAAGGACCAGGCGTTCGTCGATGTCGGATTCTGGGGCGGTGCCATCCCGGGCAACAAGGCCGACCTCCGCCCGCTGCACGACGAAGGCGTCTTCGGCTTCAAGTGCTTCCTGCTGCACTCCGGCGTGGACGAATTCCCGCACCTGGACGCAGACGAGATGGAAGAGGACATGAAGGAACTCAAGTCCTTCGACTCCCTCATGATCGTCCACGCCGAGGACTCCCACGCGATCGACCGCGCCCCGCACCCGGGCGGCGACCACTACGAGACCTTCCTGGCTTCCCGTCCCCGCGGCGCCGAGAACAAGGCCATCGCCGAGGTCATCGAACGTGCCCGCTGGACCGGCGCCCGCGCCCACATCCTGCACCTCTCCTCCTCCGACGCGCTTCCCATGATCGCTTCGGCAAAGCGCGACGGCGTCAACCTCACCGTTGAGACCTGCCCGCACTACCTGACGCTCATGGCCGAAGAAATCCCCGACGGCGCCACGGCCTACAAGTGCTGCCCGCCCATCCGTGAGGCCTCCAACCGCGAGCTCCTCTGGAAGGGCCTGCAGGACGGCACCATCGACTGCATCGTCTCGGACCACTCCCCCTCCACACTGGATCTGAAGGACCTGGAAAACGGCGACTTCGCAGTGGCCTGGGGCGGCGTTTCCTCCCTCCAGTTGGGCCTGTCCCTGATCTGGACCGAAGCGCGCCACCGCGGCATCCCGCTGGAACAGGTCGTCTCGTGGATGGCTGAGAAGCCCGCGGCCCTGGCCCGCCTGCACAACAAGGGCCAGCTCGCCCTGGGCTACGACGCCGATTTCTCCATCTTCGCCCCGGACGAAGCCTTCGTCGTGGACGTCACCAAGCTCAAGCACAAGAACCCGATCACGCCGTACGACGGCCGTCCGCTGGCCGGCGTCGTCCGCAAGACGTACCTGCGCGGCACCCCGATCGACGGCCAGAACCCCGGCGGCAAGCTGCTCCGCCGCGGCAACGTTTAGGGTCCAGCGCCATGGCAGTCAATGCCTACGGGCCGCCCCCGTCGCGCGGTTCTTCCGCGCGGCGGCCCGGCTTGAACGCGCGCGGCCTGGCACTTTGGGTCAACCCGGCCGAGGGCGACGAGATCGATCCTGAGGTCTGGGAGCGGGCAGCACGACTTGTGCTGGCCCGCGCCATGAAACTTGCCCCGGAGGCGGAAGTCCGCATCTGGCCCGCCATCGGGGCACAGCACTCCGGCGTCGGCGACACTTCCTGGGGCGGCACTCCGCAGGAAGCCGCCGACGCCGGTACCACCGGCACACTCTCCCTCGCCGATGCCCTCGCGGAGGCCCGTTCCACGACAGGTCCCGACGGCGGCGACGGCGCCTCAGCGGGCGGCAGCACCGCCGTCGAGCCCGTAACTTTGGCGAGCCGCCGCAGCCAACTTGCGGTGGACCTCGCCGCTGAAGTAGTGCTGCTGGACGGCGAGCCCGTGGCCTTTACTGGCATGGAATACAAGCTGCTCCGCTACCTCGTGGTGAACTGCTCACGGGCCATCAGTCGTGAAGAATTGCAACGTTTCCTGGAGTCATTTGACCTTCCCGGCGCGGCATTTCGCTCGATCGACGTTTATGTTGGAAGGGTGCGGCGGAAGCTAGGCTCCGCCCGACACACCGTCGCCACCGTCCGTGGTGGCGGCTACCAGTTCGTGCCAGGGCCCTATGCCACAGTGCGCGGACCTGCGGAATACAGCATCTAAGTTCGCTGTTCTGTCTTCTAGACAATCCGTTTTTTGAATGACCAATGCCGGCCGTTTGCCGGTGAAACGTAAAGGATCGCCATGACCCAGAAACTCCTCGTCGGAACGCAAGCACCTGACTTTGCGCTGCTCGACGCCGACGGCACCAAGGTCTCGCTGTCCGACTACCGCGGACGCAACGTCATTGTGTACTTCTACCCGAAGGCGGCCACCCCCGGCTGCACCACCGAGGCCTGCGACTTCCGCGACAACCTCGCCAGCCTGCAGGGCAACGGCTACGACGTCATCGGGATCTCCCCGGACGGCCCCGAGGCCCTCGCCAAGTTCACCGGCGAATTCGCACTGACCTTCCCGCTGCTCTCCGACGAAGACCACAAGGTTGCACTGGCCTACGGCGCCTGGGGCGAGAAGCTGGTGGACGGCGAAATCGTCGAAGGCCTGGTCCGCTCCACCGTTGTCCTCGACGGCGAAGGCACTGTGAAGCTCACCCAGTACCAGGTTTCTGCGCAGGGCCACGTCCAGGCGCTCAAGGAAGAGCTGGGCGTCTAACCCTCGCTCACATCCCGCGTGCTTGAACCCGACGCTCGCTCACATCCCGCGTGCTTGAGCGAAACCCTCGGGCAGAAAACTGAACAAATCCTGTAACGCCCGCTCACCCATATGAGCGGGCGTTACATATGTCATGACTAAACGTGACAAATACCCAGCATCATTAGTTAATGGAGCCATGGTCTCAACCTCGCCCCCTCGCCATGCTGTCGTCGTCGAAGATGACGCCGACATCCGCGGCCTCCTCGTACTCGTCCTCGAGCAGCTCGACTTCGTGGTGACCGAGGCACCCGACGGTCTTTCCGGCGTCGAGGCCGTCCGCAGGACCAACGCCGAACTGGTGACCCTGGACATCAACCTCCCCGACATCGATGGCATGGAAGTGTGCCGCCGCCTCCGCGAATTCTCGGATGCCTACGTCCTGATGCTCACCGCCCGGGCCGACGAAATCGACCGCCTCAACGGCCTGGACACCGGCGCGGATGACTACATCAACAAACCCTTCAGCCCCAAAGAACTCCAAGCCCGCATCCGCGCGCTGTTCCGTCGGGCCCGCACACCCGCTGCTCCCGCCGAAGACACGCGGCAAAGCGACGAACTCGAGCGCGCGGCAGTTGTGCAGCAAAGCCTCCTCCCGCGCGAAACAGTCCGACTGGACGGATACGACGTCGCCGGCGCCTTCCGTCCGACGCGCAGCGTTGGCGGGGACTTCTACGACTGGTACCAGACCCGCGACGGCATGCACCTGACCTTCGCCGACGCCATGGGCAAGGGAATGGGCGCCGCCCTGATCGCAGCCACCGTCCGTGCCGTGATGCGGTCCGTCGCTGACACGCCCGCCATTGATGACGCCTTCGGTTCCGCCAGCCTCACCATCGCCGCCGACCTCGACCAGTCGGGCTCGTTCGCCACGATGTTCCACGCCCGCCTGGACAGCGCGTCCGGCAAGCTCAGCTATATCGACGCCGGCCACGGACTCGCGCTGCACATTCCGGCTGAGGGGGCGGCACAGAGGCTCATCTCCGCCGGTCCGCCCGTCGGCATCCTGGACGGACAGCACTGGCCGGCTTCGGAACTGGACCTGGAGCCGGGAGATTCCCTGGTGATCGTCAGCGATGGTGTGCTGGACGCCCACGACTCCCTGGAGGACTTCCTGCGGAACGTCGAGAAAGCCGCGCGTACCGGGACTACCTCGGACGAAGTGTGCGCCGCCCTGCTGGAGCTGGCACCCGCGGCAACAGCCGAAGACGACGTGACCGCCGTCGTCGTCCGCCGCAGACCTGACGCTACGCACTAAAGCCACAAGGGGGGGGAATGTGACACGATTCTGGACTCGGTTGATCGTTGTCCTGACAGTGATTCTGGGCGTCAACTATGTGGCGTGGCGCTGGATGGCGTCGCTCAACTGGGAGGCGTGGTGGATCGCCGTCCCGCTGGTGATTGCAGAGACGTACAGCCTGATTGACGTGATGTTGTTCGGCCTGACGGTCTGGAACATCAAGTTCCGCAAACCGCCGCCCCCGGCCCCGGACACGGCCACCGTGGACGTCTTCATCACCACTTACAACGAACCCCTGGACCTCGTGCTGACCACAGCCCTGGCCGCCAAGAAGATCACCTGGCCGCACAGCACCTGGATCCTCGACGACGGCGACCGCCCCGAGATGCGCCAACTCGCCGAATCGCACGGGATCGGCTACGTGACGCGCGGCGCGGACTGGACGCCCGACATGCCGCGGCACGCCAAAGCCGGCAACCTGAACAACGCGCTCATGATCACCTCGGGCGAGTACCTGTTGATCCTCGACGCCGACCAGATCCCCGAGCCGGACATCCTGGACAAGACGCTGGGCTACTTCAACGACGACCGCGTGGCCCTGGTCCAGACCCCGCAGTACTTCATCAACGTCCCCGCCGACGATCCCCTGGGCAGCCAGGCACCCCTGTTCTACGGCCCCATCCAGCAGGGCAAGGACGGCTGGAACGCCGCGTTCTTCTGCGGCTCCAACGCGATCCTGCGCAGGGAAGCGCTCATGCAGCTGGGCCTGGTGGGCTACGTGAAGGCCACGGAGAAGAGCGTCCGCCGCGCCCTCGCAGCGTCCCGGACCGCCATCAAGAAGGCGCGTCGCTCTGCTGAGGCTGAGAACCCGCTGGTGGAGCAGATGCTGAACGAGGTTGAGGCCGCCACGGAATCCGCCCAGAAAGAACTCGAAGCCGGAGCATCCCTGAGCGAGATCACCTACCGGGTCCGCCGCAAAGTGGACGACGGCGTCCGAACCCTCGTGGCCGCCGACTTCTCCGCGCTCCAATCCGACCTCGAAGAAATCGCCGCGATGGAACTTGCCCACGTCGGTGAGTCGGGCGTCACCACCGTGGCGAGTGACGCCGTCGACCGTATGTCAGGGCGCGACTGGTCCCCTCTGGGCGCGCTCGAGTCCGTCCACGCCGTCCTGGACGCCATCTCGGTGGAACGCACCGACGAAGCCCAGCCGATCATGCCCCTGGCCACCATCTCGGTCACCGAGGACATGGCCACCGCAATGCGTCTGCACGGCCTGGGCTGGAAGAGCGTGTACCACCACGAAATCCTGGCCAACGGACTGGCGCCCGAGGACATCAAGACCATGCTGACCCAACGCCTCCGCTGGGCCCAAGGCACCATCCAGGTCCTGCTCCGCGAGAACCCCCTGGTGCAGCGTCGTCTGTCGTGGGGCCAACGGCTCATGTACTTCTCCACCATGTGGAGCTACCTCAGCGGCTTCGCGGCCGTTATCTACTTCGCCGCTCCCATCATCTACCTGACGCTGGGCATCCTCCCGGTCAGCAGCTTGAGCTACGACTTCTTCATCCGCTTCATCCCGTTCATGGTGGTCAACCAGCTCCTGTTCCTGGTGGCCGGGCACGGGATTCCCACCTGGCGGGGGCAGCAATACAGCCTCGCGCTGTTCCCCACCTGGATCAAGGCCTGCACGACGGCGGCCCGCAACGTTTGGTTCGGCCGTCCCCTTGGGTTCGCGGTCACCCCCAAGGCGCGGCAGAGCGGCGGCCCGAGTTGGAGCCTCATCCGCCCGCAGATCATCGTGGCTGCGCTGCTGACTGTTGCGCTGATTGTCGGCCTAATCCGGTTGCTCGCCGGAATGTCAGAGCCTCTGGGGACACTGGTGAACGTGGCCTGGGTGGCGTTCGATCTCGTGGTCCTGAGCGTGCTGGTCAAGGCAGTTTTGTACAAGGGTTTTGTGCCTGAAAATGGGCCCGAGCATGGTGGGCCGGAACGCCCGGAGGAAAGGAAAGCAGATGCCGTTTAGCTATGAGGTCAAGGACTCCTACGCGGAGGTGAAGAGCGTGGGCCGGCTGAACATGGTGGCAGCGCCCAAGCTGCGTGAGGTAGTGAATGAGGTGGTGGCCGGCGGGTCCAGCCGCGTCGTGGTCAACCTGGCCGAAACGGACTTCATGGATTCCTCGGGCCTGGGGGCGCTCATTGGCTGCCTCAAAGCTGCACGCCAGGCCGGTGGTGACCTTCGGATCGCGGCCGTTCAGCCTCAGGTCAAAATGGTCCTGGAATTGACCAACATGGATCGTGTCCTCACTGCCTACCCCACGGCCGAAGCCGCGTTCGGCGATGACTGACGTACTCGCCCGGCGGGGATACCACGGGCCCTCCAACGAAGACGCCATCGAAGCCATCCACAACGAGCTCGACTCCCTGTGGGACGACGCCTCCTTTGTGCCCGACATGGACCGGATGACCTTCGCCACCGCCGTGATCGAAGCAGCGGCGAACATCGTCCAGCACGCCCTTCCCGTGGCTGAGAAGCCGGTGGAGATCGACGTCGACATCAGCGTCCGCCCGGCCCGGCTCATTGCCCGGGTGAGTGCCTTTAATGCCCGGGAACCGTTCGCCGACGACATGCAGGCCTCGATGCCCGATGCGGAGGCAGAATCCGGACGTGGGCTGGCGCTGATCGAAGCTTTGGTGACGACGGTGACGTTCGAGCGCCAGGACGGCACGAACACCTGGATCCTGACCCGCAACACCTGACCCTCGCTCACATCCCAAGTGCTTGGGCCGGACGCTCCCTCACATCCCAAGTGCTTCAACCCAACCCTTGCTCACAACCCAAGTGCTTCAACCCAACGCTTACTCACAACCCGGGCGCCTCAACCCAACCCTTGCTCACATCCCAAGTGCTTGAACGCAACCCTCCGTCACAACCTCGGCTTTTGAGCCGCAACGCGTTTTCTTGACCCTTCGCCAAGCGCAAAGCAGCGTGGAAGCGCTCGGAGGATCCGCCGTCGAGCGTTCCAGTGAACCGGGTGTCCAGGTAACCGCAGCACGGCCCGGAAGACGAGCAAGCGTCAGGACCAAGCACGCGGGATGTGAGCGAGCGTCAGGCCTTGGCGATCGCTTCCTTCAGCGCGCCGAGCACCAGGGTCACCGAGGCACTGTTGGCGTTCGGGCCCATCATGCCGATGCGCCACACCGTATCCGCGAACTCCCCAACCCCCGAGCCGATCTCCATGCTGAAGTTCTCCAGAAGGTAGGCGCGGACGGCAGCCGAGTTGACGCCGTCGGGCACTTTGACCGTGGTGAGGCTCGGCAGTCGAGAGCCCTCGGCGGCAAACAGCTCGAGCCCCATTTCCTGCAACCCGTCCTGCAAAGCGGCGCCCGCCGCCCGGTGCCGCGCCTGCACAACGTCCAGGCCCTCCGCCAGGATGCGGTCCAGTGCGGCTTCGAGGCCTGCGATCATCGTGACCGGCGCAGTGTGGTGGTACGTCCGGGCTCCGCTCGCCGCGCCAACGTAACCGCCTAGCAGGCCAATGTCGAGGTACCAGGAGCGCGGGTCCTTGACACGGCGTTCGAAGGCGCGGTCGGACACCGTGAACGGCGAGAGGCCCGGCGGAACGCCGAGGCACTTCTGGGTTCCGGCGTATCCGACGTCGATCCCCCAGTCGTCTGCCAACAGCTCCAGTCCGCCGATGGACGTGACAGCGTCGGTGATGAGCAGGGCGTCACCCTTGCCCGCACCGAGGGCAGCGATGTCGGAGAGCACACCCACGGACGTCTCGGCGTGAACCGCGGCGATGACCTTGGGATTGGGGTGCGCTGAGAGAACGCGGTCGGCGTCCACAGGCTGGCCCCACTCGTGATCCACGCGAACAACCGTTGCCCCGCAGCGCCGGGCGACCTCGCACATGCGCACCCCGAATAGTCCGTTGACAGCGATGACTGCCACGTCGCCGTCGGACACTGTGTTCACGAAGGCTGCTTCCATCCCGCCTGAACCGGTGGCACTCAACGGAAGAGTACGCGCGTTGGAGGTGCCCCAGACGGTTCGGAGTCCTTCGCAAGTGTGGTCGAGGCGCTCGATGAACACAGGGTCGAGATGACCCAGCACGGGATACGCCAACGCGGCCATGGCTTCGGGGTAGCAATTGCTCGGGCCGGGACCGAACAGGAACCTGGACGTCAGAATGTCTGGCATGGCGAACTCCTTCAGCTGGTTGAGGTCATTCTGCCCCAGCATGCTGGGCGGAGCGAACCGCTATGCCGAGGTTCAGGCTGATCAGGGTTTGGTTCAGCAATCGACTGGTCTGTTTGAGCGGTATGCACCATCGACATAATTCGCAGAATATCGAGGGTTTTACCGGTCGGATGGCATCATGGCCTTAGTTCGGGGAATGCCATACGCGAGCGGGACCAAGATGGGCGTAAGCCTGATTCCGTGCCGCATGCTGAAAGAATCGGGGATCTTTTGAAAAAACATAACGTGGGTCTGAAAGCTGTCTTTCTCCTTGCGGCGGCCATTGCAACTTCATCATGTTCAGCGCCCCCCGCCGCCGCTCCGGCTGCGCCCAGCTCGTCAAACCCGGCTGCTTCCAGCCCCAGCGCAACAAATTCTTCGTCCCCTTCCTCAGCAAGCTCTTCAAGCAGCGACCCAACACCATCCAAAACCTCCTCTTCGGCGCGAGCAACGCCTTCCAGCTCTTCCGGCGCTTCGGCTTCCTCCGGTGCAGTTTCCACGGAGAAGGCAGGTTCGAGTTTGTCACTGTCCAACTTCTTCGAGCCTGAAAGCAATTGGACGGAGAACCGATTCGATGTCGCGGATAAATCGGGAGTCAGCGGTATCGCCACTACCATCAGCGGCTACGGCGATGCCCAGATGCTTGAGCTCCGGCTGGCGAACAACTTCGACACTTTGTCTTTCAACGTCGGTCAAGCCAACGATTCCAAGTCTTCGGACAAAATACTCGTTGTCAGGGTTGTGGGTAACGGCAAGCAATTGGATGTCAGGAAAGTGCCGTTCAACACCATCCAGGAAATCTCAGTCCCGGCAAAGAATGTCAATGCGTTGAAGATCGAACTGTCACTGGATAAGACGCCAAATCAGGATTCAAAGTCCATCCTGGCTGTGGTTTCTGACGTCACCCTCGACTGACCTCATGAACATCCCCACCCCGCCTGAACGGTCGCCCAACAGCAGTAAGAAGAGCGGGCTTCCGCGCCCGAATTTGGCGACTTGGGCAGCGCTGGCAACTATTGGAGCCCTTGTGGTGGCAGTTGCGACGTTCGTTTTGCAGTTTTTTGGGCCTTCATGGGGGCTCGGCGCAAATAACCTTTCGCCGCAAAGTTCAGCATCATCCAGCATTGTGGCGGAAAGCCGGGAATCTCCAGTACCAGGCCCAAGCGCATCCACCAGCCCTGCTGGGCCCTGCCTGGACGATTCCTGGAACCCGGTATCTTGCGACAGGGCACACTCAGCAGAGTTGATTTCAGCGGAAGGCCCCTGCACCCAGGATGCACTGATTTCCTATGCAGGAGGTGCAGCACCATTGGACACCCTCCGGGTCGACCTACAGCCGAAGACGGTAGAAGGGGTCGGCTGCCTCGTAGCTTTGCCGGAGGGGCTGGGAGTAAGGATAAAGGACGGACTCTCAGGTCGGGATCATGCCGTCCTGAGACGGTGTTCTGACCGGTTCTCACAACGCGACGTGAGCTGTGATCAGCCGCACACGGCCGAGATCGTGTATTCCAATCCGGATCCTGGACTGGCTGAAACGGACTGCAGAGCCCAAGCTGAGGAGTATACCGACAACGCGTTCAGTCGATACGGGACTAAGCTTGAGGTCCTGTCACGCACCTCGGCAGACGATACGACCTGTGTCGTGCAAGTCAAAGGCAGCAACGTACTGACCGGTTCTCTGAGGAACTTGGCCAGCCGAGCACTCCCTTTCTCACCTAGCTAGTGTCCGCCTAACCTTGGGCGGAGCTAACCAAGCCCGCCGGCTTCTTGGCGTGCCGGACCCTGTCCGCACCCCACACCGCGAGCGCAAGCAATGCGAAGACCGCCCCGAGCACGCTGGCTCCAGCCCAGCCCCAGGCGTCAAACACCGGCGCTACAGCCGCGGCCCCAGCCGCGCTGCCTACTGAGTAGAACACCATGTAGCTCCCAATAATGCTGCTGGCTGACTCTTCAGCCCCGGCCACGATCATGGTCTGGCTGCTGACGTGGACAGCCTGCACAGCAGCGTCCAGGACGATGATTCCGGCGATGAACCACAGCAGCGACCAACTTCCCATGGACAAGGCGAGCCATGAACCCAGGAGTGCAAAGAGGCTCACCCCTGTGACGTGCTGCCCCCGGCCACGGTCGGCTGCAGCACCCGCCTTGGACGCCGCCAGTATCCCCACTAGCCCGGCCAGCCCGAAGAGCCCGATAGCACCCGGAGGCAGGTTCCAGGACGGGCTGCCCAGGAGCAGCGACATACCGCTCCACAGCACGCCGAAGGACGCAAAGAGCAGCATGGTGATCAGGGCCCGGGTGCGGAATACGGGATTGTTCCGGGTCAGCACGACGACGGAGCAAACGGCCCGCCAGTAGCGCACCCATCCCCGGTCGCGGTTGTCGGACGGCAGGGCACGGAAGACCGCGATGGCCAGGACCGCCCCGGCCACAGCCGCGAGGACATAGACCGAGCGCCAACCCCAGAGATCCGTCATGCCTCCCGCCACTGTCCGCGCCAGGATGATGCCACTCACGACGCCGGCGGTGACGGTTCCGATGTTTCCTCCCCTTCGCGCGGGGGTGCTTGAGGCGGCGGTGAACGCCACGATGGTCTGCACGACGGACGATGCCAGGCCCAGGAACATGAAGCCGACGAGAAGGGCAGCCGGGGAGGACGCCAGGGCTACGGCCGTGGCTCCTGCCGAGGTGGCCCCGACCTGCAAGGCGATGAGTGCCCGGCGGTTCACCAGGTCACCCAGCGGCACCACGAGGACCAGGCCGAGGAGATACCCGGCCTGGGCCGACGCCACCACCCAGCCCACGCCGGCAACAGGAATTCCCACATCCGCTCCGATGCGTTCAAGCAGGGGTTGTCCGTAGTAGAGGTTCGACACCATGAACCCGGCGACGACGGCGAGCAACAGCAAGTGGCGACGGCCCAGTCCCGCCGGGGTGCTTGTCTGAATGCCGTTCCTCATAGAGCGCCTCCCGCAAGATGGTTTCAATATGCAACCATCTGACCCTATGGCAGAATGGTTTCATGTTGCAACCAATCGACATGGACTGGACAGACCCCGAGTGCCCCGTCGCCAGGACGGCCGACTTGGTAGGCGATAAGTGGACCTTGCTGATCATCCGGGACTCATTGGACGGCAAACGGCGGTTCTCGGAGTTCCAGAAGTCCCTGGGCGTGGCCAAGAACATCCTCTCGGACCGCCTGCGACTCCTGGTGGACAGGGGGATCCTCGCCCGGATTCCCAACGATCGCGGAACACGGAGCGAGTACGAGCTCACAAGTGCCGGGCTCGACCTCTTCACACTGATCCTCAGCCTCCGGCAATGGGGCGAGCGGAACGCGTTCGGCATCAACGAACGCCACTCCGTCCTACTCACCCACGCTACGGGTCAGCCGGTGCCACAGCTACGACCCCTGGGCCCGGACGGCAGTGACCTCCAGCCCCAGGAGACGCTGGTGGTCAAAGTGGGCCAGCCGGCACCGTGACGCGCCCCCAGCTTCCCCGGAATTCAAACTGCTAAGGTTACTCACCAATACCGAAGCCGCCACGATAGGGGACGCAAGTGACGACTGAAGGAAACGGGCCCGCAGAAAAGGGCATCCGGGGCGAGGTACACCAGGACCGCTTCGTTGCCGGACAGGATCTGACGCGCTGGAAGTCCCCCGCCGGCCGGACCTTGGCCCGGGGCGCCGAATGGGTCACCGGACTCCTGGGTCCATATGCCGCACTCATCATCACCCTGGCGGTGGGCCTGGGCGTCACCCTGACGTTGGCCTGGGCGTTCGGCGAAGTGTATGAGTCAGTGACCGAAGCGGATGGGGTGGCAGGCTTCGACCACCCCGTTCTGGATGCTGCCAAGTCGGTCCGGTCCCCCGCTGTGGACGCGGCCATCACGGCCTACACAAATATCGGCGGCACTGTGGGCATGCCCATCATTGCCGTGGGCATCATGATCTTCCTGGCCACACGGCGCCGCTCATGGACACCCGTCATCCTGATGCTCGCGGCCGGACTGGGCTCCCTGGTGATCACCATCCTGGGCAAGCCGATCTTCGGCCGCACCCGCCCCGACCAAGCCGACGCAATTCCGCCCTATGAGCATTCAGCCTCCTTCCCCAGCGGACACTCCCTGAACTCGATCGTGATCGCAGGCATCGTGGCCTACCTGATCATCCTGCGGCTCAACACCACGCGGGCACGGGTGGTCACGGTGGTCGTGGCGGCAGCCTTCGCCTTCACCATGGGCTTGAGCCGCGTCTATCTTGGCCATCACTGGCTGACCGACGTTCTGGCCGCGTGGGCCATCGGCATCGCCTGGTTGGCCTTGGTCATCACCGCGCATCGGCTCTACCTGACAGTGCGCACACGGCGTCATCGCGAGGTAGTCTCTTGACACCGGGCGGGCCGCTCGGCTTAACTGAATTACGTATGCTGAAATAACAGTTCCATGATGCGGAAGCTTGAAGCACCAGACTTCCTCCCGATAAAGCGGGAGTTCCGCATAGCCCACACCATGGATGCCAGCATTTTGCACGAGGATGACAAGCATGGAGCTTGCAGTATTCAACACGGCTGACCGGGACGAGGCCATCAGGACCTTGACCCCCTGCCTGGACATCAGCCGCTGGGTGGAAACCATCGTTGACGCGCGCCCCTACGCCAACGTCGACGATCTCCTGGGACAGGCCCAGCGCGCCGCCGAGCCGTTCACCCCTGCCGAAGTGGAGTCAGCCATGGCCCACCACCCCCGGATCGGTGAACGACCCAAGGCCCAAACCACCGAAGCCGCGATGTCGCGTTCGGAGCAGGCCGGTGTGGACCCGGGTGACAGCCAGACAACAGCAGCGCTGGCCGAAGGCAACCGCGCGTACGAGGAGAAGTTCGACAGGGTCTTCCTGATCCGTGCTGCAGGCCGCAGCGCACAGGAGATGCTCGCCGCCCTCCAGGAACGCCTCACCCACACCCCCGAAGAAGAAGACACAATCGTGGCCGGCCAGCTGCGGGAGATCGCACTGCTGCGGCTCTCCGGACTGATCAGCGAAGGAGTCAACGCATGAGCGTTTCACAAGTCACCACACACATTCTGGACACCGGTTCCGGCCGCCCGGCGACGGGTGTCGCCGTCGTGCTTTACGTCCGCGACGGCGACGACTGGACCTTGGTGGGCAAGGGCGAAACCGACGCCGACGGCCGGATCAAGAACCTGGGACCCGAGCGGATTCCCGGTGGCGCCTACCGCCTGAACTTCGCCACAGGTGCCTACTACGAAGGCCTGGGCACGGAGACGTTCTTCCCGGAAGTGGACCTCCACTTCACAGTTTCCGACGCCGGCGAGCACTACCACGTGCCCCTGCTGTTGAGCCCGTTCGCGTTCTCGACGTACCGCGGCAGCTAACCCGCCCCGCCGATGTGACAGTTGATGCCAATGTTCCCCGGGCAAAGTCAATTGGTGGGAGCAACGCTGGGGGTTAGGCCGCTTGTAGCAGCTGGTTTAGCCGGTTGGCTGGGGTCTCGAGGTTCAGTGTTGGTCTGGGGCGGCGGTTGAGTTTCGCTGCGACCAGGCGGATGTCCTCGGGGGTGTG
>NZ_JBFRDO010000008.1:0-151348 GCF_052113825.1 Paenarthrobacter sp. TAF1
GCATCAGGCTCAAGCACGCGGAACGTGAGCAAGCATCAGGCTCAAGCACGCGGAACGTGAGCAAGCATCAGGCTCAAGCACGCGGAACGTGAGCAAGCATCAGGCTCAAGCACGCGGAACGTGAGCAAGCATCAGGCCCAAACACACGGAACGTGAGCAAGCATCAGGCCCAAACACACGGAACGTGAGCAAGCATCAGGCCCAAACACACGGAACATGAGCAAGCGACCGGCCCAAACACACGGAACGTGAGGAAGCATCAGGCTCAAGCACGCGGGACGTGAGCAAGCGACCGGCCCAAACACGCGGAACGTGAGCAAGCGACCGGCCCAAACACGCGGGACGTGAGGAAGCGACCGGCCCAAACACCCGGAACGTGAGCACGCGTCGGGCATGCGAAAGGCGGCGGTCGCGTCTGCGACCACCGCCTTGGGCACTGCTTACTGGGCGGAGCGTTGCCTCGACACTTCGTACAGCGAGATGCCGACGGCCATGGATGCGTTGAGAGACTCCATGGCGGAGTCGATCGGGATGGAGACGATCTGGTCGCAGTTTTCGCGCACGAGCCTGCTGAGGCCCTTGCCTTCGGAACCAACCACGATGCAGACCGGTTCGGTGGCGACCGTGAGGTCGGGCAGCGAGACGTCGCCGTCGCCGTCCAGTCCCAGGACGTAGATGCCCATGTTCTTGAACTGCTTGAGCGCGTTGTTGAGGTTCGACGCGCGGGCCACCGGTACGCGGACAGCGGCACCGGCGCTGGTCTTCCATGCGGACGCGGTGACGCCCACGGAACGACGCTCGGGTACGATCACGCCGTGCCCGCTGAACGCGGAGACGGAGCGGATGATGGCGCCGAGGTTGCGGGGATCGGTAATGCCGTCCAAAGCCACGAAGATCGGCGCATTGGAAATGTGCCCCTTCTTCCACTTGGCGAGGGTCTGCTCGGCGAGGTCGTAGGCGTCCTCGTATTCGTACGGCGGGATCTGCAGCACGAGTCCTTGGTGGACGGCGTCCTCTGTCATGCGGTCCAGCTCGGGCTTGCCGGTTTCCAGCAGCGGGATGCCGCGCTCGGCCGCGAGCTTGAGGGACTCCTTGACGCGGTCATCCATTTCAATCCGGATGGCTACGTGCAGTGCCTTGGCAGGGATGCCGGCACGCAGGGCTTCGACCACGGAGTTACGGCCGGTGACCAGTTCCTCGGTGGCGCGGCCCTTGGGGCCGGAGCGGGCGCCGGCGCCGCCCGGACGTGCCGGTCCGCGCTTGGCGGCCGAGCGCTCAGCGAGCTGCTTGTTCTTGTACGCCTTGTGGTAGGTGCGGTCCTCCGCCTTGGGTGTGGGACCCTTGCCTTCCAGGGCCTTGCGGCCATGGCCACCGGTTCCGGTGGAGGGGCCCTTCTTGTTCTTGACCGACCGGCGACCATTGTTGGCCATGAGATTCCATCCTTGATTTTGTGAGTAAGTCTGGAATCAAGTCTACTGACCCGATGCAATTCGGCCGCAGCGCCCGTTTGTCAGTCGCGTTTGAGGCTCCAGGTGGCCCCGTCCGCACCATCTTCGACGACGACGCCGGCGGCGGCGAGTGTGTCGCGAATCGCGTCGGAGGCTGCCCAGTCCTTGTTGGCCCTTGCGGCAGCGCGGGCCTGGAGCTGTGCGTCCACGAGGACCTTCAGCGCGGCATGCTCACGGCCCTGCACGGCTTCGGGTTGCTTCACTGCGTCCAGCCCCAGCACCTCGGTCATGGACAGCACGCTGTAAAGGGCCGCCTTGGCGCCGTCCAGGTCACCGCTGCCGAGGGCTGTGTTGCCCGCGCGGACGGTTTCGTGCAGCACGCCGAGGGCTTGCGGGACGTTGAGGTCGTCATCCATGGCAGCAGTGAACGCGGCGGGCATGTTGGCCTGCGGTGCCACGTCCGCGCCTGACCTGCCGGGAACTTTGGCGGACGCTTTCGAGATGAATCCGTCAATACGTTCGACGGCGGCCGCGGCCTCCTGCAGCGACGTGGGCCGGTAATCGAGCACCGAGCGGTAGTGTGCCTGGCCGAGGTAGTAGCGGACGACCCGGGGTGAGGCGAGGTCGAGCATCTCTGCCGGGCTCACGGTGTTGCCGATGGACTTGGACATCTTTTCGCCCTCGTACGTGACCATGCCGTTGTGCATCCAGAAGTTGGCGAATTCGTCGCCGGCGGCCTGCGACTGGGCCATCTCGTTCTCGTGGTGCGGGAAGCGCAGGTCCAATCCCCCGCCGTGGATGTCGAAGCGCGCACCAAGGTACTTGGTGACCATCGCGGAGCATTCAAGGTGCCAGCCCGGACGGCCCGCACCCCACGGCGACGCCCAGCTCGCGGACTCCGGTTCGCCTTCCTTGTAGCCCTTCCACAGTGCGAAGTCGCGGGGATCGCGCTTCCGGCTGACGAACTGGGCTTCGACGTCGGGGGCGCCCTGCATGTCGTCGATGTTCTGCCGCGTCAGGGAGCCGTACTTGCTCCACGAGCGCACGTCGAAGTAGACATCGCCCGAGTCGTCCGGCGCGGGGTAGGCGTGGCCCCGGTCGATGAGGCGCTGGATGAGCGCGTGCATTTCCGGGATGTGTCCGGTGGCCCGCGGCTCGTAGGTGGGGCTTTGGACGCCGAGGGATTCGTAGGCGTTCTCGAATTCCTGCTCGTAGCGGTAGGCCAGGGCCCACCATTCTTCGTTCTGCCGTGCGGAGGGTTCGGCGTCCCAGTCCGGGCCGAACGACTGGGCGGACTTGGCCAGGATCTTGTCGTCGATGTCGGTGACGTTGCGCACCACGGTGACACGGAGGCCACGGAATTCGAGCCAACGGGTCAGCTGGTCGAAGGCGATCGCGGACCGCACGTGGCCCACGTGAGGCATTCCCTGGACGGTGGCCCCGCAGTAGTACACGCTGGCCTTGCCGTCTTCGAGGGGAACGAAGTCGCGGACTTCGGCGGAAGCGGTGTCATAAAAGCGCAGGGTCACCGCTCCAGATTAGCCGATGACGCGGCGTGACCTGCCTACTTGCAGTATTCGCCGATCTTATTGAACTGCACCTTGAGTTTTTCCTGCTGCTCCTGGGTGGCCGCGCCCAGCGACGACGCTGCAGCCTTGTCCATGATCGCGGCCATCTCCTTGATGGGGTCGCCGATCTCCGGAGCCAGCTTGTCCGCGATCTGGTGGTAATGCTCAGCGATCTGCTTGGATTGCTGCTGCTGGTTGCCGTCCGGTTTGAAGGCGTCGTTGTTGAGGAAATCGCAGCTCGCTTTCACGTCCATCTTCGGCGTCCCGGCACAACCGCCCAGCAGGAGCGCGGCCGCCAGGGCCGCCGGCAGCAGGACAGCGGAACGCACGACGCCGGCACCTGGCTTACGCATGCGGCACCCCTTTCGCGGGCCCAGGCACTGCGGCGGGTACCTCATGGCCGGGCATCGGGTAGACCAAGGCTGTGGCGACGGCTGAGATGCCCTCTCCACGTCCGGTGAAGCCCAATCCGTCGCTGGTGGTGGCCGTGACGGTCACGGGAGCGTTGGCGGCTTCGGAGAGGACCCGCTGGGATTCTTCCCGACGCGGAGCAAACTTGGGGCGGTTGGCCACGAACTGCACAGCTACGTTGCCGATCTCGAAGCCGGCAGCACGGACAAGCCGCGCTGCCTCTCCGAGGAGTTTGACGCCTGATGCTCCGGCGTACTCGGGACGGTCCGTACCGAAGTGCGTGCCAAGATCCCCGATGCCGCTGGCGGAGAATAGCGCATCAGCGGCTGCATGGGCGACGCAATCGCCGTCGGAATGGCCGGAGAGTCCCTGTTCGCCTTCCCAGAAGAGGCCACCCAACCAGAGCGGCTGGGGGTCGTCTTCTGGCGCGAAGGCGTGGACGTCCATCCCGATGCCGGTGCGTGGCAGGATCATGTTTTCCGGGGCCACTATCCCTCCACCCAACGAATCCCAAGGGGGCCTTCCAGGAGGCCTTCGGCGATGATGAGGTCCAGCGGCGTGGTGATCTTGAGGGATTGGCTTGCCCCGCGGACGGCGTGGACCGGGACGCCAAGGAGTTCCACCAGCATGGCGTCGTCGGTGACCGCGGCGGCTTGCTTGTCGTCAAAGAGTTCTGCGGCCTCATGTGCCCGCCGCAGGGTGGCGAGTTCGAAGCCCTGGGGGGTTTGGACGGCGCGGAGCTGTTCGCGCGGTGCCGTGCCGGTGACAACCTCGGGGGCTATGGAGGCGTCCTGGCCATCCGTTTCTGCGACGGTCTTGATGGTGTCCACCACCGGCATTGCGGGTATGACCGCCTTGGCGCCGGACGACAACGCATCGGCGACCCGCTGGAAGACCCGTTCAGGGGTGAGCGCCCGGGCTGCGTCGTGGACGAGGACGAATTCCGTTCCGTCTTCCAAGGCAGCCAGGGCAGCGCGGACGGAATCCGCGCGGGAGGAACCGCCGTCGACGACTGTGACCTCAGGGCCACCATCCACCAGGTCGACTGTGAAGTCCGCGATGGACTCGCGCAGGACGGTGTCGCCCTTGGGCACGGCTACGCAGATCTGGCGTGCGACGTCGGACGAAACAACTCCGCGCAGGGCGTGCATCAGGATGGTCTCGCCGCCCAGCGGAACCTGGGCTTTGGGCATGCCATAGCCGAGCCGCTCACCGGAGCCGGCGGCAACCACGATCACGGCCGTGACGGCGCGCTTGGAAGGAATACTCATGGTCACCAGAGTACTGCGAGGCATCAGGGGTGATTTGTGGCAAAAAGAAACCCGGCGGCGCTTTCGCACCACCGGGGCTCAATTCTTAGGAAGCCAAGACCTCGTCAAGAACGCTTGCAGCCTTCTCTTCGTCCGTCTTCTCAGCCAGGGCCAGTTCTGAAATCAGAATCTGCCGTGCCTTGGCCAGCATTCGCTTCTCGCCTGCCGAAAGGCCGCGATCGTGATCGCGGCGCCAAAGATCGCGAACGACCTCTGCCACCTTGATGACATCGCCGGAAGCAAGCTTCTCCAGGTTCGCCTTGTAACGACGTGACCAGTTGGTAGGCTCTTCAGTGAACTCGGCGCGGAGAACGTCAAAAACGTGCTCCAAGCCTTCTTTGCCCACTACGTCCCGGACCCCAACAAGGTCAACGTTCTCTGCTGGAACTTCAATGGTCAGATCACCCTGAGCCACCTTGAGCTTGAGATACATCTTCTCTTCGCCCTTGATGGTGCGCATCTTGATTTCCTCAATTTTTGCTGCACCGTGGTGAGGGTAAACTACTGTCTCGCCGACCTCAAAAACCATGTGGACTTTCCCCTTTCCCGCAGATTAGTCTATCACGATTAAGGCATACGACTGGCACCCAAAGGCCTCCTCACCCGCGCCAATACAGGGAAACAGGCCTTAAACGGGTTCATCCAACCTCTTGACGTATTCGCCGAAAGATGCATCAGGCACCCAGTGTGAGCGGCCGGACTTCTCCACCGACTCCGCCACAAAGCCCTCCCGAATCCTTGTTTTGGACCGTTTGCCGATAGGCTATGGCTGAAAAAGTTTCCAATGACTCTAGGAGTAGGTGTCGTGCGCATTTCTGCGATGAACACTGTCCAGCGCGGCAAGCTGGCAATTGCGGCCGCTGCAATCGGCGTCGGCCTTCTGTCCGTCACCGGCTGTGGCTTCGTCAACGCCCAGCAGACTTCGCACCAGTATTCGGCTTCAGACGGGGTCAAGGCCGACCTCGGCAAGCTGCAGCTGCGCAACATGCTGATTGTTGCTTCCGGCGAAAACCAGCCTGGCCGCGTCATCGGTGCGGTCTTCAACCAGTCGAACTCCGACGCCACGCTGTCGATCAGCGGCGCCAACGGCTCCCAGACCGAGATCCCGGTCAAGGCAATGTCCGAGACTTATCTCAACGACGCTGCCGAC
The DNA here is from genome assembly GCF_052113825.1 of Paenarthrobacter sp. TAF1. Classification (NCBI taxonomy): domain Bacteria; kingdom Bacillati; phylum Actinomycetota; class Actinomycetes; order Micrococcales; family Micrococcaceae; genus Paenarthrobacter; species Paenarthrobacter sp. TAF1. Next base: position 5,888 of record NZ_JBFRDO010000008.1, read on the forward strand.
CCCGCCATCCTCAGCAGCGCGGGAGTCATTCCCGGCGGGCYGACTCCCGTGACGATCCGCAGCGGCTCCGACTCCGCCACGATCAACGTCCCGGTGGTTGACGGCACCCTCCCCGAGTACGCCAAGTACCTCCCGAGCCCCAGCCCTTCGGCCAGCCCGAGCGGTTCGGCAACTCCCGGCGCAACGGGCACCGAGACCAGCTCGGCCACCCCGTCCGCTACCTCCACGAGCTCCGCAGCCGGCCACTAAGGCCCCTGCCAAGAACACACAAAGGAAGGGTCCCGCCGCGGCGGGACCCTTCCTTTTTGCCCCCTCTGGAGTTTTTGTACAGGTAACGCCCTTTAGAAGGCTTCTAAAGGGCGTTACCTGTACAAAACTCCGCCAGGGGTTACGGCTCGAACTTGTAGCCCAGGCCGCGCACGGTCACCAGGTAGCGCGGCGCTGACGGATCCGGCTCGATCTTGCTGCGCAGGCGCTTCACGTGGACATCCAGGGTCTTGGTGTCCCCCACGTAGTCGGACCCCCACACACGGTCGATGAGCTGTCCACGCGTCAGGACGCGGCCCGAGTTCCGGAGCAGCATCTCCAGCAACTCGAATTCCTTCAACGGCAAGGAAACCTGCTCGCCGTTCACACTGACCACATGGCGTTCAATGTCCATCCGGACAGGACCGGCCTGGACTGTGGAGGTGATGAGCTCCTCGGGCTCCCCTTGCCGGCGGAGGACCGCGCGGACACGGGCCACCAACTCGCGGGAGGAATACGGCTTGGTGACGTAGTCGTCGGCTCCGAGTTCCAGCCCCACAACTTTGTCGATCTCCGAGTCCTTGGCTGTCAGCATGATCACCGGGACGCTGGAGCGTTGGCGCAACTGGCGGCACACCTCTGTTCCCGGCGTTCCGGGCAGCTGCAGGTCGAGGAGGACGAGGTCGGCGCCGTTCCGGTCGAACTCAACCAGGGCATCGCTGCCGTTGTCCACTACCTCGACGTCGAACCCCTCTTTGCCCAAAAGATAGGACAGGGGGTCGCTGAAGGACTCTTCGTCCTCCACTATCAAAATCCGGCTCAAGCGCTGGCTCCTTGCTCTCGGGCGCCAGTGGCGCCCCCTTGGTGGTTCACGTGGTGGGGTTGCCGGGCAGCAATTCCAGGTTCGACGGCGGCACCAGCCGTTGCGGACCCGGGCGGAAGCGCCGCCGTGGCAGCCGAAGGCGGGAGGCCGGCGTCGTCGTCCTGGCCTTCCATCTCGGGCAGTCGGATGGTGAAGGTGGAACCCTGGCCGGGCTGCGACCAGACGGTCACTTCGCCGCCGTGGTTGGAGACAACGTGCTTGACGATGCTGAGGCCAAGGCCGGTGCCGCCGGTGTGCCGCGAACGTGCTGCGTCGACGCGGTAGAAGCGTTCGAACACCCGTTCCTGGTCCTCGGGCGTCAATCCCTCGCCCTGATCCGTGACGGAGACGGCAACCACGCCTTCCCGGGTCCGGACACCCACGCCCACGCGGGTGTTTTCAGGGGAGTAACGGATGGCGTTGTCGATCAGGTTGCGCAGGGCAGTGACCAGGAGGTCGCGGTCACCGAAGACCAGGGAATCGGAGTGGCCGCCCACCACGATCTGGATGTTCTTGCTCTCGGCGGGAAGCTGCGAACGGTCCACGGCTTCGGTGATCACCGTGTTGATGTCCACAGCGTGGCCCTGCTGGGCGACGTTGGCGCCCTGGAGCCGAGAGAGTTCGATGATGTCCTGGACCAGGGCCGCCAGCCGGCCGGACTCCTTGTGCATGCGCTTGGCGAAGCGGCGCACCGCTTCTTCGTCGTCGGGCGATGCTTCCAAGGCCTCGGCCAGGAGCGAGATCGCGCCGACGGGGGTTTTGAGTTCGTGGGACACGTTGGCCACGAAGTCGTTGCGGATCTCCTCGGTGCGAGTGATCTCGGTCCGGTCATCGGCCAGGAGGACGATATATTCCCAGCCGAGCATGGCGGCCCGTACCTGCACCACGATGGTGCCTTTGCCGAGCGGCCCCCGGGGAAGTTCGTATTGTTCCTCCAGGATCACACCGTCGCGGCGGACCTTGGCGGTCATGTCCAGGAGCTGCTTATGCACTACCGTGTGGCCGCGGACCAGCCCGTAGGCGTAAGCGGCGGGGCTCGCACGGACCACGCCGTCGATCGCGTCCACCACGACGAACGCACGCCCGACGACGGCAAGGACTTCCGCTGCCCCCTCAGGGAGGAGGGGCTCGGCGACGTCGAGGTCCACGATGCTGCGCTGCCGTTCGCTGATCCTGAAAGCGAGCATGCCAAAGACGCCCAGCGACAAGCCAACGAGGCCTGCAATGACACCTATGAGCAACGGATCCACGTGTCCAGCTTATGCTGTGGAATCAGGGCGGAGCATTGATCCGGCGCCAAATGCCGACGGTTCAACTAACGTTCATCTAAAGGTGCCAAACAGTTCACGGGGCCCTGACACAGTTACTGGTTGGACTGCCAATGTTTTTGAAGTCCTGTCCCTTCAGGGGGCCCGGGATTTCCAAGGAAAGGACGCCTTAGTGCGCAAGGTTTTTCAGGAGGAGCTCACCCAGGTAGGTGACGACCTCATCGAGATCTCCAAGCTGGTTCACGAAGCGATCACGAAGGCCACGACGTCCTTCGAAGGCGCCGATGTGGACCTTGCACAGGATGTCATTGCGGCAGATGCCAGGATCGATTTCCTGCAGAACAGCCTTGATGAGCGCGCCATCGACATCCTGGCATTGCAGGGTCCCGTGGCCAGCGACCTCCGCATGATCGTGGGTTCGCTCCGCATGAGCGCTTCCCTGGAGCGCATGGGCGACCTCGCCCGCCACGTGGCCCAGCTGGCCCGCTTGCGCTACCCGGCAACCGTGATTCCTGCTTCGCTGACCCAGACCTTCAAGGCCATGGCCCAGCACGACATCGACATCACCGCGAAGGTCATCGAGCTCCTCGAGACGCGCGACCTTGAAGTCGCCCGCGACATCCTCAAGATCAACATCGCCGTGGACGACCTCCACCTCAGCGTCTTCAAGGCCATTGCCTCCCCCGAATGGAACGAGAACCCCGCCACCACGGTGGATGTTGCCTTGGCCAGCCGCTACTTCGAGCGCTTCGCCGACCACGGCGTCTCGGTTGCCCGCAAGGTCACCTACCTGGTGACGGGCGAATGGCAGCCTGAGGGCTTCTAACGCTCCATCCGCAGAACATACGACGGCGGCCGGTCACCTSAGGTGACTGCTTGACCAGGGCGCGCAGGGAGTTGCCGTGGGCCGTGACCAGAACGGTCTTGCCAGCCTTGAGGTCTTCCTTGATGTCCGATTCCCAGTAAGGGAGGAGGCGGACCAGGACGTCCTTGAGGCATTCGGTGCGGGGCAAGGCGTCGCCGAGGTCCTTGTAACGGACATCGTGCGCCTGGGAGAACTCGCTGTCATCGGACAGCGGCGGCGGCGGTGTGTCGTAGCTGCGGCGCCATTCCATGAACTGCTCTTCGCCGAATTCGGCGAGGGTCTGGGCCTTGTCCTTGCCCTGCAACGCACCGTAGTGGCGTTCATTGAGGCGCCAGTCGCGCTTGACGGGGATCCAGCCACGGTCGGCCTTGTCCAAAGCCATGTTGGCCGTGTTGATGGCACGCTTCAGCAGGGAGGTGTAGAGGATATCCGGGAGGATGTTGTTCTCTACCAGGAGCTCCCCGCCGCGTACTGCTTCTTTGCGGCCTTGGTCGTTCAGGTCAACGTCCACCCAACCGGTGAACAGGTTCTTGGCGTTCCATTCGCTGTGGCCATGGCGCAGCAGAATCAGCTTGTAAGTCATGGTTTTCATCCTAGCCGAGGGCTCCGGTGCCCTGCCCGGCGTTACGAACAGCAACGTGGGCTCAGTCACGGCCCATCAGGCGCCATCGAACGGGCCATAAGAGACCCCGGGTTGCAGGATAAAGTGGGGCCGTGGTGCAAAAGGCGGAACGGGTGGGCTCTCCCCGCAGTCGGGGCGGCAACCCGTTACGCAAACCGATCGGCAATATTACCCGCGGCACCACCAACCCCAACCGGATGCGGCGGCTGGACCGCTGGCTGGCCGGCCCGCAGGCGTGGCGGCTGCGCACCGCCGTCGAGCCTTTGGTAGTGGACCTGGGCTATGGCGCCTCGCCGGCCACCGCCGTCGAGCTTTTCGAACGGCTGCAGGCCGTCCGCCCGGATGTACAGGTCCGTGGAATCGAGATTGAACCGGAGCGTGTCCGCAGCGCCAAGGCCCTGGAAAGACCCGGACTCAGCTTCTCGGTAGGCGGTTTCGAAGTTCCGGTGCCGGGCAATCCCGTGCTGGTCCGGGCATTCAACGTGCTCCGGCAATATGAAGAAGCGGACGTCGCCGCGATCTGGGCCCTGGTGCAGTCCCGCCTGGCGCCGAACGGACTGTTCATTGACGGCACGTGCGACGAAATCGGCCGCCGTGTCACCTGGGTGGCCCTGGATCCGGAGCGTCCGCTGAGCCTGAGTATTTCTGTCCGGTTCGGAAGCTTCGAGCTGCCTTCCGAAGTTGCCGAGCGGTTGCCCAAGGCGCTCATTCACCGGAACGTACCGGGTGAGCCGATCCACGCGTTCCTGCAGGCAATGGACAAGGCCTGGCTGGAGGCGGCGCCGTTGGCTTCGTTCGGCAACAAGCAGCGCTGGACCGGGATGTGCCGTTCACTGCGCGACGCCGGGTGGCCGCTTCAGGAAGGCCCTTCGCGGTGGCGCCTTGGAGAAATGACGGTGGCCTGGGACGCGGTGGCGCCCGGCCAGCGCTGATACAGCAGGGGCTGGGTCTACCAGGGTCCGTACGGGCCGACGTTGCGGTTTCCGCCGCTGCCAGCCTCGCGGACTGCCGGCCGGACATCGGCGAGGTAGACGCAGGAGGCTGTGACTGCAGCGATGCCGAAGAGGCCAAGGCTGCCGCCGCCGGTAAGCATCGTCAGACCACCGATGGCGAGAGCCACGCCGGTGAGGGCCAACCAGAACGTCTTGGTCCGCTTGGAAGCGGCCACAAACAGGGTGGGTCGGTGGCGCAGGCAATCAACGAATGCCCACAGTTCCAAGGCAAGGGCCACCAGTCCCAGGATTATGTAGACCCCGGAGGTGACGTACGCGATCAAGATTTTTCCGTCCACGTCCTCCAGCCTAGCTGTCCAACGCCTTCAGTGCTTGCTCAAGGTCGGACCAGAGGTCTTCCACGTTCTCAATTCCGACGCTCAAGCGGACCAGGTTCTCCGGAACGCTCAGCGGCTCGGCGGTGTGCCGGCGTCGTCGCTCAATCAGCGACTCAACTCCGCCCAGTGATGTTGCCGGGAGCCAAAGCTGCAACGCGCGGACCAGTTCGTCAGCAGCTTCGGCACCGCTGCGTTGGTTGTCGCCGGCGATCTGGATGCACAGGATCGAGCCGGAACCCTTCATCTGGGCCTTCGCGCGCTCATGGCCTGGATCCGTGGGGAGGCCGGGGAACCGGATGGCTTCCACGCGTGGATGGGTGCTGAGCCTTTCAGCGAGCGTGGCTGCGGAGGCCTGCGAGCGCTCGATCCTCAACGCCAGCGTGCGCAGGCCGCGAAGAGCCAGCCAGGCCTCGAACGGCCCGGCGATTCCACCGTGGATGATGCGGTGGTGAAGGAGCGTGGCGCGCAGCTCAGGGTTGGACGTCACCAGAGCCCCGAGGACGACGTCCGAATGCCCCGCCAGGTATTTGGTCACCGAGTGAAGCACGACGTCGGAGCCCAGGCTGAGGGGCTGCTGCACCAAGGGCGTGGAGAAGGTATTGTCCGTGACCACGAGGGCGCCCACGGCGTGGGCGGCATCAGTGAGCGCGCGGATATCTGCGATTCCGAGCATGGGATTGGTGGGGCTTTCCAGCCACAGCAGGTCAGCTTTTTTGCCGTACTCAGGGCTGATCAGGGCCTTCACCGCCTCCGTGTCCGTGATGTCCACGGTGCGGAGTTCCAGGAAGCCTTTCTCCGCCAGCTCCGTGGCCATGACAAGCGAACCTGCGTAGCTGTGGGACGGCATCACCACGACGCCCCCGGCGGGAACCAGGGAGAGCGCCGAGCTCACTGCGGCCAGCCCGGATGCGTAAAGCAGTCCCGGCAGGGTGGCGCCTTCAAGTTTGGCCAGCGCGTCCTCGAAGGGGTCCCAGGTGGGGTTGGCGTAGCGGCCATAGCCCCGGTCGCCGTCGCCCAGGCTGCCTGTACCGAAGTATGTGGAGGACAGGACGATGGGTGGATTCACCGGTTCGTCGTGGGCGCGTTCAGGACGACCGGCAGCAACCACAACGGTTTCAGGCGACAATTCGGCGGCGTGCTGATCGGAAAGGCTCATGCTTTCAGCGTAGTCGCGGGGAATGCTGTGGATGAAAGGCATTACGCGCCTTTGCTGTCAGGGAAGCTCGGTAGGCTAGACGCGTGAGTATTCAGAGCACAGGTCTTTTCATCGCGTTCGAAGGCGGGGACGGAGCGGGCAAGTCCACACAGGCCGCCCGGCTCTCCGACGCCCTCGAATCCCGGGGGCTCACCGTACTGCGCACCCGGGAACCGGGCGGCACCCCCATTGGCGAGAAACTGCGCTCCCTTGTGCTTGACCATGGCCACGGCACCATCGATGCCCGTACCGAGGCCCTGATGTTTGCCGCTGCCCGCGCGGCCCACGCGCACCAGGTCATCCGCCCGGCTTTGGCTCAGGGAACGGTGGTCATCACGGACCGCTATGTTGATTCCTCCGTCGCCTATCAGGGTGTTGGCCGCGGCCTGGGCGCTGAAGGCGTTTTGTCCCTCAACGAATGGGCCACCGAAGGCCTCCATCCGCACCTGACGGTACTGCTCGACGTCGACCCCGCCCATGGCCGCCGACGCCGCACCGCAGGGGACACCGCCGAGGACCGGCTGGAATCCGAGCCCGACGAGTTCCATTCAGCCATCCGCCACGCTTTCCTGGATCTGGCCGAGGCCGCACCATCGAGCTATCTGGTCCTGCCGGCCGGCGAGGAAATCGAGGCCTTGGCTGCCCGGATCCTGGAGCGCGTGGAGTCACTGTTGGGTGACCGGGTTCCCGGTTCACGCCAGTGAGCGTCTGGGACGACCTCCAGGGCCAGGCCCCGGTTGTCGCACAACTGAAGCAAGCGGCGCAGGGCGACACGGGCCTCACCCACGCGTGGCTCTTCACCGGTCCCCCCGGCTCCGGCCGTTCAAATGCGGCAAAAGCGTTCGCCGCGGCACTGAACTGTGAGCAGGATGATGTCACGCAGCGTGGCTGTGGTGTCTGCGCAGCGTGCCACACCATCCTCGGCGAGACCCACTCCGATGTGACCTTCGTGCGGACGGAAAAAGTCACCATCACCATCGATGAAGCCCGCGAGCTTGTTTCCAAGGCCGGAGACCGTCCGGCCACGGGCCGCTGGCGGATCATCGTGGTGGAGGACGCGGACCGCATGGCCGAGCGCACCACCAATGTCCTGTTGAAGGCCATCGAAGAACCGACCCCGCGCACCATCTGGATGCTGTGTGCCCCTTCGCCGGCCGACGTCCTGGTCACCATCCGTTCGCGCTGCCGTCCGGTGAGCCTGCGGCTTCCGCCGGCTGCCGACGTCGCGGACCTCTTGGTGAGGCGCGACGGCGTCGAGCGCCAGCTTGCGGAGCGGGCGGCGCGGGCGGCCCAGAGCCATATCGGCATTGCCCGCCGCCTCGCCCGCGACGCGGATGCCCGGGAGCGCCGCCTGGAGACCGTTCGGATCCCCTTGGGCCTGCGGGGAGTCACGGCCGCTGTGATGATGGCCGAGAAGCTGGTCAAGATCGCCACGGAGGAAGCCAACAGCTCCAACGATGAACGGGACGCCGCTGAGAAAATAGCGCTGCTCGCGAGTCTTGGCGCCCCCGAGTCCGGGACTCTGCCGCCCTCCATGCGCAGCCAGGTCAAGCAGCTTGAGGATGACCAGAAGCGTCGCGCCAAACGCTCCATCACGGACTCCCTGGACCGTACCCTGACGGATCTGTTGTCCTTTTACCGGGACGTACTGATCATCCAATTGGGGAACGCCGTTGAACTGGTCAACGTTGAGCTGAAGGGTGATCTGGAAGAATACGCAGGCCGTTCAACGCCGGAAACCACCCTGGCCCGGATGGACGCCATCAACAAAGCCCGGGTCCGTATCACCACCACCAACGTGGCCCCGCTGTTGGCGGTCGAGTCCATGGCAACCAGCCTCATCCAGCAATAGGAGAACGCATGACGTCCGCACCCCGCCGGCCCGCCGGTAACCCTTCAAGGGACCGGTCTGCCCGGCTGTCTGCGGGTGGTGCTGTTCCTCGGGGGGCTGCACGACGTGGAACCCGCAGCCGCGGGTTCGCGGCGATGTGCGTGGCATTGGCGTCAATGCTGGTCCTCAGCGCCTGCACGGTGCCGTTCCTGCCGGCGCCCACCGCGAAGCCCTCCACCAGCACTGTGGATCCCTCCATCGCGGCCTCGGCCCCCAAGGGCCTGGAGAAGTTCTACTCGCAGTCCGTGGAATGGAGCTCTTGCGGAGACGGACTGCAGTGCGGCAAGATCCAGGTCCCCATGGATTACGCGCAGCCGGGTTCCGCGGAGATAACCCTCGCGGCCATCAAGCTGCCCAGCACCGGAGACAAAAAGGGCTCCATCCTGGTCAACCCCGGGGGTCCCGGGGGCTCGGGGGTGGACTTCATCAAAGATGCAGGCACCACGCACTTCACAGAAAAACTCCGGGCGAATTACGACGTCGTGGGCTTCGACCCCCGCGGCGTGAAGGACTCCGCGCCGGTCAAGTGCATGACCGACGCCGAGCGTGATGCCGCCAGGGCAAAGGTGTTCCGCAAGAACACCGACGAAGGCCTGGCAGCGGCCATAGCGTTCAACAAATCTTTTGCCGAGCAGTGCGCCCAGCAGACAGGGCCTGTCCTGGGACACATTGATACCGTCAGCGCGGCCAAGGACCTCGACATCCTGCGTGCCGTGGTGAACGACGCCAAGCTCAACTACCTGGGTTTTTCCTATGGGACGTTCCTTGGGTCCACCTATGCTTCGCTCTTCCCGGACAACGTTGGCCGGCTGGTCCTCGACGGAGCGGTGGACCCGTCCATCAGCAATGAGGAGCTGACCGCAGGCCAGGCCAAGGCGTTCGAAAAGGCAATCCACACCTACGTAGCCAGCTGCCAGAAGCAGAACCAGTGCCCTATGAGCGGGTCGGTGGAAAACGGTGTGCAGGAAATCAGGGACCTCATCAGCGCCGTGGACGAGAACCCGCAAACCGCCAAGGACGGCCGGTTGGTTACCGGCAACGACTTCGTCAACGGCCTCATCCTGCCCCTCTACAACGATCAGAGCTGGCCGGCACTGACCCAGGCCCTGGACAGTGCCTTCTCCGGCGACGTTTCGCAGATGATGCGGCTCGCCGACCTTGGCGCGGACCGCGAACCCAACGGAACGTACAGCTCCAACTCCGCTTTCGCTTTCCAAGCCATCAACTGCCTGGACTACCCCATGGTCATGGACACCGCAGGCATGCGTGCGGAGGAGGCCAGGCTCATCCAGGACTCCCCCACGTTCGGTGCATTCTTTGCCTACGGCGGCGTGAACTGCAAGGACTGGCCGTACCCGAACACCCGGACACCGGCGCCCGTCAAGTACAGCGGTGAAGCTCCCATCGTGGTGGTGGGCACCACGGGAGACCCCGCCACTCCCCTGGCGTGGTCGCAGTCGCTGCGCAAGCAGCTCGAGAACGCTTCCCTCGTCACGTGGGAAGGCGAGGGGCACACCGCCTACGGCCGCTCGAACTCATGCGTCAGCTCCGCCGTCGACGACTACTTTGTTGACGGAAAGCTGCCGCAGGACGGCCTCACCTGCTAGAGGTGCCTGGCTTCGCGTTTCTCCACCAGGAGCGGGAGCTGCTTGATCGAATCGACGACGGCGGTGGCGCCGGCCGCGCGCAGGGTTGCCTCTGAGTGTGAGCCGGTCAGCACCCCTGCGACGAGTGAGGCCCCCGAACGGACGCCCGAGAGCATGTCCGAGCTGGTGTCGCCCACCACGGCGACTTCGCGCACGTCATCGAGGTCGAGTGCAAGCACTGCGGTGAGGATCATGTCCGGGTAGGGTCGTCCGCGTCCGGCATCCGCCGGGCACAGACTGAGATCGGCCAGGCCCATCCACCCCAATGATTCGAGCACCATGTTCTGGGTGTGGCGTCCGAAGCCGGTGGCCAGGCAGACCTGCATCCCGGCCTCACGCATCCACAAGATGGCGTCTTCCGCTCCGGGAATGGGGCGGATGCCGCCGTCGGCAATCATGTCGTCGTACGCCCGTTCGAAGACGTTGTTGGCACTCCGGGCCACGGCAGGGTCCTCGAACAAGTGGCTGAAAACCGTCATCTTGGAGAAGCCCATGGTGTCCCGGGCATAGCCGAGCATGCTCTCGAAACGGCTGCTGCCCGGTTCAATCCCGTGTTCCACCAGCGCCCGGGACATAGCCTGCCCGGTCCGGCCATCGTCGGTGATGGTAGTCCCCACCATGTCCACGACCGCCAGCTTCAGCCGGTTGGGTGTCTGGTTGGCGTCCCTGGTCATTGCGTCCCCGGTCATTGAGCGGCTCCTTCGGCTGTGCTTCGCGGCGAGTGGACCCCGCCACAGTTGATTCCCCAGCTTCCGGCGAGCGGGAAACCGCAGCCTGAACCGGGCCCGACGCCCGGGTGAACATCCCCGCAACGGCCGCCACCGTGCTCGTTTTGACCCGGGCGCGGTGCCTCTATTACAGTTATGTCTTGCGTGATCGCCCGGGAAACCGGGGATGAACGCGGTGCTTCCTTAGCTCAGTCGGTAGAGCGTTTCACTCGTAATGAAAAGGTCATCAGTTCGATTCTGATAGGAAGCTCAGACAAGGAACCCCCGGAAATCATGTGATTTCCGGGGGTTTTTCTTTTGCCCTGAGACACCTCGGCGATGGTCGAAATATCGAACATATCCGCCAACGGGTCGATATGTTCGAAATATTGACCAAAGGGGCGTTTTGGCCATATGATCAATATATGGAACATCCTGACGAGACTCCCTTCTACCGCGCCGTCGATGGGCCATCCTTGGGCCGCGCGATCAGCGAGTCGCGCAAGGAAGCCGGGTTGACCCAACAGGAGCTTGCTACCCGGCTCAGAGTTACGCGGGGAACGATTGTCCGGCTGGAGCGCGGAGAAGCCGTCTCCCTCGTAGTCGCCATGAATGCCATCCGGACGCTCGGGCGTGACGTGGCACTGGTACCGCGCTTTTCCAAGCTTCAGGTTCGCCCATGAGCCGCCGGAAGACGCTCGACGTTTTTCTTCGCTCAAGGAAGATTGGCGAGCTCACGGGAAGCGGGCTTAATCTCGCCTTCAGGTACGACCCGGAAACTGTGGCGGAATACGGTGCGGGCTCCATATTGCTTTCACTGTCGATGCCCCTGAGCCGAAGGAAGTTTGAAGGCCCCGTTGTCTACAACTACTTCGACGGACTCCTTCCCGAAGGGCAGGTGCGCTCTCACCTTGCGAAGGAAAACGGCCTCTCGACCCCCGACGCCTTCGGCCTGCTGCGCATACTTGGGGCAGATTGCGCCGGGGCAGTCCAGATTCTCCCGCCCGGCGAAGCACCTGAAGTCCCGGGCGCCGCCATCCCGATGGCCGACCACGAGGTCACAACAGTGGTGGAATCACTCCCCACGTGGGATTTGCCGGGTGACTTTCTGGTCACCGCGTCCTTGGGCGGCATCCAATCCAAGGTGCTCCTCACCAGCCAGGGTGACGGCTGGGCATGGCCCGGCCGCGGAGCAGTCTCAACCCACATCATCAAACCGGCGCCTTTGGAGTCCACCATCCCGGATCTTCTGGCATCGGAAGACTGGGCTCTGAAAATTGCGGCAGCCGCCGGGATCCCGGCCGCGAGGACCCGCCTGCATACGTTTGGGGCCCGGGAAGCCCTCGTTGTGGACCGGTTCGATCGGGCACCCGACGGCATGCGAATCCACCAGGAAGATTTCACCCAGGCCTTGGCCCTTGGAAGTGAGGCCAAATACGAAGGCACGTCGGCCCCACCTTCTCGACTGACCCGACTGGCCAACGCGGCGGCTCCCCATGCACGGGATGACGCCGCATTCCGAAGGGCATTGCTGACGGCGGTTACCTTCAATGTGGCAATCGGAAACGGAGACGCTCACTCAAAAAACTATTCCCTCACGCTTCTTGACGGCGGCGAGTTGCGCCTCGCCCCGCTCTACGACGTGGCTCCTACTTTGCTGCTGTACGCACCCAGCAACAACGCAGGCCACAGCGTCGGCGGACAGATCCGATTGGGCTACATCACCTTGGAACATTTGGTTCGTGAGGGTGTGGCTTGGGGCATGGATGATGGGGACGCCCGACAGACCGCCGTATCGGTCTTGGAGGCACTGGGGTCCGTGGCCTCCACTTTCCACACACCGGAACGCTTGGAATTCCTGCGAAAACTGGTTCCGGCACGAGTGCATGATCTATTGAACGGCGGTACAGCCAGACGGCAGTGACGCTCGCAACCTAGCCGATCAGCGCCCGGTACTTGGACCGCCGTTCCTGCCAACCGGGCGCACCCCGCCCCGCCAGGCCTTGAAGCTCGACGGCGATCATCGCACCTACCCGGCGGCAGAACTCCACCGGGGCGGCCGCCGCATCCGGGACTTCCTCCACCACCACGTCCACTATTCCCCGGCCTGCAAGCACAGAGGCAGTGATGCCTTGGCTCTCGGCGAGCGCGGGAGCCTGTGACGTGGTCCTGTGCACGATCGCTGACGCCCCTTCCGGGGGCAGGGGTGCCAGCCACGCATGCTGGGCTGCGATGGTGCGGTCCGCGGGCAGGAGGGCCAGCGCCCCTCCCCCGGTTCCTTGACCCAGCAGGACTGACAACGTAGCTGTTCCCACTCCGAGGAGGTCGTACAATGAGCGGGCGATCTCGGCGGCGAGCCCGCCTTCTTCGGCCTCCCGGGAGAGGGAGGCCCCCGGTGTGTCGATAACGGTGACCAGCGGCAGCCGCAGTTCCTTGGCCAGACGCATCCCGCGCCGTGCATCCCGCAGCGAGGCCGGTCCCATCGCGTTGTTCCGTTGATGCCCCACCAGCACGCACGAGGTGGCGCCGAAGCGGGCAAGGGCCACCAGCATGCCGTGGTCTTTGGTGCCATCACCCGCCCCACGCAGCAACACAACACTGCCCGCGGCATGCCGCAGGAGTTCCGCAGTGGATGGCCGCAGGGGATCCCGGGAACGGAGGACCGACTCCCAAGCAGTCTGCCCGGCAGCTCCGGCCGCGGCGGACCTGGTGGACGGCAGCGCACCGCCGGCCACCACGTGCCCGGGCTGGAGCAGATCCAGCACCCGCCCAAAGTAGTCCCCCAACCCTTCAGGCGGAACCACGGCGTCCACCAATCCGTGGTCGAAGAGGTTCTCCGCCGTTTGGACACCTGAGGGGAAAGCCTCTCCATGCAGTGCCTCATAGACGCGCGGGCCCAGGAAACCCAGGAGCGCACCCGGCTCGGCAGCAGTCACGTGCCCGAGCGAACCCCACGATGCCATGACTCCCCCCGTGGTCGGATGCCGGAGGTACACCAAGTACGGCAGGCCCGCGGTTCGATGTGCCTGGACCGCGGCGACGATTTCCACCATCGCCAGGAACGCGCTGGTACCTTCCTGCATGCGGGTCCCTCCAGACGCCGGCATGGCGATGAGAGGCAAGCCCTGTTTGGTGGCGCGTTCGACGGCGGACACCAACCTTTGTGCCGCATCCCGCCCGATGGACCCGGCCAGGAAGGCGAAGTCGGACACCACGATGGCGACGCGATGATTGCCTATTCGGCCCTCCCCGGTGAGAACGGATTCGTCGCTGCCGGACTTGCCCCGGGCCGCTGCCAGGTCGGCCGCATACCCGGTGTTTCCGGTCCCGTCGCCTGCCACCCCGCGAACCGGGGCGTCCCACGAAAGGTAGCTCCCGGCGTCGAGCATTGTCTCCAGCAGTTCGCGCGCGCCGAGGCGCCGTCGCGTAGCCGTTTCAGTCATCAATGTCCTCCCCCGCGAGCCAGCCCCGGATCTCCTCGTTGTGCTGGTTGAGCACCGGAGGCGCACAATGGGCTCGCCGGGTGGCTTCCGCCCCGGAGACGTTGTCGAAGAAACGCAGCGGCGGTCCGGGCAGCGTGACAGCTCCGAGCACCGGGTGGTCAACGTCGATCAGCAGGCCTTGCGAAGCCAGTTGCGGCCACTCATAGACCTCTTTCAAGGAGCGCACCTTCCCGGCGGGAATTCCCGCGCCGGCAAGTTTCGCCAGCAACGGTTCGGCGTCGTAGTCGGCAAACGCTGTTTCGACTACGTCGATCACGTGCGTGCGGTTCCGCACCCGATCAGCGTTGGTGGCAACGCCGTCGGCCGTGGGATCAAGGCCAAAGGCGGAGGTGAAGGCCGCCCACAGCTTCTGGCTGCCGACGCTGATCTGCACACTTCCGTTACGGCACCGGAACAGGCCGTACGGGGCGATGGAAGGATGGTGGTTGCCCTGCGCTTCAGGCGACTCCCCCGCAACCGTCACCTTGGTCCCTTGGAAAGCATGGACCCCCACGAGCGAGGCCAGTAGCGACGTCCGCACCACCTGCCCACGGCCGGTTTGTTCACGCTCCAGCAGGGCGGCGACGACCCCGTATGCCCCGTACATGCCGGAGAGCAGGTCCGCGATGGGCACCCCCACGCGTTGTGGATCATCGGGTCCCGAGCCCGTCAGCGACATGAGCCCGGCCTCGCCCTGGAGGATCTGGTCGTAACCGCTGCGCTGTGATTCGGGACCATCGTGGCCAAATCCGGTGATGGACAGGATCACCAGGCGCGGGTTGATGCGGTGCATGGCGTCGGTGCTGAAGCCCAACCGGTCCAGGACCCCGGGCCGGAAGTTCTCCACCACCACGTCCGCACGTTCCAGGAGTTGGCGCAGGACTGTCTCGCCGTCGTCGCTCTTGAGGTCAAGGGCCAGGGACTCTTTGTTGCGGTTGCAGGAGAGGAAGTAGGTGGCCTGTGGATCGTCCTCGGGGCCGACGAAAGGCGGACCCCACCCGCGGGTGTCATCCCCCGTGCCAGGATTCTCGATCTTGATGACCCGTGCTCCCAGGTCGCCCATCATCATGGCCGCCTGCGGGCCTGCGAGCGCCCGGCTGAGGTCCACCACGAGCCTGCCGGAAAGCGGGCCGCCGGTGTCCTGAAGCGCAGGTGCCGGTTCGGTCAATGCTGAAGTCATGGGGACGCTCCTTGCAGCTCAGTTGCCCAGGCGGGACAGGAGGACGGCGACGGCGGCAGAGACTCCCCCGGCCAGGGAACCTTCCAGCTCGGGGGCGAAGAAGGGCGAATGGTTGACCGGGACTGGTCCGGGACCGTCGAACACAGCACGCGGCGTACCGCCGAACATCCAGAACACGGAAGGGACGCCAATGGCCGTACCCAGGTGTCCAAAGTCTTCGCTGCCCATCATGGGCGGGGTCACCTCGACAGACTCAGCCCCCAACGCATCTCGCAGGGCCTCCAAAACAGCAGGAACGGCGTCGGGGTCGTTGTAGCACTGCGGGAAGCGGTACAGCTCTTCGATCTTCGGGCCCGGTGCTCCGGAGGCAGCTGCCTCGGCCTTAATGATGCGTCGGACGGCGGTCAGGACCTGGCCTCGGACCTCTTCGTCGAAGGTGCGGATGTTGAGGGTGAACTCAGCCGAAGCCGGGATGATGTTCTCCTTCAGGCCGGCGTGGAAGGTTCCAACCGTTACGACGGCGGACTTCCGGGGATCCAGCTCGCGGGACACGATGGTCTGCAGCCGGGTAACCATGTGGGCTGCCATGACGATGGGATCGATGGAGTCCTGGGGCTGCGAGCCGTGCGACTGCTGTCCATGGACCGTCACGCGGAGGGAATCGGCCATGGCTGCCACCGGACCGCTGGAAATCGATACTGTGCCCACGGGCCGTGGCATGACGTGCTGCCCGAACACGACCTCCGGGCGGGGAGCCCTGTCCCAGAGCCCGTCCTCCAGCATGGCCAGCGCCCCGGCGGCCGTTTCTTCACCGGGCTGGAAAATCAGCACCAGCGTCCCTGACCAGGCGTCCTGGTTTCCGGCGAGGATTTCCGCAGCTCCCAACAGGCTGGCCACGTGGGTGTCGTGGCCGCAGCCGTGCATCACCGGAACCTCGGAACCGTCCAGCATTCCCGTGTCCGTGCTGGCGTAGTCCAGGTCCGTGGCCTCTTCGATGGGCAGCCCATCCGTGTCCGCGCGGAACGCGACTACGCGCCCCTCACCGTTGCGCAGGATGCCGACCACCCCTGTCCCGCCGCAGCGGAAGTGGTCCGCACCGAGCCGGTCCAGCTGTTCCTCGATAAGGGCAGCCGTGGAGTGCTCCTGCATAGAGAGTTCGGGGTGTGCGTGGAGCCTGCGGTACAGCTCGTGGAGCGCCGTGGTCTGTTCGGTATCGAGCTGGAGGACAGTGGCTGTTTGGGTCATGGTCTTCTTCTTTCTGCTGCGTGCTGACGGTGTGGAGGGCGGCGGCGGCTACTCGATGTGGATCGGTGTGGCAGCTGCAACCTGCTTTCCGCGGAAGAACCACGCCAGCAGGATGGTCCCCAGCACGGCGATCGCGGTGGACACCATGGCAAGCGAGGGCACCAGGGGCAGCACCACGAAGACGACGACGGCGGACACCACCAGTGCGAACACGGTGGTGCGGGGCTGCTTCATGGAGACGATGGCCTGGACCAGCACCGCGCCGAGGACAGTGGGCAGGACGTACAGCCGGGTAACGGTCAGCACCGACGGCGGAATGACGCTGATGAGCCAGCTGCCCAGGAGGCCGACGAAGATGGCGAGCGAGACCAGGTGCACCACTGCGGCTCCGCAGATGGCAACAACGGCGGCCAGTTCGGCCCGCTTGCTTCCCGGCTTTGCGCCGATGTTGGTTTGGGCAATCAACGCCGCGGGCAGGAGCTTGTTGGAAATATTTCCGATCATGAATGCTTGGTACATAGCTGCAGGGCCGAGGATCGGGAAGTAGGTCAGCGGCTCGACGATCCAGATGATGCCGAATGTCGCGGCGACCGCGGCAAAGGCGATCCAGAGCTGGGCCGGCGCGATGTCCAAGCCGCCGGCGAAGACCAGGTACAAGGGACCGGCCACTGAGATGAGGAGTCCGGCGATCATGGTGATCTGCCCCCAGCGGGACGTGGTCCGGTTGAAGTCCGCCATGGCATTTGTGGTGGCTGAGGTGGTGAGGGTGGAGGTCATGATGTTGTTCCTTTCGTGTCCTGACGGTCTCAGGCGGCCAGTCCGGGCGCGGCGGCCAGGAAAGCGGCACCTAGGCCAATGACGATTGAGAAGCCCAGACCCCATTCGCGCAACCAGCTCTTGCCGAGCCGCTTGGCCAGCAGCAAGCAGAGCCCCATGACGGCGGCAGAGACGACGAAGGAGAGGACATGGATGCCGGACTTGGGAAGTTCCGTCAGGCCAAGGCAGGAGAACGCACCGATCAATGCGGCTGCCGGGACAATCGCCATGGCGGCCGGATTCACCGAACGGATCTTGGCGTCACCCTTACGGAGGATTGGAGTGAGGATGAGGGTGGCCAGCATCCACATGGCTCCGCCGATGCTCATGGCGAAGAAGGCCACCGCGAAGACGCTTTGGGTGTAGCTGGCATCGCCGAGTTTGGCCCCCATGGACCCGGCAGCGATGCCCGCGGCCGAGACGTCGTAAGCTGCGGAGCCGATGAGGCCGATCCTGGAGAGGACCGCCGGTGCGCCGAACAGACCCAGGAGGGCGATGGCTACGAGGGAGACGGCGAGAGAAGGGCCGATGGCCGAGACGGCACCGGACCGGAACGACGTCCGGATGTCTTGGCTGCTCATCTCCACTGACGGTGCAGCGCGGCGGGCCGCCTTCATGAAGATGATGGACTGGATGATGATGACACCGAACACGCCTGCAACGCAGATCCAGAGAACCGGGTTGTTGGCTATGGCCAGGATGTCGCTGGAGCTGCCGGCAGCCAACGGATGCGCTGTCAGGGGCTGAAATGCCTGGGGTTGGAACATGGAAACCTCCGCGTGAAAGCCCCTCCTGCAGTTCCCAACCGGACGACGTTGTGCGGCGCGGGCTACAGCTTGGGGCGGGTCCATGCCCATCGACCGGATCGGCCAGTGGGTTAGCAACACCTTCCGCTATGAGCCGGATCACACACAATAGCTGACGGAATCCGCCAAATATCTGGCCGAAACAGTCAAACGATGCCGCTTGGGCGGGGCGCCCTTCCGGGGTGCGATGTGACTCGGCACACTTTCAGCAAGCGAATATCCAGCAAAGGAGCACCATGTCCAGCACCATTGGCGAGCTGTCCGCCGTCGAACTCACCGCCGCGATCCGCAGCAAGGAAATCTCGGCGCGCGAAGCCCTGGACGATCATCTCCAGCGGATTTCGGATGTGAACCCGGTGATCAACGCCGTGGTGACGTTGGATGCCGAAGGCGCACGTGCCCTGGCGCTCAATGCCGATCAGCTGACGGCGTCCGGGGCCGAACTGCCTCCCCTGCATGGCCTGCCCATGACCCATAAGGACACGAACAACACTGCGGGCATGCGCACCACCCAAGGCTCCCTGGCGTTGCGCGACTTCGTGCCCGACGCCGACGACCTCATCATTGCGCGGCTCAAGTCGGCGGGCGTCGTCAGCACCGGCAAGTCCAACGTTCCCGAGTTCGGAGCCGGATCACACACGTTCAACGACCTCTTCGGAACCACCACCAACCCGTACGCGCCCGCCCTGAGCGCCGGGGGCAGCAGTGGCGGGGTGGCCGCCGTCGTCGCCTCCCGGATCCAGGCGATCGGCGACGGCAGCGACATGGGCGGTTCGCTCCGGATCCCGGCTTCGTTCTGCAACGTGGTGGGCTTCCGGCCGTCGACGGCGGTGATCCCCATGCCGTCCGATGTCAACGCCTATGCGTGGCTGGGAAGGACAGGGCCTATGGCCCGCAGCGTGGAGGACATTGCGTTGTTCATGTCCGTGACCGCAGGCAGCGATCCCCGGGTACCGCACCCCGAGGGGCTGGATCCCAAGGTTTTCCGCTCCAGCTTGGAGACGGATATGCGGGGTGTGCGGATCGGCTGGTCGCGCGACTTTGGCATCGGCGTGCCGGTGGAACCGGAGATCCTGGAGCACCTGGAACGACAGTTGTCAGTGTTCGCTGACCTGGGGGCCATCGTCGAGGAAGCAACGCCGGACTTCAGCGAGGCTGACCTCGTTTTCGGGAACACCCGGGCCATGGACTTCGCCGCAGGACTGGGCCCGATCCTGGAGCGTTCCGGCGACGTCATCAAGCCGGAAGTGCATTGGAACGTGAACAAGGGGTTCGCGCTGACTGCCCGGGACCTCATCGAAACCACGGCTGCCAGGACTCGCCTGGAACGCAGCGTGCAGGAGTTCTTCGGCCGCTTCGATCTCTTCGCGAGCCCCTGCGCCCAGGTGCTTCCCTTCGACGCTACGCTCCGTTATCCCGACGACGTCGCGGGGGTTGCCTCCGAAACCTACCTGGACTGGATGCGCTCGGCGTGCCTGTTGTCCGCTACTGGGCTCCCCCTCCTCAGCGTCCCCGCCGGGTTCAGCTCCGCCGGGCTGCCCATCGGGCTTCAACTCGCTTCCAACCACTACACCGATATGCAGCTTCTCCGCTATGGGCGCGCCTTCGAGCAGCAGACGGGGTACGCCGCCGTCGCCCCTGTTGTCACAGCAGAACCGGCACGGCTTACGACGGTGAGCGCATGAGCCGACCACCGCGCTTGCGGGCATCGAGCAGGATGGAAACGTCCACGCCAGCGGCGTTCCGGGCCCATTCCGAATCGGTGATGAAGCGATAGAGGGACGACATGTCCTCCACAGTGACGTCGGCCATGATCTGATAGTCGCCGGCAATTGCCGCAGCATAGCGGACAGTGGGGAGCTCCGCGAGGCTCTTTCCCACCGGCTCGACCTGGTGCGGCGACGCCCGGATCCACAGCAGGGCCTCGACACCAAGACCGAAAGCGGCGGGCTCAACGATCGCCCGCAAGTGGACCTGGTTGTTGGTCAGCAGCCATTCGCTGCGCCGACGCGCCGTAGCCTCGGAAACACCAACCCGGCGCCCCAGCGCTTCGAAACTCATCCGGCCGTCGGCACACAGCGCATCGATGAGCTCGTTGTCCTGGCGGCTGAGCTCCTGCCGCGGAACCAGGACGCCCGAATCAGGGGTCAGGGCTGAACGGAATGCCTCTACCCGGTCAGCGGTGAGGATCTCAGGCCGCCAACCTCGGATAGTGCGGAAGTACCGAAGAACGGGATAGCTGGTGGAATCGCGTAAACCAATAGTGGACGGCAACTCATCGGACAGGACGGTGCCCATACGGGACGGTTCGGTGAGGATCTCGGCCACACAGTCGCCGGTTCCCGTGGTGGTGTAGACGAACGTAGTGTCATTGCGCTGCGACAAGGCCTGAGCGGCGGCACGGACCGTTCCAGGCATGCATCGCATCTGCACCAGCACTACAGCGGGCCTGGGGCGAATCCCGACAACGGCCACCGCACCGGATTCCAGCAGCTGCGATCCACGGCGCGCCACTGTCCGCTCGGCTTCACCCAGCACCGCGGCCATCTTGCGCCACGGGCAGCGGGGGTCCAACTGCAAGGCGGCAACGATCTGCCGTTCCAGGGGGTCAAACAGCACCATGCGCGCTCCGTCCGCTCCGGTTCATGGGTACGGGTCAATTTGACCACGGACTCCCGGAGCGGCGGAGCGCGGCGACGGTCAGCGTTCGGGGCTGAGCACCTTCGAGAACACCGCAGCTCCATTGGCGTTGCGCAGACTCACTGTGAACGAATCATCCGAACCGAGTTCCACATGCCCGAAGAACTGGTTCTCCCCGTTGCGCGGGGACTCACCCGGGAACCGGCCCGCCTTGGAAAACACGACGTCCGGCCCGAAGGTCCCGTCCATGTCGTTCGGGCCGAAAGAGCCGGCGTTGATGGGCCCCGCAACGAACTCCCAGAATGGCTGGAAGTCCTTGAAGGATGCCCGCTCCGGAGAATAATGGTGGGCGGCGCAGTAGTGGACGTCGGCGGTGAGCCACACCGTGTTCTTCACGCCATACTTCTTGAAGGCGCTCAAAACCCCGGCGATCTCCAGTTCCCGGCCCAGTGGCGCACCATTGTCCCGGTTGGACAGGCTCTCCTGGTTCACGGGACCGTCAGGCACCACGATGCCCAAGGGCAGGTCCGCGGCGATGACCTTCCAGGTGGCCTTGGACTGCCGGACTTCCTTGATCAGCCAGTCCACCTGCTCCTGGCCCAGGATGTTGGTGGTGTAGGGCTCCTTGCCGTCGGTGTTCGGCGACTTGTACGTCCGCATGTCCAGGCAGAAGATGTCCAGTTGCGGGCCGCGTGGAATCTTGCGGTAGATGCGTGCGGGCTGGTACTGGCCGGCGTCGTAGGTTCCGGGGCGCCACAGTGCCGCCGAGTCCGCGATCGGCATGTTCTCCTGCCACGCCTGCCGCCCGCGCGCGGCGAGGACGTTGACGTTGCGTTCGGTATAGCGCGCGTCGTCCAGGACCTGGTCCGGGTACCAGTTGTTGTGCGTTTCGTGGTCGTCCCACTGGGCGATGACCGGCACGTCGGCGAACAAGGAACGCATGTTGGCGTCGAGGGAGTTGTAGCGGTGCCGGCCCCGGAATTCCTTGAGGGTTTCGGCTACTTTGGAGACTTCCTCGGTGACGATGTTGCGCCAGACCTGGCCGTCCTTCTCGGTTACTGATTCCGCGATGGGGCCGTCGGCGTAGATGGTATCTCCCGAATGGATGAAGAAGTCCGGGCGGACGTCATGCATGGCCTTGTAACCGCGCATGCCGCCGATCTCCTCGTTGATGCCCCAGCCTTGGCCGGCGGTATCGCCGGTCCAGACGAAGGACTGGGAGGACGACGCCGGCCTGCCGCCTCCGCGGCCGCCCGGAGTGCCGCCGTCGTTGGGTTCCTTGTTTCCTGGGGCCGTGCTGAAAGTGCCTTGCCCGGCTTCGCCCATGCCGTTCTCATCCTCAAAGTTCAGCTCCAGCCTGAACCTGGTGCCCGCAGGCAGTCCCTTGGCGTGGATTTTCGCGGTGAAGTCACTGGCTTCCGTGGCCAGGGGTCCACGAATGGTTCGGCTGAACCCGTAGCGTCCACGCAGGAGCTCCCCGGCGTCGTCGATGGCGTTGAGGGTGGCGGTGAGACGTCCGGGTCCTGAGGCGCGCGACCACAGGACGGCCGAATCCGTGGTGACGTCCCCGGTGGCAATGCCCGTGGGGAGGGTGAGTCGCTTGCGGACCAGCGGGATGGCTGCAGGTGCTGCGCCGGCCGGGCCGGCGGCCCCTACCGTGAGGCCGGCCAGCGTAAAGCCGGCGAGGGAGGACTTGACGAGGGTGCGGCGTGAAAAGTCGGTCATGGCATCCACCCTTTCCGGCCGTCATGAACGGAAGGTGAGGGTGGGGTGAAGGTTTTCGTGGGTTGCCAGTCCTGAGGGGAGCACACTTTACGGGCCCGGATCCCGGGGTGGGGTGCCGATCTCGACCCCGCCGACCACCCCTCCTACCCCCGCGAACAGCCAGGCATCGAGACTGGCGCGCACTGGGACTTCCCCGAGCGCCAGCCTGAGAAATGGCCCCGGGAAGCGAAGGCCGGATCGTCCACTGGCTGCTGCTCGTTGCAGGCGCCGTCGTCGTGCTCAGGTCCCAACGGAAGGTCCGCTCAAGCTGACCTGCCAGCAGGACCCTGCAGGCTAGGTATCTCTTCCTGAATGGCGTGTTGCCCGCGTGGAACTTTCGCGCACAACAAGGGTGGGCGCGATCGGGGTGCGGTCAACCTCACGCCCCTCCATGGCGCCCAGGAGGACCTCCATGCTCATGTGCGCCAGGGCTGTGAAGTCCTGACGCACAGTGGTCAGCGGGGGCAGGAAATAGTCTGAACCTTCGATGTCGTCGAATCCCACCACACTGACGTCCTCCGGGACACGGATTCCATTTTCGGTCAAGGCCCGTATGAGTCCGAGTGCCGTATGGTCGCTGGCTGCAAAAACAGCTTGGGGAACCTTTCCCTCCCGGACAAGGCGGAGGCCGGTTTCATAGGCCCATCGGGGACTCCAATCGCCCTCCAGGCACAGCCCCGGCGGAAGTCCGGCGTCGCCCAGGGCCGCCTCCCAGCCGCGCTTGCGCACGCGCCCGTCAAACCAGTCCATGGAGCCTGCCAAGTGCGCGATGTCGGTGTGGCCGAGGTCGATGAGGTGCTGGGTGGCGAGCCGGGCTCCGAGTTCCTGGTTTTCCGAGTAGGTGAAGACATTCGGAGTTGATGACGCTCCTGCCGCGATCATTTCCACGGGTACCCGGCAGGAGGCATTCCAGACAGCCGACGCCATGTCGACCAAGGGTGCGACGACGATGATGCCCCCAACGCCGGTGTCGTCCAGAGTGTCCAAGGCCGCCTGCACGGACTCGTCGTAGGGTTTATCCACGCTGATGACTGTTGTGGCATACCCCTTCTTCCGTGCAACGGTTTCCAGGGCCATGAGTGTCCCTACCGGACCGAACCGCGGGGAGCCATCAGAGAGCAGCCCGATGGATGTTGACCGGTTGGTGACAAGGGCAGTGGCTGCCCGGTTCCTGCGGTAGCCGATGTCCTTTATGGCCTGCAGGACGCGTTCCCGGGTGGCCGCACTCACGTCCGGGGCGTTGTTCAGGACGCGGGAGACAGTACCAAAGGACACGCCCGCAATCCCCGCCACATCGTTGATGGTCGGCTTCCGCCGCAACGTGGCTCCTGTTTGCCCGTTCGCTCCACGTGGAACCGTTATGCCTGACACGCTCTCTCCTGTCCCCACACCGTCCAACCGGGCCGATGCGTACCAATACTACGTGCGCCCGTCCCATCCGGTTACTTCGAAATGGGCGGGGCGTGATGTTTGACACTCATCACCGTAAACGTTTACGATCGGTTCCGTAAACGTTCACGGAACTCCCGTAAGCGATTACGGTCCGAGTTCACCAAGGATGAAGCGGACCGCCCCCGCAGACTCTTCGGCGTCCACCATCGACGGTTCCGCCGAGAAGGGTCCGTCCGCCCTAACACCGGTTGCAGGCGCGCTCGTTCCCGCCCTCCACCACCACATCCCCTCATAAGCACTGGAGAACAATGATGATCCGCAGGCTTCCCCTCGTGGCTTTGGCCGCTGTCCTGTCACTTTCCGTAGCCTCGTGCAGCAGCTCGGCGGCGAGCACGTCGAACGCACCCGACGCCGGCGTGTCCGAAAAGGCCCAGCAGGCCCTCGACAAGATCAAGGGCCAGGTCCTGAGCAAGGGCCCCAACGGCGAATCCCCCTCCCCGGCATCCGTGTCAGATCTGACGCCGGAGGAGATCGAGAAGATCAAGGCACTCAACGCCAAGGCCGCAATCGTGATGCACTACGGCGGCAACGACTGGGCAACGGCCCAGGTCAACGGCCTCAAGAGTGAATTCGAAAAGCTCGGCATCAAGGTCATCGCGACAACGGACGCGAATTTCAAGCCGGACAAGCAGGTTTCGGATATCGAGACCGTCATGACGCAGGACCCGGATGTCATCGTCTCCATCCCCACGGACCCGGTGGCCACGGCCTCCGCGTACAAAAAGGCTGCGGCTGCCGGCACAAAGCTCGTCTTCATGGACAACGTCCCCCAGGGTCTGACTCCCGGCACGGACTACGTTTCAGTTGTTTCGGCTGACAACTACGGCAACGGCGTCGTCTCCGCTCACCAGATGGCCAAAGCCCTGGGCGGCAAGGGAAAGATCGGCCTCGTGTTTCACCAAGCCGACTTCTTCGTGACCAAGCAGCGACACGAAGGGTTCAAGGAGACTATCGTCAAGGAATACCCCGACATCCAGATCGTCGAAGAAAAGGGCATCGCGGGCCCGGACTTCGCTGGAGACGCACAGGCTGCTGCCAACGCGATGATCAGCAAGTACCCTGACCTGGCCGGCATCTGGGCCGTGTGGGACGTCCCGGCTGAAGGCGTCATGGCGGCGGCCCGCGCGGCCGGCCGGCAGGACCTGAAAATCGCCACGGAAGACCTCGGCAAGAACGTGGCCATCGCCCTGGCCAAGGACGAACTCGTCGTCGGCCTCGGCGCCCAGGTTCCGTTCGACCAGGGTGTCACCGAAGCCCGGCTCGCGGCAGGAGCACTTCTCGGCAAGCAAGCACCTCCGTACGTGGCCCTGAGCGCCCTCCCTGTTGACCACTCGAACGTCCTTGAAGCCTGGAAGCAGGTCTACCACGAGGACGCTCCCAAGGACATCCAGGACTCCTACAAGAAGTAGCCAGATCCTACGGTGCGGGGGCCCAGGCCCCCGCACCGCGCCGAAAGGGCGGGAAATGAACACCGCAGACAATGTCGTCGAGATGCGCTCGATATCCAAGGCCTTCAACGGCGTGTCCGTTCTGAAGGATGTCGGCTTCGATGTCCGCAAGGGCGAGGTCCACGCACTGGCCGGGGGCAACGGGGCCGGCAAGTCCACCCTCATGAAGATCCTCCAGGGCGTCTACCAGACGGATGCCGGAGAAATCCTCATTGGCGGCAAACCGGCCGCCATCAACTCGATCCAGGATGCGAAGTCCGCCGGAATCGGGATGGTTTTCCAGGAATTCAGCCTCGTACCCAGCCTTACCGTTGCCCAGAACATCTTCCTTGGCGCAGAGCCGCTCGGCCGGGGCGGCCTCATCGATGACCGCGCCGCGGTGCGACGGGCCAAGGAAGTCTTCGCCGAGATGGAGGTCGACGTCGACGCCGGCGCCCAGGTCTCGCGGCTTGGCACCGCCTATTGGCAGCTGACCGAAATCGCCAAAGCCCTCGCGCAGAACGCACAAGTGCTGATCATGGATGAGCCCACGGCAAGTTTGGCCCGGCACGAGTCCGAGGCGCTCTTCGAATTGATCGACCGCCTCAAGCAGCGCGGAATCTCCATCATCTACATCTCCCACCGCATGGATGAGGTGTACAGGTTGGCGGACCGGATCACCATCCTGCGCGATGGAAGGCACCTCTTCACCGAGCCACTGACGAAGGTCACTCCCGAACAAATCGTCGAAGGAATCGTGGGCAAGAAGGTCGAGGGCCAACTTTCCTATCGGGCGCGGAACGATGTGGGCACCGACGTCGAGCCACTGCTGGAAGTGCGCGGGCTGAACGCGGGCCTACGGGTCCGGGACGTTTCTTTCGCACTGCGGCCCGGCGAAATCCTCGGCCTGGCCGGGCTCATGGGCAGCGGGCGGACAGAACTCGCGCGGGCACTTTTCGGCATCGACAAACTGGACAGCGGGCAGGTCCTCATCCGGGGCAGGAAAGTTACCCTGGCATCTCCGCAGCAGGCCATCAACGCCGGTATCGCCCTTGTCCCGGAGGATCGCAGGGCACAAGGCCTCGTCCTGGAACACTCGGTCCAGGACAACCTGCTGCTGCCGCTCCTGAAGCACATTCAGCGTGGCCCCCTTCTTGATGGCGCCAAGGGCAACGAGTTGTCCGCGTCGTTGATCAAGAGGTTCGCAGTCAAGGTCGCCCACCCCCACCGGCCCGTGCGGCTGCTCTCGGGCGGCAACCAACAAAAGGTGGTCATCGCCAAGTGGCTGGGCACCGATCCCGACATCCTGATCCTCGATGAGCCGACGGCCGGCGTCGACATTGGCACCAAGAGCGAAATCCTGGACATGATCCGCGAACTGGCAAGCGATGGCAAAGCCATCATCGTCATCTCCTCCGAGTATCCCGAACTACTCGCGGTCAGCGACCGCGTCCTCGTCCTCAAGGACGGCTCCATCATCCGCGACATCCCCCGCAGCGACATTGCTGACGAGGAATATCTACAACTTGCAGTCCAGGGAGTCTGAACAGTGAGCAAGACAAACACCATCGCGCCACGGGACACCGGGGCACCCCGCAACGTCGGCACCATCCTGAAGGACCTCGACTGGCGGCGCTACGTCATTTACATCGGCTTCGTCGTCGTCTTCCTGATCTTCGCGGTCCTGCTGCGCGACCAGGGATTCATGTCACCGAACAACCTGCTGAACATCTTCCGGCAGACGGCCACCATCACCGTCATCGCAGTGGGCATGACCTACGTCATCGCCTGCGCCGAGATCGACCTGAGCGTGGGATCCGTCGCCGGCCTCTCCAGCGTTTGCACCGCTATGGCCCTGTCCCAATGGGGCCTGGTCCCGGGCATACTTGCCGGACTGGCCGTGGGCCTCGTGGTCGGATCGGTCAACGGCGCACTGGTCAGCCTCCTGGGCATCCCTTCCTTCCTCGTGACACTCGGCATGCTCGGCATTGCCGTGGGCGTCGCGCAGTGGATCACCGCCTCAGCGCCCCAGCCCATCCTGGACGACACCTTCAACACGGTGTTCGGATCCGGGAACTTCGGACCCATTCCGGGCCTTGTGGTGTGGAGCGGCATCTTCGTAGCCATCGGCGCCGTCGTGCTGAACCGGACCAAATTCGGCCGGCAGGTCCTGGCAACGGGTGGCAACCGCAACGCCTCCGAATTCACTGGCATCAATACAAAGCGCATCAAGTTCCAGGTGCTGCTGATCTCCGGCATGGTTGCCAGTGTTGCCGGAATGCTCTACGCCGGTCGCCTCCAGTCCGGACGGTTCCAGTGGGGCGCCGGTGACGAACTCTCAGCCATCGCTGCGGTCATCCTGGGCGGGACCAGCCTCTTCGGCGGATTCGGCTCCATCATCGGAACCCTTTTCGGCGCCCTGTTGATCGGCCTGATCAACAACGGACTGATCCTTGCAGGCCTCGACAGCAGCCAGCAGCAAGTAGTGCGCGGAGCCATCATCATCCTTGCAGTCGCCCTCGCCCGGAAGAAGTGACAGTCCATGGCCTCCACACCACGTGCCGGGATTATCGGCACAGGATTCATGGGCACAGTCCACTCCCATGCTGTCCGGGCCGCAGGAAGCACGGTCAGTGCAGTAGCCGGCAGTAGTTTGGCCAGTGCCGAGGCCGCTGTGGCCCGATTGGGTGCACAGGCCGCGGCCGTCTCCCCCGAAGCCCTGATTGCCCGCGATGACGTGGACGTCGTCCACATCTGCACCCCAAACGCCACCCATGCGGACCTTGCACGCTTGGCCATCGCCGCCGGCAAGGCCGTCATCTGCGAGAAACCCCTGGCCACCACCATTGAGGACGCCAAGGAACTGACGGACCTTGCAGAACAGGCAAATGTGGTCACCGCCGTGCCCTTCGTCTACAGGTTCTATCCGGCAGTCCGGGAGGCCCGCGAGCGCATCCACAACGGGGAGGCAGGCCGGCTCTGGCTGCTGCACGGATCCTATCTGCAGGACTGGCTGGCAGGTGCAGCGGCAACAAACTGGCGGGTCGACTCCAAGCTCGGAGGAGCGTCCAGGGCCTTCGGTGACATCGGAGTGCACTGGTGCGACCTGATGGAGTTCACCACGGGACACCGCATCTCCAGGATCATGGCCAGTACCAGCCGGGCCCATGAACAACGCGAAAGCCTTGGCCAGTTGTCCCCGGTATCAACTGAGGACGGGGCAACACTGCTCTTCGAAACCGACAAGGGGGCCACCGGTTCGTTGGTGGTGAGCCAAGTTAGTCCAGGAAGAAAAAACCGCCTCTGGTTCTCTTTCGATGGAACTGTGGCATCGTTCAGCTTCAACCAGGAAACACCGGACACCCTGCACATCGGACGCGTGGATTCCACTTCGCACATTCCTGTGGGGCCGGAGACCCTTTCCACCCCGGGCGGCGGGCGCTACGCCAAGCTCCCGGCGGGCCACCCCCAGGGGTACCAGGACAGCTTCAACGCTTTCGTCGCTGACACCTATGCAGCTGTCCAAGGACACGAACCCGAGGGCCTCCCCACCTTCCGGGATGGCCTCCGGGCAGCACTCCTCACGGACGCAGTGGTTACCTCCGCGGCACGACAGTCATGGGTGGACGTTCCCACCGGCAACCTCTTCGATTTTCCCAGCTCTTCTCCGGCAGTTGAAAGGCAAATGCAATGAAACTCGGTTACTGTTCCATCACCTGGGGCGGGGTCGTCGGACACCCGCAAGGCGTGACCAGCGTCAAGGACCTTTTCTACATGACCCACGGATCCATGCGCGACGCCGTGCGTGACATCGCCGCCGTCGGCTATGAGGGCGTGGAGATGTTCGACGGAAACCTGGTCGAATATGCCGACAAGCCGGAGGAACTCAAAGAGATCCTCAGCAGCAACGGAGTCGTGCTGACGAGTGTCTACACGGGGGCCAACTTCATCTACGCCGACATCCTTCCCGACGAGATGCACCGAATCCACAAGGCCGCAGAACTGGCTGCGAACTTCGGAGCTGAACGGCTGGTGGTTGGCGGCGGCGCGCGCCGGGCTGCTGGAACCACCGAACAGGACTATTACCTGCTGGGCCAGGCGCTGGACCGCGTAGCGGACATCGCGGAGAGCTTCGGCCTGTCCGCGAGCTACCACCCGCACCTCAGCACCATCGTGGAGAGCCCGGACGAGCTGGAAAAGCTCATGCCGCTGACCAGGATCGGGTTCTGCCCGGACACGGCGCACCTTGCGGCAGGCGGGGCGGACCCGGCCGCGGTTATCCGCAAGTACTCCGACAGAATCCAGCATGTCCACCTCAAGGACTTCCAACAAGACCCGTTCAACTTCCTCCCCCTGGGCGAAGGTGAGCTCGATTTCCCGGACATCATCGCTGCGATCCGGGAGAGCGCCTACGACAGCTGGCTCATGGTCGAACTCGACAACTACGACGGCGACCCCGCCGAAGCAGCAAAAATCAGCAAGAAATACCTCGAGACACTCCTCTAAGCAATCCTTACGGAAGGACCTGATCCACATGCAACACCTCAACGTTGGCCTCATTGGTGGAGGCTTCATGGGCAAGGCCCACTCCTTGGCCTATGCCGCCATGCCCATGTTCTTCTGGCCTGCCCCGGCATTGCCGGTCCGCAAAGTCATCGCCGAGGCGAACCCCGAGCTGGCCGCAGAAGCCGCCAGGCGCTTCGGTTTCGAGAACTCGACCTCGGACTGGCGGTCCATCATCGACGATCCCGACATTCACGTCGTCGACATCGCGACGCCGAACCACCTTCACGCCGAAATCGCCATCGCCGCCGCCGAGGCGGGCAAGCACATCATTTGCGAGAAGCCCCTCGCACGCACCGGCGAAGAGTCCAAGGCCATGTATGACGCCGTCAAGGACAAGGACATCGTCCACATGGTCGCCTTCAACTACCGGCGCACCCCAGCCGTTGCACTGGCAAAGAAGTACATCGAAGAAGGTGCCATTGGCCAGATCCTCAGCTTCCGCGGAACCTATCTCCAGGACTGGAGCGCCGACCCGGACTCGCCGCTGTCATGGCGGTTCCAGAAGTCCATCGCAGGTTCCGGCGCGCTTGGCGATATCGCGACCCACGTCATAGACATGGCGCGGTACCTCGTGGGAGAGTTCAGCGCCGTCAACGCAGTCCTGTCGACGTGGATCCCCGAGCGGCCGCTCCAATCCGGCGGGGCCGATGCCCTCGGCACCGTGCGCGGCGGAGAGGGCCCGAAGGGCCCGGTTGACGTCGACGACGAAGTGATGACCATGATCCGTTTCGCAAATGGAGCGGTTGGATCGGTCGAAGCCACACGCAACGCGCACGGCAGGAACAACTACATCACCTTCGAAATCCATGGAACCGAAGGCAGCATCGTCTTCAACTACGAGCGGCGCGACGAGCTCCAGGTTTGCTTCGCTTCAGACCAAGCAGACCGTCGCGGGTTCCGGACCATCTACACAGGCCCGGCCCACCCCTACGGTGAGGGGCTGTGGCCCATTCCGGCCCTGGGCATCGGCTATGGAGAGACCAAGATCATCGAGGCCCATGACTTCTTCAAAGCCATCGCCGAAGGCGGAAGCGTTAGCCCCAACTTCGCCGACGGCTACCAAGTCGCCCTCATCGATGACGCGATCGTCGAATCCGCGGCCAAAGAGTCCTGGGTTGAGGTTCCACAAATCACCGATTGATCCCTTTCGGGAGGGACGGCGAAGTTCCGTCCCTCCCGGCCCCTCCGGCCCATCATCAAGGAAACAAGAATGACCAGCCCAACCCACAAAGAGCCCGCAGAAGTGTGGCTCATGCCGGTATTTATCGCCAAAGCAGGACGCGAAAGCGAGCTGCAAGGAGTCCTCAGCTCACTGCAGACGAACAGCCGCAAGGACCAGGGCTGCCTGGAGTACACCGTTTTCGCCGATGGGCAGCAGCCCGGCACCTTCGTCATGTTTGAAGGCTGGGCAAGTGCCGAGGATCTCGAAGCCCACAACCGGCAACAGCATGTGAAGGACTTTGTGGAAGCGGTAAAGACATTGCTGGAAGTGCCCTTCTCAGTGACCACCCTCGCGCCCATCAGGTGAAACGCCAGGTGCCCCGCCCCCGGAAGGGAGCGGGGCACCTGAGTAAGGCGCGGGGCCTAGGCGAAGTCGGAGACTGCCGGGTCCGGGCCGATGCGGCCTTCAGCGCCGCGGTCCAGGCTGTTGATGGCCTCGACGTCGGTGGCGTCCAGCGTGACGTCCAGGGCTGCGAAGTTCTCCTGGATGCGGGACTCCGTGACCGACTTGGGGATCACGACGTTGCCGATGGCCAGGTGCCATGCGATGACAACCTGCGCCGGCGTGGCACCATGCTTGGCTGCGATCTCAGCAATCGTGGCGCTCTCCAGGAGCTCGCCACCCTGGCCCAGCGGGGACCATGCCTGCGTGAGGATGCCCTTGGAGGCGTTGAATTCGCGCAATTCGGCCTGGTTGAAGAAGGGGTGCAGTTCAACCTGGTTGATGGCCGGAACGACGCCGGTTTCATCGATGATGTGCTGCAGGCCTTCCTTGGTGAAGTTGGAGACACCAATGGACTTCACCCGTCCGCGCTTCTTGAGCTCGATGAGGGCCTTCCACGTATCGACGTACTTCTCCTGCTTGGGCTGCTGCCAGTGGATGAGGTAGAGGTCCAGGGTTTCCAGGCCAAGGCGGTCGAGTGACTTCTCGAAGGCCTCCAGGGTGGATTCGTAGCCCTGGTCCGCGTTCCACAGCTTGGTGGTGATGAAAATTTCTTCGGCGGAGAGGCCCGAAGAGGCGATGGCACGGCCAACGCCGGCCTCGTTGCCGTAGATCTTTGCGGTATCGATGTGGCGGAACCCGGCGTCGAAAGCCTGGCGTACTACCTTTTCGGCTACATCGTCTTCAACCTGCCATACCCCGTAGCCGAGCTGGGGGATGGTGTTGCCGTCGTTAAAAGTAAGTTCTGGTGACGAAGTCATGGTTGTCATCCTGCCAGCTACCGCCTGGGTCATGGGCCGATTATGACGAAGATCAGCTATCCGCTTAACTTCTTGCATGCAGGGAATAGGGGCGCACGCGTGTAGTTGTCAACGCCTGCCTTATTTCCGGATCACTTCCGATTACTTGGTTTCCGCATCAGGGATTGAGTTGGCGCTCCGCGTCGGCCACCTGCTCGAAGACGGACTCAGCACGGCGCCGCACGGATAATGCACCGACCGGTACAGGACCTACAGCCAGACGCAACATCGCCGCAGCCTCAGCCGTGGTGGCGAGCGAGTTGCCGGCTTTGGACAGCGCCCGGTGCACGCCCGCGAGCGCTCCTGGCACGTCCAGCCCATCGCTGGGCGAGCGCTTTTGGGCCTCTACGCAGATGCTCCGCACCCGTGGGGACAACCCCGCCAGTTCATTGGCGATCTCCACAAGCTCGTTGTAGAGCTGCTCGTCGTCCACGCCTTCAAGGACCTGGTGATAACGGTCCAGCCCGCGATGGAAGCGGTCGTGGGCGCGGCGCCACAGGCCCTTGCCGAGCTCAAGATCGTCCTTCCGTCCCTGCCGGACGGCCCCAAAGAAACCCACCCGCGAACTCAGAGGTACTGGCCCGGGCCGTGGTCGGGATCTTCCGGGCGTCCATTGGAAGCAGCACCCGAAGCCCCGGGCGCAGCAGCCCGCTGAGGTTGCCCGTTTTCGCCAATGATGATGCCCGGCGCGATGACCGTACCCGGGGGCAGCTGCCGAAGCTGCATTTGCGCGGCAGCGTGTTCTTTCGCTGCCTGCTGGGCGGCAATGGCTGCCTGGATGCCATGGAACAGCCCTTCCAACCAGCCCACCAGCTGGGCCTGTGCGATGCGAAGCTCAGCGTCCGAGGGGGCCTTGTCCTCGGGAAACGGGAGGCTGATGCGTTCCAACTCATCAATGAGCTCAGGTGCCAACCCATCTTCGAGCTCCTTGATGGACCGCTCGTGGATCTCGGCGAGGCGACCGCGCGCTGCATCATCAAGCGGGGCGCTCTTAACTTCTTCCAGAAGCTGACGGATCATCGTGCCGATCCGCATCACCTTGGCAGGCTCGTCCACCAGTTCCTGAAGGTTGCTGGGCTTGGGCTTGACGTCGTTCGCTGCCTCGCCCTGCGGGGATTGCCCGCCATTGGGCGCAGCCGCATCCCCGTCCAGTGTGGTTCCTTCCACGGGAGTGTCGTCCGAAGCCTCATCCGTGGGCTGAATGTCGTTCAGATCGCTCATTCGTTCATACTCTCATGTGCTTCCCGTGAACCTCCGGCCACAGCCGGATTTTGGACTTCGTTCGTAGCGAAACTACAGCTCAGCAGCAGCGGCCCTGGGGATTGCTGTCCTGCCGGTCCATCCGGTCCCGCCAAAACTCGCGTTCGGTCATGGCGGGACCGGCGTGGCCGGAGGCGGTGAAGTGCTCAAGGTATTTCGTGTACGCGTCAGCGCCCATAAGCGAACCCATGTATGCGGCAAAGCCCCGAAAGCCCCTGGTGACCGCGTTCATCAGTGATGCCCCGCCTTGTGGGTGCGCTTGTCAGCAGGCAACGCGTTCCATTCGGCGAGCAGCGCTTTCTCAGCCGGGGTGGGAAGGAGTCCTGCAGGAGCAAACACCTTGGACGGCACGGCAGGATCTTCATGATCCTGTCCCCCACCGGCCCGGATGGCCTTGACGGTGGCGATCAGGGCCGTGAGGATCACGATGATGCTCAAGACCACAAAGATCACCGACAACCATCCCTGAATGGCCGTATTCCGGACGACAGCTTCCATGGCCGCGACGCTCTTGGCCGTGCCGAACTCCGTCTTGCCATCAGCAAGTGCCTTGGAGAATGCCTGGTTGTTGGCGAAATAGCCTACGGCCGGTACCGGGGAGAAGATCTTGTGGAAGCTGGCAGTGATGGTGACGACAGCCGCGAAAGCCAGCGGGACGGCCACGATCCACAGCCACTTGAACGTGCCCCGCTTGGCCACGATGGCCAGGCACACCGCCAGGGCGATGGCTGCCAGCAGTTGGTTGGCGATGCCGAACAGCGGGAACAGCGTATTGATGCCGCCCAGCGGATCCGTCACACCCATCAACAGCACAGCGCCCCAGGCACCCACCATGATGGCCGTGCAGAGCCAGGCACCGGGGCGCCATGAAGCTTCCTTGAACTTGGGAACAAAGTTGCCGATGGAATCCTGCAGCATGAACCGGGCAACGCGGGTTCCGGCGTCCACGGCGGTAAGTATGAAGAGCGCCTCGAACATGATGGCGAAGTGGTACCAGAACGC
Source organism: Paenarthrobacter sp. TAF1 (assembly GCF_052113825.1). Classification (NCBI taxonomy): domain Bacteria; kingdom Bacillati; phylum Actinomycetota; class Actinomycetes; order Micrococcales; family Micrococcaceae; genus Paenarthrobacter; species Paenarthrobacter sp. TAF1. The sequence goes on from NZ_JBFRDO010000008.1 coordinate 40,623, forward strand.
CATCATGGCGGGACCGCCGATGAACTGCTGCATGATGTGCGCCAAGCCAACTGCCAGCGTCGGGGCACCGCCGGAGCGGGAGATGATGCTTTCCTCGCCCACGTCCTTGGCCGTCTGGGCCAGCACGTCCGGGGTGATGTTCACGTTGGCCAGGCCCAGGCTGTTCACCCAGGTGGCGGCTGACTCCACCGTGCCGCCGGTCAGTGCCAGGGGCGCGTTCATGGCGAAGTAGATGCCGCGGTCAATCGAGATTGCAGCCACGAGCGCCATGATGGCCACGAACGACTCCATCAGCATGCCGCCGTACCCGATGAAACGGGTCTGTCGTTCCTTCTCGATCAACTTGGGCGTGGTCCCCGAGGAAATGAGGGCGTGGAAACCGGACAAGGCACCACAGGCAATCGTGACAAACAGGAACGGGAACAGCGCGCCGGAGAACACCGGGCCGTTCTCGCGGCCCGCGAACTCGCTGAAGGCAGGGACGGTGATTTCCGGCCGCACAACGATGATGGCGAGGGCCAGCATCACGATCACGCCGATTTTCATGAACGTGGAAAGGTAGTCGCGCGGCGCGAGCAGCAGCCACACGGGCAGGATCGCGGCAATGAATCCGTAGATGATCAGGCCCCAGGCGATGGTCACCTTGTCCAGGTGGAAGAATGCCGCACCCCACTCGGTACCAGCCACCGCACCGCCGCCGATGATGGCCGCCATGAGCAGCACGAAACCAATGATGGAAACCTCCATCACCTTGCCGGGCCGGATGAACCGAAGGTACACGCCCATGAACAGCGCAATCGGGATGGTCATTCCAACGGAGAAGACGCCCCACGGGCTCTCACCCAGGGCATTGACCACTACCAGCGCAAGGATGGCCACGATGATGATCATGATCAGCAACGTTGCGATCAAGGCCGCTGTACCGCCAATGACTCCCAGTTCCTCACGGGCCATCTGGCCCAGGGACCGGCCGCCTCGACGCATCGAGAAGAACATCACCAGATAGTCCTGCACGGCACCGGCAAACACGACGCCGATGATGATCCAGATGGTGCCTGGAAGGTAACCCATCTGCGCCGCGATGACCGGACCCACCAAGGGGCCTGCACCGGCGATCGCCGCGAAGTGGTGCCCGAACAGGACGTTCCGGTCCGTGCGGACGTAGTCCTTGCCGTCGGCCTTGTACTCGGCGGGCGTAGCCCTTCGGTCATCCGGCTTCAGCAGGTAGCGTTCAATGACCTTCGAATAGAAGCGGTAGCCGATGAGGTAGGTACAGACTGCGGCGAAGACAAACCAGATGGCATTCACCGTCTCGCCGCGAACCAGGGCGAGCATGAACCACGCCACTGCACCGAGCAGCGAAATCGCCACCCAAAGACCGATTTTCGCCGGAGTCCATTTGCGTTCCTCGGCGTCCCGGGCGGAATGGTCCACCGCGGGTGCAGGCAGCGTAGGATCAAGTCCTTCCATGAGTCCGGTCTGGTCAGGATTCTTGCCCATATCTCCTCCTTGAGAACTGCTGCGCTGCCTTGGCTCGGACGTGCGTCACGGGCAAGTTAGCAATAAGGTTCCCCGGGAAGTGGCCGTACTCACCGCCGGATCCGTTGGCTGCGCTGAGCGGTAGCCTGCCTGCGGCAAACGGTGGGCCGGTTGTACAGCTAGCTGGCACCAGCGGTGCTTGACCCGCCCTTGCCCAGGCTCTGCACCATGCGGGCTTCGCACAGGTCCAGCCACCGGACTTCGGCCTCTGCCTGGAACACCAGGGAATCGAGCACCAGCAGGAACGCCGTGTCTGCTGAGCGCTGGTTGGCCGAGACCGCTTTGCGCGCCTGGGTGTGCTCCTGCAGCGCCTTGACGGAAACTTCGCGCTGGGACTGGATCACCGCAGCGGCATCCACCCCGGGCATGGTCACGGCGAGCGCGAGTTTGATGGCGATCTCGTTCCGCGGCGGATTTCCCCGGTCGACAGCCCCGGAAAACCACGCCGCGACTTCCGCGACCCCAGCTTCAGTGATGCTGTAGATGACGTGCCCGCCGCCGTCGTCGCCGTCCTTGCTGACCAGGCCGTCGCGCTCAAGCCGGTCCAAGGTGGTGTAAACCTGGCCGATGTTCAGCGGCCAGGCGGCGCCGGTCCGGTCCTCGAATTCGACACGCAACTCATAGCCATACCTGGGCTGGTCCTGGAGCAGGGCCAGAAGGCTGTGCCGGATGGACATGGAGCTCCTTGCTGCGGGTTGGCTGGAATGTCAGAGGAGCAAGAGGACCTTGCCCACGTGCTCCCCCGAGTCGAAGTACTCATGCGCTTCGCGGACCTGGTCCAGCGGGAAAGTCTTGGCGACGAGCGGCGTGATACGACCGTCGGTGACCATGGGCCACACGGACTCGCGCACCGCCGTCATGATGATGCCTTTTTCGGCAACCGAACGGGGCCTGAGGGCTGTGCCGATCACGGCTGCACGCTTGCTGAGGAGCTGGCCCAGGTTGATCTCCGCCTTGGCGCCGCCCTGCAGCCCGATGATGATGAGCCTGCCGTACTCAGCGAGCGCGTCGACGTTCTGCTGGAGGTACTTGGCACCCACGACGTCGAGGATAACGTCCGCGCCTTTGCCGCCGTTTTGTGCCTTGAGGCTTTCAACGAAGTCTTCTTCGGTGTAGTTGATGGCGATGTCGGCCCCGAGGAACGCCTTGGCCGTGCCGACTTTTTCATCCGACCCCGCAGTTGCCGCAACTGTGGCACCGTAGGCTTTCGCGAGCTGGATGGCCATGGTGCCGATTCCGCCGGTGGCGCCGTGGATGAGCACCGTCTCGCCGGGTTGCAGCTGGGCCGTCATGATGAGGTTCGAGTACACGGTCGCGGCAACCTCCGGCAGGGCAGCTGCGGTGATCAGGTCCACGCCTTCAGGAACGCGGAGTACCTGTTCGGCAGGAACCGCCACCTGTTGGGCGTAGCCGCCGCCGGAAAGCAGCGCCACTACCTTGTCCCCCACGGAGAAGGCCTTGGTAACGCCGGGGCCGAAGGCGGAGATCCGACCGGAAACCTCGAGTCCGGGGATTTCCGATGCCCCGGGCGGCGGTGGATAGAAGCCGCGGCGCTGCTGGACGTCCGCACGGTTCAGGCCCGCAGCAACGACGTCGATCAGTACCTCGCCATCGCCCGGCACCGGAGAGGGGACCTCGCGGACCTCGAGGACTTCGGGCCCGCCCGGCTCTGGGATAAAGACGGCTTTCATGACGAACTCCCGGTTTCTTGCTTGTCCGCCGGCCCCGGGACGGGGACTGGTGGACGTGATGTTTTGGAACAGCCAACTCCCTATGAAACACTACTAGGCGAGGAAGGTTGTCCGAGCGGCCTAAGGAGCTGGTCTTGAAAACCAGTGTGCGGTAACCCCGTACCAAGGGTTCAAATCCCTTACCTTCCGCCAACGAATGCCCCGGGTTCTTCAACCCGGGGCATTTTTGTTGCTTCCGCTACCTGCTCGCCACCCCGCTCCGGGAACCGTCTTCCGGCAGATCATTGAAAGTGTCAGACCCCCGGCATAGTGTTCTGACTGTCTCCACACGACCGACATCAGACGCGGTTTTCATCGCGGAACAACAACAGGAGCCTCACCTATGCCAACCCCTGACATCGCTCCGGGAGCACCTTGCTGGATCGACCTGATGACCTCCGATACCGAACAGGCGAAGTCTTTCTACGGCACCCTTTTCGGTTGGACGTTCGAGACCGGCGACCAGGAGAAGTACGGCGGCTACATCACAGCGTCCAAGGACGGCCGGATGGTTGCAGGGATCATGCAGAAGCAGGAGGACATGGGAGCCATGCCGGATGTGTGGTCCACTTACCTGCGCACCGATGACATCAAGGCAACCACGGAAGCCGCAGCTGCCAACGGCGGCCAGGTGTACCTGGAACCGATGGAGGTTCCCGAGCAAGGCAGCATGGCCATGTACGGTGACTCTTCGGGTGCCTCGATCGGTGCTTGGCAATTCGGGGAGATGAAGGGCTATGAGATCGCAGCCGAGGCCGGCGCTCCGGCTTGGCATGAGCTCCTCTCCAAGGATTACGACTCCGCGGTCGCCTTTTACCAGAAGGTGTTCGGCTGGGAAACGGACGTCATGAGCGACACCCCTGAGTTCCGGTACACCACCCTCGGCTCGGGAGACAACGCGCAGGCCGGCATCATGGATGCCTCCGGCTTCCTCCCCCCGCAGGTCCCTTCCATGTGGAGCGTGTATTTCGCGGTGGCGGACACCGATGCCACCGTTGAGCAGGCTGCGGCCTTGGGCGCCACCGTCATGGAACCCGCCGAAGAGACGCCCTTCGGCCGCCTGGCAACGTTGTCCGATCCCACGGGTGCAGTCTTCAAGGTGATCCAGGAGCAGGGCCAGACGGCCTAGACTATGAAAATTCGGGTCCGGCCGGTCTGCCTCCTACCCAGGGGCAGTCCGGCTGGAGCCTCTCATCGTCGGCCTTGGGGGATCGACCGGCGTGGGAATACCTTGTTGGGTCCCTCATCGTTGACCACAGGGCCTTTCCGATCAGGAATCCTGTGCTCCTTCTGGAATGAGGACCAGAATGCTCCACCTTTCAAAGACCCTCAGGGCTGCTGCCGTGCTGACCATGGCATCGCTGGCACTGGCGGGATGTTCGCTCATCAGCAGCGGGGACGCCAAGCGGGATGAATCCGGCAAAGCAACGGAATCGTCCAAAGCTGACGCCTTCAAAGTGAAACTGGGCGACTGCATCGCCAACCCTGATACCCAGGAAGTCGTGGACGTCACCATCATTCCGTGCGACCAGAGCCACGACCTCGAGGCCTACGCCGTCACCAAAATGGACACGTCCGCGTTCCCCGGTGACACCGAAGTGGGCACCAAGGCAGAGGAGTTCTGCGGTGCCCAGTTCGCAACTTTCGTAGGCGTACCCTTCGAAGAGTCCGCCCTGGATGTCACTTTCCTCCACCCCACCAGCGATTCCTGGAAGACCGGCGATCGTGAGATCGTCTGCCTGATCGGCGCTGCTGCTGGAGCCGCAACCACCGGAACCCTCAAGGGCGCGGCCAAGTAGGAGCCTCGGTGGCCGGGAGAACCTTCCGGCCACCGATGCGCCACCTCCCATTCATCCGTTCGTGTTCAGCTATGCCCGAGGCAGCTTTACCCCGGAGTAACTTCCGGGCATATCGCCCACTTCACAAGACAGCGGGCGTCGTCCACAGGGCCCCACAGGGCTCCCTAATGAAAGTTAGAGCGGATGCAACATCAATATTGGAAATCAGCTGCGGGAACGGTCCTGTCAGTCGGGTTGCTTGCAGCCCCGCTGACCGCGGCACCCGCCTTCGCGGCGGACGATCCGGCAGCACCCACCGGCACTTCGCCAGTGGTAATCAATGAGGCGTACCTCAGCGGCGGCAGTACCGGCGCCGCCTTCAAGAACAAGTTCGTGGAGCTCTACAACTCCTCGGACACTCCCGTCAGCCTGGCCGGATGGTCCCTGCAGTACAGATCAGCCACCGCCACTACGGCACCTACCGGCATCACTCCCTTGACGGGCAGCATCCCGGCCAAGGGCTACTACCTGGTTCAGGGAGCCACGAACAACGGCAGTTCCACGGCCCCGAACCTCCCAACGCCCGATGTGCAGGCAACCGGCACTATGAATCCCAGTGGCACCACGGGAACCCTGGTCCTGGCCAAGCAAGCCAACGCGGTCTCACCGCTCCCTGCCGGCTCGGTCACCGGAAACCCCGCCATTGCCGACCTCCTTGGCTACGGCACCTCCAACACCTTCGAGACCGCCGCAGCCAGCGCACCTGCCGGCAACGCAGACGTCAAGAGCCTGAATCGAACCAACGGTGTGGACACCGACTCCAACGCCGCCGATTTCAGCCTCAGCACCACCATCACCCCGACAGGTTCCAACGGCGGAACCCCGCCCACGGACCCCGGTCCGCAGCCCGGCGTCAAGACCATCGCAGAGATCCAAGGCACCGGCACGGCAAGCCCGTTCGTAGGCAGCACCGTCACGACGCGCGGCAAGGTCACGGCCGTCTACGCAACCGGCGGATTCAACGGCTACTACGTCCAGACCCCCGGAACCGGCGGCGACGCCGGCGGGGCGGCCAGGACGGCGTCGGACGCTTTGTTCGTCTACTCGCCTACGACGGCGGCAACGGTACAGCCGGGTGACTACCTGGAACTCACCGGAGCGGTGAGCGAATTCGCCAACCAGACGCAGATCACGGTCGAAGCCGCAGGCTTGAAGAAGCTCAGCGAGGCTGCGCCCGAGGTCAAGTCCACCCCGTTCTCCCTGCCGGCCAATGAAGCCGCCCGTGAGAGCCTGGAGGGCATGCTCGTCGCTCCGCAGGGCGAGTTCACCGTCACGGACAACTACTCCCTCAACCAGTACGGCGAGGTCGGCCTGGCGGCCGGCACATCACCACTGGTGCAGCCGACGGCAGTGGCAACTTACGGTTCGCCGGAGTATGCCGCTGTGGTTGCCGATAACGCCCTGCGGGCCATCAAGCTCGACGACGGCGCGTCCACGAACTTCCTCAAGGACGCCACCACCAAGGCACAACAACTGCCCTACCTGAGCACCTCTGATCCGGTGCGGGTGGGATCGCCGGCACAGTTCCGCACCGACGTGATCCTGGGCTACGGCAACAACTCCTGGAAATTCCAGCCGCTGACCGCGCTGACCCCGGCCAACGCGGACTCAGTCCAGCCTGCGTCGTTCACCTCCACCCGGCCCGACGGTCCGGCCAACGTTGGTGGAAACCTTAAACTGGCGTCCTTCAACGTGCTCAATTACTTCCCCACCACCGGTGACCAGCTGAGCGGCTGCGTCTTCTACACCGACCGCGAGGGCAACCCGATTACGGTCAAGGAAGGCTGCAACGCCCGCGGAGCCGCCAACGCGGAGAACTTCGAGCGCCAGCAGGCCAAGATCGTAGCAGCCATCACCAAGTCCGGCGCGGACGTCATATCCCTTGAAGAGATCGAGAACTCGGCACAGTTCGGCAAGAACCGCGACGATGCCCTGTCCAAGCTGGTTGACGCGCTCAACGTCAAGACTCCGGGTGTTTGGGACTACGTGCGGACTCCGGCCAACGCTCCCCCGCTGAGCGATGAGGACATGATCCGCACCGCGTTCATCTACAAGAAGGCCGCTGCCGAGCCCGTGGGCGAGTCCATCATCCACAACGACACCGTGGCTTTCGCAAGTGCCCGCAAGCCGCTGGCACAGGTATTCAAGCCGGTGGGCGCTGCCGACGACAAGAAGTTCATAGCAATCGTGAACCACTTCAAGTCCAAGGGTTCCGCGGCCACCCCGGACGATACCGACAAGGGCCAGGGTGCCTCAAACATCGCCCGCACCAGGCAGGCCGAATCGTTGCTCGCATTCTCCAAGGACCTGCAGGCTTCCAAGGGCACGGATAAGGTCTTCCTCATCGGTGACTTCAACGCCTACGCCAAGGAAGATCCCATCAACGTCCTGACGGGCGCCGGCTACACCGACCTTGAGGCCGGCACCGGCAAACACTCCTACCTGTTCGGTGGCTTGGTGGGTTCGCTTGACCACATCCTCGCTTCCCCGGCGGCTGCGGAAAAAGTCACCGGGACCGACATCTGGAACATCAACTCCGTAGAGTCCGTCGCGCTGGAATACAGCAGGTATAACAACAACGTGACCAACTACTACGCCGCGGACGAATTCCGGGCCAGCGACCACGACCCCGTGGTGGTTGGACTGAACCTGACTCCCGACGCACCGGCCACCGTTGACCTGCAGTTCCTGGGCATCAACGACTTCCACGGCCGCATCGACACCAACACCGTGCTCTTCGCAGGAACCGTGGAGAAACTCCGTGCCGCTGCAGCACCGGGCGCAACGGCGTTCATCTCCGCTGGTGACAACATCGGCGCTTCCTTGTTCGCGTCGTCAGTGGCGAAGGACCAGCCCACCATCGACGTCCTCAACGCGCTGGAGCTGCAGGCTTCCGCTGTGGGCAACCACGAGTTCGACGGCGGTTGGCAGGACTTGCGCGATCGAGTCATCGCCGGAGGAACCAACGCGAAGTTCGCCTACTTGGGTGCGAACGTCTACCAGAAGGGCACCACCACCCCGGTCCTGCCGGAGTACAAGGTACTGGACATGAACGGGATGCGCGTGGCCGTGATCGGCACCGTCACCCAGGAAGTTCCCTCCTTGGTAACTCCGGCCGGAATTGCCGATCTTGAGTTCGGGGACCCCGTGGAAGCCATCAACCGGGTGGCGGCAAAAATCAAGGCTGAGAACCAAGCAGACCTGATCATTGTGGAGAACCACGACGGCGCCGCTTCCGGCACGCCCGAAGGCGCCACTTTGGAACAGGAAGTCGCAGCAGGCGGACCGTTCGCCAAACTGGTCAACGAAACCACTCCTGACGTCGCTGCCATCTTCACCGGCCACACGCACAAGGAGTACGCCTGGGACGCACCGGTCCTGGACGCCAACGGCCAGCCCACAGGCAAGACCCGGCCGATCGTGCAGACCGGCAACTACGGCGAAAACGTGGGCAGCGTGACGCTCACGGTAGACACCGCAAGCAAGTCCGTCACCGCCTACAAGGCCGCCGTGGTGGACCGGACGACCGATACCGCCGAGAGCCTCGTGGCCAACTACCCGCGGGTGGCGGCAGTGAAGACCATCGTGGACAAGGCCCTTGCCCAGGCTGCCGAGATCGGCAACCAGCCCGTGGGTGCAGTGACCGCTGATATCACCACCGCCTTCACCCCGGACCCCGCCGGCGGGGCTCCCAAGCGTGACGACCGCGCGAGCGAGTCCACGCTGGGAAACCTGGTGGCGGACTCACTGGTGGACACGCTCAAGGCGCCTGAACTGGGCTCGGCGGAGATCGGCGTCGTAAATCCCGGCGGCCTGCGCAACGAGCTCTATTACGCACCGGACGGCACCATCACCTACGCCGAGGCCAACGCGGTGTTGCCGTTCGTGAACAACCTCTGGACTACGTCCCTGACCGGCACGCAGTTCAAGACACTTCTTGAACAGCAGTGGCAGACCAACCCGGACGGCACTGTTCCCAGCCGCCCGTACCAGCAGCTGGGTCTGTCCAAGAACGTCAACTACACCTATGACGCCGCCCGCCCTGCAGGTGACCGCATCACCGGCATCTGGGTGAACGGCGCCGTGATCGACCCCGCCAAGCAGTACAGGATCGGCACCTTCAGCTTCCTGGCAACCGGCGGTGACAACTTCCGGGTCTTCAAGGAAGGCAGCAACACCAAGGACACCGGCCTGGTGGACCGTGATGCGTGGATCAAGTACCTGCGCGAACACAACCCGGTGTCCCCGGACTTCGGGCGCCGTTCGGTTGCCGTCGCCAACTCGACGGCGGCCCAGGTGAAGTCCGGTGAGCCAATCACCCTGGCTGTTTCCAAGCTGAACCTGACGTCGATCGGCAGCCCGGCCAACGCCTCGCTGAACGCCGTCTTCGTGGACAGCAAGGGCGCCGCTGTGGCGCTCGGTTCCGTGCCGGTGACGGCAGGCGCGGCCACGGTGAACCTCAAGGTTCCCGCGGCGGCAGCTGCAGGTACCGGCACCCTGGTGCTGACCGCCGTCGAAAGTGGAACGGTGGTGAAGGCTCTGATCACTGTGGCGGACAGCGGACCGCAACCGCCCCAGTGCACCCCACCCACCAAGCCGTCCAAGTGGTACGACATCGTGGGCTGGCTGCGGTATGCCTTCGCTTGGTTGGACTACCAGAAGTGCTTGAGGGGCTGACCACTCCCGGCAAAAGCAACATAAGCAGGGCCCTTCACGCAGCCAGCGTGAAGGGCCCTGCTTTTGCGTTCGGGAAGCCTACTTGGTGGCCGGCTCCGGCTCGGCCGTCCTCTCAGCATCCCGCTGCAATTCGGCCTGGAACGCCGCGTAGCGTGCCAGGTGCGCGGGCCGGCGCCGAAGGATGATCCACGCGACCCCCAGAATCACAAACCACACTGGGGTGGCGAGCAAGGCAATCAGGGTGTCCGGCTGGGTGGTAAGGGCCCACAGCACGAAAGCGAAGAACGCGAACACCACCCACACCATCACCACGCCACCGGGCATCTTGAACGCTGACGACTCGTGCAGGTGTGGCCGGCGCTTCCTGAAGGCAAGGTAGCTGGCCAGGATGATCGACCAAACGAACACGAAGCACACCGCGGACACTGTGGTCACCATGTCGAAGGCCTTGCCAACGTCCTGGCCGGCGTACATGAGCACGACGCCGGACAGCAGCAGGACGCAGGACAGGAACAGGGCGTTGCGGGGTACTTTGCGTCCGGAGAGGGCGCCAAACACCTTAGGCGCGTCGCCCTCCTGGGCGAGACCAAACACCATGCGGGACGTGGAATAGATGCCGGAGTTGGCAGAGGACATGGCCGATGTCAGCACCACGAGGTTGACGATGGTGGCCGCTGCGCCGAGGCCTGCCAGGGAAAACATCGCGATAAACGGGCTGTGGCCGGCGGCGAACTGCGTCCACGGTGTGACGGACATGAGGATGATGAGGGCACCGACGTAGAACAGCAGAACCCGGATGGGGATCGAGTTGATGGCCTTGGGGAGGTTCTTCTCCGGGTCCTTGGCTTCGGCAGCGGTGGTGCCCACCAGTTCGATGCCCACGAACGCGAACACGGCGATCTGGAAACCGGCCACGAAGCCCATGAACTCGTTCGGGAAGAAGCCGCCATAGCTCCACAGGTTGGAGAAACCGGCCGGACCGGCGTCGGACTCGAAGCCGCTGAAGATCATGAACAGGCCAACAATGATGAGCGCAGCGATGGCCACGATCTTGATGAGCGCGAACCAGAACTCCGTCTCACCGAAGGCCTTCACGGTGGCCAGGTTCAGGAGCAGGAGAATGCCGATGGTGATGAGTCCCGGAACCCACAAGGGCAGGGAAGGCCACAATTCCTTGGAGTAGCCGGCGATGGCGATCACGTCGGCGATCCCGGTGATGACCCAGCAGAACCAGTAGGTCCAGCCGGTGAAGAACCCGGCCCAAGGGCCCAGGAGGTCGGCGGCGAAATCGCTGAAGGACTTGTAGTTCAGGTTGCTGAGGAGCAGTTCGCCCATGGCACGCATGACGAAGAACAGCATGAAGCCGATGATCATGTATACAAAAATGACGGATGGGCCGGCTGCGGAAATGGTCTTTCCCGAGCCCATGAAAAGGCCGGTGCCAATCGCTCCACCGATGGCTATGAGCTGGATGTGGCGGTTGCTGAGCTGGCGTTCGAGATGGGGTGAACCGGCACTCGCGGAAGGATGAATCGTCAAAGGAACTCCGTCGTTCAGGCGGCACAAGGTGCCGCATTGATTCGGGTTCCTCCCCGCTCTGTACGTGGACCTGAGAGTTTCCGCGGGCATGGGCCTGCTTGCACCTTCGGTGAGTCCGGTGTGGCCGGACTGCTTTCCAGAGTTGCCTCGCCGCGGCGGTACATGGGCCTGAGAGATTCCTGGGGAGGGTTTGCTCCTACGGCGCCTGACGGGATGTACCGGCAGGACTCTCCCGCCGCAGATCAAAAGCGCGCACACCCTTGCGGGTGATGCAGCTCACACAGTAACGAAGGCTGGCAGGCAACGCAAGCCTGTGACGGCTAGAGGCCCAGGATGCTGCGGGCGATCTCGTCAGCGTCGCGCAAGGTCCGCTGGCCGCTGGCATAGGCCCGCCCGGAGCGGGGACGGGCTTCGGCGGCAATGGCATTGCCCCACTGCGACGCGGACAACTGCAAGCCCAGAACGTACATGTTTTCCGTGATGGATCCGTTGGCGGCAATGGGACGGTAAGGGTGCGGCTCAACGTCCAGGCCGGTGGTTTGCATGGGCGTCCCCTCCACACTCATCATGATCTTGGTCCGCACCAGGCCGTCGGCCATGAGCTGCTCGAGCAGCGGAGAAATGTTGATGCCCACCCTGTTGGCGGGTGACATCGCTTCGATCAGGGTGCGTGCTTCAGCGGGTCCCTCGTGGACCCAGGGTGACGCCGCCCGGAACACTTTGGCGCCACGATCGACGCTGAACTTGGGGTCCGGTCCCACAAAACTCACGACGCCGGCACGCGCCAAGGCGGCCAGCTGCTCCGAACGCAGCGCAGGAGGTCCGCTGGCCAACCCTTCGACAAACGACTCGAACCAGCCGCGCAGCCCTGCCAGCCAGGACTCGTCGGTGATGCCGCCGTCGGCTACAACGGTCTTGAGGATGGCACGGCCGGTGTGGAGCGCGCCGATGGCCATCTTCACGGGGTCCGATTCGCCCAGCGCCGAACGCCGCGCGTCGTCGTCCAGGTACGCGGTGATCGCAGCATCCAGGTCACGCCGTGACGCGAACGTCCGGCCTGCCAACGGCGCCGCGAGCCCGCGCAGGTTCAAACGCCGTGATGCCGCCACATGCTTTTCAACCAGGACCTCCACGTCGCTTTCCCAGTTTGCCGTGGTGTGGGCATGCGGTTGGAGCGCGTCTTCGAGGTCGGCCAGGAACTGCGCCGGGTCCTTGATCGCGGCCGGCTGGGACCGGGCCAGCGTCGAGTAGTAGGCCCACAGCGCGTCCCGGTGCAGCAAGGGCCACAGGTCATGGTCGAAGCCGGGCTGGATGCCTGCGGCCCGGAACCGGTCCACTGCGTCCTCGGTCAGGTAGCGCATGGTGATGCTGCGCGGGTAATAGCCCTCCAAACCGGCCTTCGCCCGGTACGGCGTTCCCCTGCGTGACGCGGCGATGATCCTGGGCTCCCGGCCCGAGGCCCGGTACTCCAACACCCCGGCACCGGGCGCTCCGGCTTCAAGGAACTTGCCGCCGCGGCCTTCGGTCAGCTGGCCCATCACATCAAAGAAGTTCAAGCCCATGCCGCGGACAAGAACCGGCTCATTGTCCGGCACAACCTGCCAGTCAACGTCGGCGGGCGGTGCCGGCGGGAAGTACAGCAGGCCCAACTCGTCAGCTGCGCGCTTGAATGATTTCTGCTCCGGATTCAGCCGTGATTCGATGTGCCCCAGAGCCAGCACCACCGAATCGACGGTGAGCGTGCCGCCGTCGGCCAGTTCGACGTCGAACATCCCGTCCACGGGCCGCGCCGCAACGGCGAGCGTTTCATGGAAGGTGACTTCCACGCCGTCGGGCTTCCGCTCCAGCAACCCGGCCAGGGTTTGGCGCAGGTACCGCCCGTACAGCGCACGGCTGGGGAAATCGTGGGACTCGAGCGTGGCCAGCTCTGCCATTTCGGCGTCGTTCAGCCCGGCACCGTCGCGACGCCGGGCCTCGCGCCACTGGTCGAAGGAACCACCCGCCAACGGTGCCGCCAATCCGGAATCCTCGGGGATGAGGGTGGGATAGAACGACTGGGTGTTCATCAGGTAGAGGCGCGACTGTTCCGGCTGCCACACGTGTCCGGAGCCGGCGGGGTACGGATCCACCACATGGACCTGCAGGGCGGCGCCTTCAGCTCTCTTCGCAGCCCAATTCGCGAGCAACCGTTCGAGGACACTGGTGCCCCGAGGGCCTGCCCCCACAAGGGCAACACGGTTGATTTGGGATTTAGCCACGCTCCAGCCTAACTTCTGCGTGACTTGCTTACCGTCGAAGTGTGTTGCTTGGATGGGGCGATGACCACCACAGAAGCTGATCCGTCGCCACTTTCCGGGAATGACACCGCGCCGGCCTCCGGACCGCGCCACGCGGCGGAGTCCGCACCTGAGCCCACGGATGAAAACGCCTGGCTTGAGGACATCCACGGCGAAGAGCAGTTGGCCTGGGTCAGGGAACAGAACGCCCGCACCGAGGAACTGCTCGAAGACGCCGATTACGCGGCGGTCGAGTCCGGCATCCTGGAAGTCCTGGACTCCACGGACCGGATTGCCATGGTCAACAAACGCGGCGATTTCTACTACAACTTCTGGAAGGACCAGGAGCACCCCAAGGGCCTTTGGCGCCGCACCACCTGGGAGAGCTACCTCACCGAGGATCCCGAGTGGGATGTACTGCTCGACGTCGATGCCCTTGCCGCTGCTGAAGGTGTTGAGTGGGTGTTCCACGGTGCCGGTTTCCTCCGTCCTTCGGACGGCGCAGAGTACCGCTTTGCCATGGTTTCGCTCTCCCCCGACGGGGGCGACGCCGACCGCCACCGCGAGTTCGACGTCGAAACGCGAACCTTCGTGGACCCGGCAGCAGGTGGCTTCGACATTCCCACAGCCAAAGGCAACATCAGCTGGTTGGATGCCGACACCCTTCTCGTGTCCAGCACAGCTGAAGGCTTGCCCGCCACGTCGTCCTCCTATGCACGGACCGGCGTCAAGCTTCGCCGCGGGCAGTCGCTCGCGGACGCTGAGCGCCTGTTCGAAATTCCGGAGAACCACATGCTGGCCACGGTGGCGCACGATTCCACCCCCGGTTTCGAGCGAACCTTCGCCGTTGACTACATCGATTTCTACAACCGCAGTACGTGGCTGCTGCGCGACGACTCGTGGGTGGCCATTGACGTGCCCACCGATGTCAACATCAGCGTCCACCGCGATTGGCTGCTTTTCCGCCCCCAGGGCGACTGGGAAGCAGCGGGGGTCACGTACCCGGCCGGCTCCCTGCTGGCCGCAGATTTCGAAAGCTACCTGGCTGGCCCGGCTGAGTTGCTGGTCCTGTTCACCCCTGATGCGCACACGTCATTGCAGTCCTGGAGCTGGACCAAGGATTACCTGCTGCTGAACCTCCTCCGGGACGTCTCCTCCGAGATCAGGGTCCTGGATCCGTCGGCTGTTGACGCCTCAGGCTCGTGGGCCTCCACCGTCCTGGACGCCTGCCCTCCCCTGCATGACGTCAATGCCTACGCCGTGGATGATGAGGACGTCTCCGACTCCGGAGCCGGGAACGACTTCTGGTTGGTGGCCACAGGCTTCACGACACCCACCACTTTGACCCGGGGTACGCTTTCGCCTGCAGCAGCGCAGGACGCGGCCGACGGTGGCGTGGCCGACGGTGGCGTGGTGAGCCGGCACACCGAGGTGAAGCGGTCGCCGTCGTTCTTCAACGAAGCCGCCTACGAGGTCCAGCAGCACTTCGCGGTTTCCTTGGATGGCACCAAGGTTCCGTACTTCCAGGTGGCCTCCAAGGACCTGGTACTGGACGGGGAGAACCCCACCCAGCTCTCCGGCTACGGCGGGTTCGAAGTTTCCCGTACCCCGGCGTACAGCGGGACGATCGGGCGCGCCTGGCTGGAGCGCCGTACTGCGGGCATAGCGTCCGACGACGGGGCTGCCGCCCACTCACGCGGCGGCGTGTACGTGGTTGCCAACATCCGCGGCGGCGGGGAGTATGGCCCCTCGTGGCACCGTGCAGCACTCCAGGAGAACCGTCACCGTGCCTACGAGGACTTCGCCGCAGTAGCCAAGGACCTGATCTCGCGTGGCGTGACCAGTCGTCGTCGCCTGGGCTGCGTCGGCGGCTCCAATGGTGGCCTGCTGGTGGGCAACATGCTGACCCAGTACCCGGAACTGTTTGGCGCTGTCTCCTGTGGTGTGCCCCTCCTGGACATGCGCCGGTACACCAAGCTCTCGGCGGGCTACTCCTGGATTGCCGAGTACGGTGACCCGGATGTGCCGGAACAATGGGATTTCATCCGGACGTTCTCGCCGTACCACCTGCTTCGGGACGGCGTGGAGTACCCCGAAACCTTCATCTGGACGGCAACCTCTGACGACCGGGTGGGGCCGGTGCAGGCCCGGAAGATGGCGGCACGGATGCAGGCCATGGGGATTCCGAACGTCTGGTTCCACGAAGCCCTCGAAGGTGGGCACGCGGGAGCCTCGGACAACCGGCAGGCTGCAGCACTGCAGGCACGGAGCAACCACTTCCTGTGGGTTTCCCTGGCCGGAAGCAACTGACGCCTGTTTCGATGGTTCCCTGCGCACAAGGCCACGCGCACGGCACGAATAGCAGCGGAACATCGAAACGGACACCCGGCTCTGGCGTGTTTTGCGCTGGACGGCAGGTTCTGCGTATCCTTGGTGGGCTAGCAATAGCAAAGGGAGACGTGCCAGAGCGGCCGAATGGGCTTCACTGCTAATGAAGTGTGGGGCACAACTCCACCGGGGGTTCAAATCCCCCCGTCTCCGCGAACAGGCCCCGGTTTTCGAACCGGGGCCTTTTGCGTTTAAGCGAGCCAATGGCCGTGGCAGCGCCCGTGGCAGCGCCAGCGACCAAGCCGGGACGCCCGCCGGCAGGGTTCAGGCGCGCTTTGCCCCGGCTGAGGTACCGCTGACCTCGGCTCCTGCGTGACGGTGGAGGGTCAGGCTGTCCACCGTACTGATGAGCATCAGGACGGCCATGGCGATGAAAGCACCCTTGTATGCCCCCACCTGGTCCGTCCCGAAAAGACCCGTGGCTTCGAAGAGGCGCAGGAACAAAGCTCCCACCGCGATCCCGGCCGCGGCTGCCAACTGAACGAGGGTTGCCGAGATGGCGTTGGCCGAGGGCAGCTGCCCCGGGACGATGTCCGCATATTGCACCGAAGCGTAGGCGGAAAAACCAATGGAGCGGAAGGCTCCGCTGAACAGCAGCAAAGCGAAAATCAGCGGTTCCGGTGTTTGGGCGTCAAGGAACGCGCACAAAGCGAACGTTACGGCGGAAGCGAACGACGCGAAGACAAGCACGGCTTTGAACCCGAAGCGCCTGATTAGCGGCGTGGTGGCAGGTTTGATCCCGATATTGCCGACGAAGACTGCCGCCACCATGACGCCGGCCTTCAGCGGGTCCCAGCCGAATCCATCCTGGAACATCAGGGGCAACAAGAAGGGGACCGAACTGATGGTCAGCCGGTAGATGAAGCCACCGGTTGAGGTCGCCCGGAAAGTCCTGGTACCGAAGACGCTGAGGTTGAACAGCGGAACTTTTGCTTTCCCCATCCACCAGACCGCCCCTGCCAAGGACAGCACTCCGGCGGTTACCACCACTACAGCGAGGACATTGGATGCATGGCCGCCCAAGGTTTCCAGCCCCACCACCAACGCCCCGACGCCAAGGGTGGTCAGCATCAGCCCGAACCAGTCAAGGCGGCGCTTTCCATCGAATTGCGTCCGAGGCACCAGCCGAAGTGCAGCGATGAAGGCTGCCAGGCCCAGCGGGACGTTGATGAGAAAGATCCAATGCCAGGAAAGGAACGTTGTGAGGGCGCCACCGACCATCGGCGCAAGTACCGGCGCGAGGAGCCCAGGCCAAACCAGATAGGCCGTTGCCCGGAGGAGCTCGGATTTCGGCGTACCCCGCAGGACCACCAGTGTCCCGACAGGAACCATCATGGCCCCGCCCATCCCTTGGGCCACCCGGCTGAGTGTGAGCATGGTCAGGTCGGTGCTCACGGCGCAGAGCAGGGAAGCAATGGTGAAAACGGCTATGGCCAGGCAGAAGATCCGGCGAGCGCCGAACCGTTCAGCGAGCCAACTGCTCAGTGGGATTCCCATCGCGACCGTCACCAAGTAGGCCGTCATGGTGATGTTGATGTCGGCCGGTGCGACTCGGAAGTCGGACGCAATGCTCGGAATAGCGGTGGTCAGGATAGTCCCGTCAAGGAACTCCATGAAAAACGTCGCGGCCACCAACAAGGCCAAGCGGGGGCGCCAACTGGTCTCGCTGGCTTCTTCGATGCCTGCGCTGGGTCTTGTGGTCATGGCTCCGGTCCAAGTTCGTCGCTGGTGCTCCACGAAGGCAGCAGGGGGCGTTTCCTCGATCCTATAGACCAGGTGTGGGAGCGATCACAAAATGACGCTTTCCTACCTTCCGCTACCCCGCTTGCGCCAACGCAAGTGGGAGGACCGCTGCTACGCCTGCCTGCCGCAAAGCCCGCGCCGATACCGTCATCGTCCAGCGACTGTCGACCAGATCGTCCACCAACAACACAGGCTGGCTCCCAATATCGGCAAGAGCCTGGGCAAGTTCAGGCCCGACCACCAGCCGATCCCAAACGCCGGCGAGCCTGTAGGCGCTGTTGCCGCCACGCGCGCCGGTTGGACCACCGTGAGCCGGCTGCAGCTGCCCCAAGTACGGCATTCTGCCTATTCCGGCTATCCCCTGGGCCAGCGAATCCACGAGTTGCGGTTTGCTTCGCGACGGGATGCTGACGACAGCCACCGGGCGTCCGACGCCGCTCCACGGCGTTCCGCCCTCGGCGCCTGACCACTCCCTCAGGACCTGCACGCATGCCTGCAGCATCCCCTGATCTACGGCCCGGTCCGGCGCACCGGCAGCAAACAGTTCACGGAGGGCGCCGCCCCAGCCAAGGTCTGTCAGCCTGGCCAGGACACGTCCCTCTGCAACGCTTTCGTCGGGTTTGATCTTTCCCTTGACGGCAACACCGAGCCGGTCCATTCCGCTGGGCCATTGAAGGCGCGGCTCTATTGCGATTCCTGCCCGGCGAAGAGTCTGATCTGCCGCCTCCACCGCCGAGTCCGCCACATCCACAGGGAACCATCGGCCCGTACAGTTGTCACAACGTCCACAGGCGGCAGCAGTTTCATCATCAAGCACCGAGGTGATGTACTCCATCCGGCAACCGGCCGTGTCCTGGTAGACCACCATGGAATCCTGCTCATCCACCCGCGCCTCGGCAATGCGCGCATAGCGTTCGGCGTCGTAATTCCATGGCCGGCCGGTTGACCGCCAACCGCCGCCAACGCGCTCGACGGCGCCATCCACCGCCAAAACCTTCAAGAGCAATTCCAGTGGCGTCCGGCGAAGGTCCACGCGGGCTTCCAATGCGACGGTGGACATGGCTGTGCCGGCATCGCCGAGGACAGCCAGCACGGCCGCTGCCTTCTCCTCGGACGGCATGGATGCCGTAGCGAAGTATTGCCAGATCTCGCGGTCTTCCGACCCAGGAAGGAGCAGTACATCGGCATTGGCGGCGCCACGGCCCGCGCGGCCGACTTGCTGGTAGTAGGCGACCGGTGATGATGGCGCCCCAAGGTGGATCACGAAGCCGAGGTCGGGTTTGTCGAAGCCCATGCCCAGGGCAGAGGTTGCCACCAGCGCCTTCACCTGATTGTCCTTGAGCAGTTGCTCTGCCCGTTCCCGGTCAGCGGGATCGGTCCTGCCTGTGTAAGAGAGCACGTTGTGTCCGGCTCCGGCAAGCAACCGCGCAGTGTCCTCGGCCGCAGAGACGGTGAGCGTATAAATGATGCCGCTCCCCGGCATGTCTGCAAGGTGGGTCAGCAGCCAGCCCAGCCGGTCCTTGGAGTCGGAGAGATTGAGGACCCCAAGACGCAGCGACTCCCGCCCCAAGCCCCCGCGGATGGTCAGCACTCCTGCGCCGAGCTGCTCTTCAATGTCATGGACCACCCTGGAGTTGGCAGTAGCAGTGGTTGCCAGGACTGGAACAGTCTCCGGCAACTGGGCGATGAGGTCGGAGATGCGGCGGTAATCGGGCCGGAAGTCGTGTCCCCAGTCGGAAATACAGTGGGCTTCGTCGATCACCAGAAGCCCTGTCCTCCGGATAAGCTCCGGAAGCTGGTTCTCCCGGAAGGACGGATTGGTCAGGCGCTCGGGAGACACGAGGAGAACGTCGACCTCGTCTGCCGCCAACTGGGCCAGGACTGTGTCCCATTCAAGGGCGTTGGCGGAATTGATGGCCACAGCACGGACACCTGCACGCGCAGCGGCGGCCACCTGGTCACGCATGAGCGCCAGCAGGGGTGAGACGATCAGGGTCGGTCCGGCTCCCCTGCGGCGCAAGAGCAAGGATGAAACGAAGTAGACGGCGGACTTTCCCCAGCCGGTGCGCTGGACCACGAGTGCCCTTCGGCCGGCATCCACCAAAGCCTCGATCGCTTCGAACTGGCCATCGTGGAACTGCGCCTCAGGGTGGCCTACAAGTTCGCGAAGGCAAGCCAGCGCCTCCTGCTGGGTTGTCGATTGCACGGGAGCGGCAGTGTTTGGGGAGTTGTTGGCCATGACCCCAGTATTCCAGTCGCCCCTGACAGCAAGACCGGAGCAGATCAGCTATGTGGATAAACAGCCGGTGGATGACTGCTATCCACGTGGGGAGGCCCCCGGTTCATGCCGTGCTGGGTAGCCACAGTAGGATTGAGCCCGTGACTAGCGAGCAGAACAAGACATTCGACCTCTCGGCATCCTTCAAGGCGTACGACGTCCGGGGGATCGTGGGTGAATCCATCACGTCTGAAATCGTCGAGGCAGTCGGCGCTGCCTTCATCGACGTCCTGGGCCTTGAGGGCGAAACTGTCCTGGTCGGTGGCGACATGCGTCCTTCGTCACCGGAGTTCAGCCAGGCCTTCGCCAACGGCGCGGCCACGCGTGGGGCCAATGTACAACTCCTGGACCTGATCTCCACCGATGAGCTCTACTACGCATGCGGCGCCCTGAATGCAGCCGGCGCCACGTTCACCGCCAGCCACAACCCCGCCGAATACAACGGCATCAAGATGGCCAAGGCCGGCGCCCAACCCATTTCTTCCGAAAGCGGATTGAAAGAGATCCAGGCACTCGCGGAGCAGTACCTGAACGCAGGCACCATCCCGTCCGCAGCGACGCGCGGCGAGATCGGTGTCCATGATGTCTTGAAGGACTACTCCGAGTACCTGCGCAAGCTGGTGGACCTTTCCGGTTCCCGGCCGCTGAAGATCGTGGTCGACGCCGGCAACGGCATGGCCGGCCTCACCACCCCTGCCGTCCTGGGAGACAAGTTGCTCCCGGCCCTGCCCTTCGAGATCATCCCGCTCTACTTCGAACTGGACGGTTCCTTCCCGAACCACCCCGCCAACCCGCTGGAACCGGAAAACCTCCGCGATCTCCAGGCGGCGGTCGTCAAACACGGCGCGGACATCGGTCTGGCGTTCGACGGCGACGCCGACCGCTGCTTCGTGATCGACGAAAAGGGCGAGCCCGTGTCCCCGTCGGCCATCACCGGCATGGTTGCCCRCCGCGAGATCGCCCGGGCACGGAAGGCCGGGGAAGAAACTCCAGTCATCATCCACAATCTCCTGACCTCAAAGGCCGTTCCCGAGCTCGTGGCAAAGGATGGCGGCCGTGCCGTCCGGACGCGTGTGGGGCACTCCTTCATCAAGGCAGTCATGGCGGAAGAAGGAGCGGTGTTCGGCGGGGAGCACTCCGCGCACTTCTACTTCAGGGACTTCTGGAACGCAGACACCGGCATGCTCGCAGCCATGCACGTACTCGCTGCCCTCGGAGAGCAGGACGGCCCGCTCTCCGAACTCGGCCGCCAATACGAACCCTACGTTTCGTCGGGCGAAATCAACTCCGAGATCGAAGACAAAGCCGGCGCCGTAGAGCGTGTCCGCGTCGACTTTGAAAGCGAAGACATCGAGATCGACCACATGGACGGCAGCACCTTCACCGCGAAGGACGGCAGCTGGTGGTTCAACCTCCGCCCGTCCAACACCGAGCCCTTCCTGCGGTTGAACGCCGAGGCCAAGGACCAGCCCACCATGGAGAAGATCCGCGACCGCGTCCTGGCGCTGGTACGCGGCTAGGCTTACAGCCGTGACGCAGCTTTCGCCCGAGGAACGGACCTCTCCCGAATCCGAATTGGCCGCTGTCGTGGCCGAGGCCTTGAAACTGGCCGACGCTCAATTGGTCCTCAACAAGAGCTTCGCCCCGTTCGTCTTCATGCTCGACGCTGAGGGCGCCGTCCACCGCGGCGAGGTCCCCCAGGAAATCCGGGGGACCATGCCCTCGGACCCGGAGGTATCCGTTAAGCTGACCGTCGATCTCTTTTCGGGCTATGCCGAAAACCTCTTCGCGATGGTCGCTGTATTGGATCCGGAGTCGGGCAAGAATGAGGACACGCTCCACCTCTGGGCCGAACACCGCAGTGGCATTGCCCAGCTCATCCGGGTGGACTTCACCCGCAAGAAATTCCTGAAGCACCCCACATTCAGCGAACCCCGGGTCGAGGCCCAGGCTGCCCACCTGTGGAATGGCGACACGGCCTCACCCGCGGAGGAATGGTGGCACCAAGGACTTTCGGAGCAGGCCATCCAGGATGTTTTCAAGCTTGTGGGTGTCGCAGTTCCGTTCGCCGAGGATCAGCTGTCCAGGAACGGAGTCCTGGCCCCATACGGCGCAAGCACCGATCTCTCCGGCGAGGTAGCGCACCGCATGGCCTACTTGGAGCCCAACGAGGATGACGAACTGGATTCCTCCGAAGCAATCCAGTTAATGACCGAAGGCTTTCGGCTGGAGAAAGACACACTGCGCGGAACCTGCATCGTGGCTGACGTCAGCATCAAGCTCGAGGAGGGCGGTGTTTTGGACGCCGTCAGACTGCACATCGAGCATTCCGAAGGGTTGTCAATGCACATCGTCAAGCCTTATGAGCTGGACGGCGAATCCGGCACGGTCGCCTTCGGCGAGTCAGCGGTGGTTCCCGCACAGGCCCAGGTGTGGTCAGTATGAGCGAACAACCAAACGACAGCACCCTGCCGGAAGAATCAGAAGAATCAGCCCAGGACCGCGAGCTCCGGGAGACCCTGGGCACTGGCCTCGGAACCGCCCAGGAGCATCTCCAACAGAATGGCGGCTTCTTCCCCTTCGGCATCACGCTCGGGAGTGATGGCGAACTCCGGATCGTCATGGTGACTCCCGGGGAACCTGACGAGGATGGCCAGGTCGATGCCGGTCAGATGCTGACCGATCTTCACGAACTCTTGCGCCAAGGCCGTGATGAATACCGTGCGGTTGCCATCGTCAGCGATGTCAGTTTGCCCGAACATGGTTCAGACGGCATTCACGGCGCGGCGGAGCACCGTGATGGTGCTGTTCTGGCCGCCATCATTCCGTATGTCCCGGGAGCTGAGGGATTTACCTTCGCTGCCATGGAACCGGACACCCACGAGCCATCCATCTGGGTGGACTAGACCTACGATCTAGACTGATTCCATGAAAATCAACGCCTTCGCAGATGTGAGCCTTCGGGCCATCATGGTGTTGGCCGCAGCTCCCGAGGGTGCACTGCTGACCACCCAGGCAGTGGCAGATGCTGTTGGAACTCCGTACAACCACGTCAGCAAGGCCATGGTCCGTTTGCGTTCACTTGGGCTGATCGACGTCGAACGAGGCCGGCTGGGTGGGTCCCGGTTGAACGAAGCCGGGCGGAAAGCCACTGTGGGCGAGGTGCTGCGCCATTTGGACAGCCGGCAGGACCCGGCAGAGTGCCAGTCCCCCACCAAGAACTGCCCCCTCATCACCGAGTGCGGACTCCGTCACGCCATGACGCGCGCCAGGGAGGCGTTCTACCGTGAGCTCGATGCGGTGGTCATCTCATCCCTTCCCCACGCCCGGCAGATGAACCCGGTGTTCCAGTCAATCGGTCTTCGGCCTGAGATCCGGATGCCTGCAGCGCAGTAGCGGCCCATAGCCTCGCGCAAAAGGCCTTCACGGAGCCTCCCGCTTCATAATTTGCACATGATTTCTACGAGGTGTAGAACTTGGAGTAAATACAAGCATATCTAATGCCTGTATTTATCCGGCCGGACAGAAGGCCCGGCCTCGACCGCCAGGAGAACCATGCTCTCGGAAAAATCCCGTCCCGTTATTGAAGCCACCCTGCCATTGGTCGGATCCCGGATAGGCGAAATCACCGCGGATTTCTACAACCGCCTCTTTACCGCGCACCCCGGACTGTTGGACGGCCTGTTCAGCCGCTCCAACCAGCGTTCAGGCGAACAACAGAAGGCACTTGCCGGGAGCATCGCCGCTTTCGCCTCGCACCTGCTCACTAACCCGGACTCCCTGCCCGAGAAGGTCCTCTCCCGCATCGCTCACAAACACGCTTCCCTGGGCATCACCGAGGAACGGTACGACGTGGTCTACAAGCACCTGTTCGCAGCAATCGCGGCGGATCTGGCCGACGTCATTACCCCGGAAATTGCCGAGGCCTGGACCGAGGTCTACTGGCTCATGGCCGATGCCCTGATAAAGCTCGAGAAGGACCTCTACGCTAGCCAGGCAAACGACCGGATGTGGATGCCGTGGCGCGTGGTCGCAAAGGAACCCGCGGGCAAGGATTCCATTACTTTCACCTTGGAACCCGCGGATGAAACCCCGGTCACCGAAGCCAAACCGGGCCAGTACGTCAGCGTCAAAGTGACGCTCGCCGACGGCCTTCGACAGGTCCGTCAGTATTCACTGTCCGGCGATGCCGGCACCAGCCGGATTTTCACCACCAAGCTCAACGACGGCGGTGAGGTGTCCAGCGTCCTGCATGCTGACGTCGAACCCGGTGACATCCTGGAAATCTCGAATCCCTATGGTGAGATCACCCTCAAGGACGGCGAGGGACCGGTGATTCTCGCCTCGGCAGGCATCGGCTGCACTCCCACCGCATCCATCCTGCGTTCACTCGCCGAATCCGGCACGGATCGCGAGGTCATCGTGCTCCACGCCGAAAAGGCCATGGACAACTGGGCACTCAGCGGCCAGATGACCCAGGACGCATCCAGGATCGACGCCAAACTCGAGCTCTGGCTGGAGACGCCGCACGCCGGAGCCAAGGAGGGATTTATGTCCCTTCGCGAAATGGACCTGCCGGCTGACGCGTCACTTTACCTCTGCGGCCCGCTCCCTTTCATGAAGTCCATCCGCGACGAAGCAATCGACGCCGGGATTCCGGCCACCCGGATCCACTACGAAGTCTTTGGACCGGACCTCTGGCTCGCAAACTAACGGCGGACCGCCAGGGAAAATTGCAGCCCAGGGACTCCTACACCAAGCACGACGGCGGCCCGCCACCTTTCCAACGAAAGGTGACGGGCCGTCGTCGTTCACTTAAGAACGCCGTTGTTCCTAAGAGGTCTAGCCCAGACGGGTCTTGAGTCCGTCCAGCTCGGACTGGAGTGCCGCCGGGAGGGATTCGCCGAAGTTAGCGAACCATTCCTCGATGGACGCCAGCTCGGTTGCCCACTCGTCTGCATCGACGCGAACCGCGGCCTCAACCTCGGCCGGGGTCATGTCCAGGCCCTCAAGATCGATGGATTCGCCGGTCGGAACGAAACCGATCGGAGTCTCCACAGCGTCGGCCTTGCCTTCGAGGCGCTCGATGGCCCACTTGAGGACACGGGCGTTGTCCCCGAAGCCGGGCCACGCGAAGCCGCCTTCGGCCGTGCGACGGAACCAGTTGACCAGGAAGATCTTGGGCAGCCGCTCCGGGTTTGCCTTGGCCGACAGGTTGACCCAGTGGTTCAGGTAATCGCCGGCGTCGTAGCCGATGAACGGGAGCATGGCCATGGGATCGCGGCGCACAACGCCGACGGCACCGGCGGCAGCAGCAGTGGTTTCCGAGGACAGCGTGGAGCCCATGAAAATGCCGTTGGACCAGCTGCGGGCTTCGGTCACCAGGGGGATGGTGGTCTTGCGGCGGCCGCCGAACAGGATCGCGGACAGCTCCACGCCTTCCGGGCTGAAGTATTCTTCGGCCAGCATGTCGATCTGGTCGATCGGCGTGCAGAAGCGGGAGTTGGGGTGCGCTGCCGGGGTATCGGAGTCCGGAGTCCAGGACTCGCCACGCCAGTCGGTCAGGTGCGCCGGAGTTTCCTCGGTCATACCTTCCCACCAGACGCCTCCGTCATCTGTCAGGGCAACGTTGGTGAAGATGCTGTTGCCCTTGGCAATGGCGCGCATGGCGTTGGGGTTGGTGCCCCAACCGGTGCCGGGTGCGACGCCGAACAGGCCGGCCTCGGGGTTGACGGCGCGGAGTTCGCCTTCCTTGCCGAAGCGCATCCAGGTGATGTCGTCTCCGAGGGTCTCGACCTTCCAGCCCTTGATGGTGGGATCCAGCAGGGCGAGGTTGGTTTTGCCGCAAGCGGAGGGGAACGCAGCGGAGACGTAGTAGGTCTTCTGCTCGGGGGAGGTCAGCTTCAGGATGAGCATGTGCTCGGCGAGCCAGCCTTCATCGCGGGCCATGACCGATGCGATGCGCAGTGCGTAGCACTTCTTGCCGAGGAGGGCGTTTCCGCCGTAGCCGGAGCCGAAGGACCAGATGGAGCGCTCTTCGGGGAAGTGGACGATCCATTTGTCCGGGTTGCAGGGCCAGGCGACGTCGGCCTGGCCGGCTTCCAGAGGTGCGCCCAGCGAGTGGAGGGCGGGAACGAAGAATGCGTCGGTCTGGGTAATGCGGTCCAGGACATCGGTGCCGATGCGGGCCATGATGCGCATGGACGCTACGACGTAGGCGGAGTCAGTGATCTCGACGCCGAATTTGGGGTCCTCTGCGTCAAGGTGGCCCATGACGAACGGGATGACGTACATGGTGCGGCCACGCATGGAGCCGGCGAACAGGCCGCGCAGCTTCTGCTTCATCTCAGCCGGAGCCATCCAGTTATTGGTGAAGCCTGCGTCGCGTTCGTTTTCGGAGCAGATGAAGGTCTGCTCTTCCACGCGGGCAACGTCAGCGGGGTCGGAGAACGCCGCGAAGGAATTCGGGAACGTTTCCGGGTTGAGCCGCTTCAGCGTGCCGGCCTCGACGAGTTCGTCGGTGAGCTTCTTGTTTTCTGCTTCGCTGCCATCAACCCAGTGGATGCGGTCCGGCTGTGTCAGCTCGGCAACTTCCTCAACCCAAGCCAGCAGGCGTGCATGCGTAGTAGGTGCCTTCTCAAGCAGCGGCAGTCGCGCCAGATCGCCCATTGCGGTTCCCTTCCTCGGGTTCAGTGGTGTGTCCTAAACGATAGGGGCCGCGGACCAGACCATTCCCCTGTCAGACATCGGACATCCACCTACTCGAAAAGTAAAAACCCCTAAAAATCAACGATTCGGATTGAGGACGCGGCGTTTTAAGTGACTAAGGTCACGTAGACCGGTCTAGTTGCGCAGATTACAGCTTTTCGATTTGGAACTTCACATGAACTTCTGTAAAGTTTATTGAGGTTCGAGGGGGTCAGAGAAACAGACCGCCGAGAATCACGCGAAATGCGCCCATAGCTCAGCTGGATAGAGCGTCTGTCTACGGAACAGAAGGTCAGGGGTTCGAATCCCTTTGGGCGCACAAATCAAGACCCGCACCGGTTCGCCGGTGCGGGTCTTTTTTATGCCCGGAACAGCGGCAGGCGAGCCGTCCCGAAAACCGCAAGGGCCGCCGTCGGGCTTCTTCAGAAGATTCGACGGCGGCCCTTGGCGTCCGCTCAAGCGTCCGGAATAAACGGCAACGGCGGTGCGTACACGCGCCGCCGGGCCTTGGGGACCTCATGGACAGGGGCCGCGCGGCCCACAAGGTTGGTCAAAGTACCCAGACGCTCCACCGTCAGGCTCACAACATCGCCTCGTTCCAGCGGCGGCGGGGTCATGGCCCCGTACCATCCCCAAAATTCAGCCAGGCAGCCGCCCCCGCTGGTCCCGGATCCCAGGATGTCACCGCGACGGACCCAGGTTCCCCTGCTGGCGTAGGCCACAAGCTCCGCGAAGGTCCACGCCATGTTGGCCAGCGAATCCGTGGCAAGAACCCGTCCATTGACAGAAACGCTCATGGAGAGATTCAAGAAGCCGTCAGAAGTAACGTCCGCGAGTTCATCCTTGGTCACGAAGACCGGGCCCAGGGACGTGGCGGTGTCCTTGCCCTTGGCCGGCCCCAGCCCCACGGTCATCTCGCCGCGCTGAAGATCCCTTGCGGACCAGTCGTTCAGGATCATGTACCCGGCGATGTGCTCGCCGGCTTCCTCCACCGAGAGGTTGTAGCCGTCCGCACCAATGACCGCCGCAACCTCCAGCTCAAAGTCGAATTGCCCGGTACCTGGAGCCATCGCGACCGTGGCGTTGTGTCCGGTCACCGCGTGCGGGTTGGTGAAATAGAACGACGGCGCGTCATACCAGGCGGAGGGAATACCCTTCCCTGCGGCTACTGAACGCAGGGCTCCGACGGTGTGCTGCTCGAAGGTGATGAAGTCCCGGATGGTCGGAGCCACGACGGGAGGCAGCAGTTCCACCGCCGCGAAATCCAGGGGCTCACCCTCCGTTGCTGTCCAGGGGCGGTCCAGCACGTCGAAGGCATCGAGCCCTGCCGGGTACAGGCAGCCTGACACCAAGTCGTCGTCGGCTTGGCCAAGACGCGGTACGCCGTCAATGAGAAGTCTGAAGAATTTCACGCGGCCGCCCCGGAATCAAGAATGGCTACAGCACGGGTCCACCCGGCGGAGGCTCCGTGGATCTTCACCGGGAAGCACGAAATATTGAACCCGGTGGCCGGGAGCGCTTCCAGGTTGTGCAGTTTCTCGATGTGGCAGTAACCGATCTCCATCCCGGCTTTGTGGCCTTCCCAGATCAACGTGTTATCGCCGGATTCCGCATACCGCTTGGCGGTGTGGATGAAGGGGGCGTCCCAACTCCAGGCATCGGTGCCGGTGACGCGGACGCCCCGGCTGGTAAGGAAGAGAGTGGCTTCGCGTCCCATCCCGCAACCCTTGGAAAGGTAATCGTCAAAGCCGTACCGGGTGCCGGCAGAGGTGTTGACCACCACGATGTCTCCCGGGACCAGCTCGTGCCCGATCCGGTGAAGCTCGGCCTCGACGTCGGCGGCCGTGGCAACGTAGCCGTCTTCGAATCCACGGAAGTCCAGTTTCACCCCGCGGCCGAAGCACCACTCCAAGGGAACTTCGTCAATGGTGATGGCGCGCGCTCCCCCGTCCATGGTGGAAGCGTAATGATAGGGAGCATCCAGGTGTGTACCGGTATGGGTCGTGGCACTGATGCGCTCAATGGCCCAGCCTTCTTCCCCTGGAAGGTCCTCTTCGCCCATCCCCGGAAAGTAGGACACCAGGTCCTTGGCCGTTTCCTTGTGGGTGTAGTAGTCAATATGCGGCGTCATTCCGGGTGGATCAGAGGCGATACCGGCTCGGAGGCTGACGGAAAGGTCTATCAGGTCAGGCATTCTTGATGGATTCCTTCTCAAAATGGAAGTGGGTTGGGGAGTTGTCCGTGGAGGCGCCGCGGTGGGTATGGGGAAGGAGCAGCATGAGGGCAGCACCGGCCAGGAAGACTGCTCCGGACAGGATCAGCCCGGTGGAGAATCCCCAGGAGGCTGCAATCCCACCCATCGCCAGGGGTGCGAACGCCGCCACTCCGCGTCCGATGTTGAAGCAGAAACCGGCGCCGGTGGTACGAATCCTGGTGGGGTACAGCTCCCCGAGGTACGAACCAAAAAGTCCGGCAAAGGTCATGAAGAAGGCGTACAGCGGTCCCATCCACAAGAGGACCGACTGGTTGGTGACCAGGCCGTACAGCGGCATCAACAGTCCGGTGCCGGCCAGGGAGAGCAGGATGGCGTTGCGCCTGCCAATCCGGTCGGCGATCCAGCCGAACACTATGTAGCCGGCAAACATGCCCAGGTTGAGGATGGTCATGAAGAGGCTGACCTGCCGGGGATCGAGGCCCCGCTCGGTGTAGAGGTAGCTGGGCATCCACGTTGAGGCTCCGTAGAAACCTACGAATGCGCAGACTGCCACCACGGTGGCGATGACTGTGCGGCGGCGATAAGTACCGGTGAAGAGTTCTTTGACGGTGACGTTGCCCTTCTGTTGCCGTGCGCGTTCTTCCAGCCAGGCCCTGGATTCGGGGAAGAAGAACACAACCATGAGCAAGGGCAGCAGTGCCGACAAACCGGTAACCAGGAAAAGGAGCCGCCAATCGGGCATGAAAGCGCCTGCAATCAGCGCCGCGGCCGCCCCGCCCAAGGGGTAGGCGGCCAGCACGAACGCCACGGCCCGCCCCCTTTGTTCGGCGGGCCAGGTCTCCACAATGTACGTGGACAGCACTGACCAGACTCCGCCAAGACCTATGCCGGCCAGGAAGCGGAGGGCGACGAACACGCCATAGTTCGGCACCACGAAGAGCGCCGACGTCAGGGCAACGAACACCGCCATGGAGCCGATGAGCGCGATGCGGCGGCCGCGGTTGTCGGCCACCCACCCGGTCACGACGCTGGAACAACCCATGCCAAGCAGCGTGGCGGTAGCCAGGAGGCCGCCGGCAACCGGGGTCAGCTTCAGTTCGGCACTGATGGCCGGCAGCGCGAACGACAGCACTGCGATTTCCAGTGCATCAAACAG
Source organism: Paenarthrobacter sp. TAF1 (assembly GCF_052113825.1). Classification (NCBI taxonomy): domain Bacteria; kingdom Bacillati; phylum Actinomycetota; class Actinomycetes; order Micrococcales; family Micrococcaceae; genus Paenarthrobacter; species Paenarthrobacter sp. TAF1. The sequence goes on from NZ_JBFRDO010000008.1 coordinate 70,710, forward strand.
ATAAATGATGAACGACCCAACAAGGATGAACCACTTGGTTCCACGTTTCATGGGATCCCTTTCGATGGGGGCATCGTTGCCCGGAACAGAAAGAGAACTTTGACACCCGTTCAGTTTCTGCTGGAATAGAATTTATACACCCATTCAATTTGTGTCAACGCTCACAGCTCCGACCAGCAAGGAGGCCGATAAGGTGGGACTCATGTCCACGGAAGTACAGGGAAATACCGCCGGAACCCGCCGCCGGGAGCAGATCTTGGATGTCGCGGTGGAAATGTTTGCCAACCGCGGCTTTGAAAGCACCACCATGCGGGCGGTTGCGGAGGAAACCGGCACGACGGCACCCCTGGTGATCTACCATTTCGCCACCAAGCTGGAGCTCTACAGGGCCGTCTTCGCCCGGTACCAGTACCTCAATGAGGAACGCCGCCGGCAGGTCCTCGCGTTGGATCCTTCGGCGGCCGACGCCGTCGAACGCATTGTGGACGCTTTCCTGATGCCGACCCTGAAAGCGCAGGAAACCGCGGACGGAAAGCTGTTCGCCCGCCTCGTCCTTCGGGAGGCCTCGGACCCGTCAGCCCGCGACCGCGGAATCCTTGCCGAATACTTCGATCCCATGGCCAGGGATTTCATCCAGGTGATGCGCAAAGCCCTTCCGGACAAACCACCGGGGTTCCACGAGTGGGCCTATATGTTCGGCGTGGGCGCACTGACCGGCACCGCACTCCCCCACCGCATCGCTTCCCTGTCGGAGCTGCCGAACATCAACGACTTCCGCTACGACTACCTCCGGACAGTCCTCGTCGCCGGCTGGCGCGGCCACTGACCCGCGAAGCTGAGCCGCGCCGTTAACGGCAAGGGCCGCCGTCGTACTTCCGGTGAAAGTACGACGGCGGCCCTTGGGTGGAGTGCGTTACTCGCCGACGGCCTCGCTGATGCGGCGGCGAATGCCATCGAAATGCCGGTTGAGCAGCTCAGCGGCCGCTACCTTGTCCCCCGCGGCAACGGCGGCGTAGATGTCGCGGTGCATCGCTGCTGTTTTGACGAGGTCCTCGTTGCCCGGGCCGATCTCCACGTGGATCTTGCGGTAGACCTTCCAAAAGACGCCCATGAGGTTGATGAGGAGCTCGTTGTTGAGGGGTTCGAAAAGGCGTCGGTGGAACTCGGCGTCGGCGGCAACGAAGTTCTCGCCGGCTCCCGCCAATTCCTCCATCTGCTTGACCGATTCTTCGATGGACGCCAACTGCTCTTTGGTCATCACGTCCATGGAGGAACCAATCAGTCCCGACTCAAGGGCCTGGCGTACGTCCACCAACTGCAGCGCTTCGAGTCCCTGGTGACGCAGCGAGAGCCTGCCACGGAAGGTCAGCCCGTCGGCGAGCGCGTCGAAGTTGCTCGGCGCGACGAACATCCCGAACCCGTGGCGGATTTCGATGACGCCCAACGCCTGGAGCACCTTCAGTGACTCACGGAGAGTGTTGCGCCCAACACCGAGGGCTACCGACAGTTCGCTTTCCGTGGGCAAGGGATCGCCGGCCTCAAGCTCGCGCTCAAGGATCAATTCCATAATGTCCGACTGCAATGCGCGCAGCCGGGCCTGTGCGCTGAACCGCGCCTGCGGAACCACACCGGAAGTTGTCATGGCTTTCTCCTTGCCGTGCACCGGCCCCAAGGGTTTGAAGTGGTGCGGTGTTAATATTGAGGCGAGCTTAGCGCTCACCACAGAATGAGTAGCTCGCAACATACAATATCGGATGTCCCACCTCCCTGATAGACGTGGAGTGCGATTTCCCCGGATATCCCTGAGATTTCCGCCACGAACCGGCCGTAGCCGGATAACCGCAAGGCGCGCGGACTGCGCCCCGGCCGCTTAATCTCACTTGACGTTCCGCTGTGACCGCCCTTACAGTTTCCATACGAGCATCGGACGTCCTACATCCGATAACCCACGAAACTCGAATGGTGAGGCACCCTATGAGCAAGACGATCCAAAGCCTGCCGCTGGTCAACGATGCCAGCCGCCGGAACTTCCTGAAGCTGAGCGGCGCAGTTGGTGCAGCAGCCGCCTTCACGGCAACCCTTTCTGCGTGCGGCGGCGCTGCCAGCACCACGACCGGCAACGCAACGAACACAGCTGCAGTGAACAAGGACCTCATCATCGAGGCAGGCATTTCCTATGCACTCTCCACAGGCTTCGACCCCCTGAGCTCCTCGGGTGCGACCCCGATGGCAGCCAACCTGCACATCTTCGAAGGGCTCATCGAGCTGCACCCGGCTACCCGCCAGCCGTACAACGCCCTGGCGGCAGCGGACCCGAAGAAGGTCAACGACACCACCTACCAGGTGACCATCCGCGACGGCGCGAAGTTCCACGACGGCTCCCCCGTCACCACCGAAGACGTTGCCTTCTCCTTCACCCGCGTCATGGACCCGGCGAACAAGTCCCTCTTCTCCCAGTTCATCCCCTTCATCCAGGCAGTGAAGCCGCTGGATGAGAAGACGGTTGAATTCACGCTCAAGTACGCTTTCCCGGGCTTCGGTCCACGCATCTCCGTAGTGAAGATAGTCCCCAAGGCCCTCGCCACCGACCTGAAGGCCTTCGACGCCAAGCCGGTGGGCTCGGGCCCCTACAAGCTGGTCTCCGCCGTCAAGGACGACAAGATCGTCTTCGAGGCATTTGCCGACTACAACGGCCCCAAGCCCGCCCTGGCAAAGGGCATGACCTGGCTTCTCCTTTCCGATGCAGCAGCACGCGTCACCGCCGTCCAGTCCGGCCGCGTCCAGGCAATCGAGGACGTTCCGTACCTGGATGTCGACGGTTTGAAGTCCAAAGTGAAGGTCGAATCCGTCCAGTCCTTCGGCCTGCTGTTCCTCATGTTCAACTGCGCCAAAGCACCGTTCGACAACAAGCTGGTCCGCCAGGCCCTGCACTACGGCTTGGACAAGGAAGCCATCATCAAGAAGGCACTGTTCGGCAACGCCAAGGCAGCCACGTCCTACTTCCAGGAAGGCCACCCGGATTACGTCAAGGCCAAGAACGTCTATGGCTTTGATACCTCCAAGGCCGCGGACCTCCTGAAGCAGGCCGGCGTCACCAACCTGGAATTCGAGCTGCTCACCACGGACACCGCCTGGGTCAAGGATGTGGCCCCACTGATCCTCGAATCCTGGAACAAGATCCCCGGTGTCAAGGTGACGGTCAAGAGCCTCCAGTCCGGTGCTTTGTACAGCGACCGCGTGGGCAAGGGCGACTACTCCGTGGTCGCAGCACCCGGCGACCCCTCAGTCTTCGGCAACGACGCGGACCTCCTCCTGAGCTGGTTCTACTCCGGCGCAACCTGGATGGACAAGCGCGCGTTCTGGACCACCCCGGAACGCACCAAACTCCAGGACCTCATGGACAAGGGCTCCCAGGCCTCCGGTGATGCAGCCAAGAAGATCGTGGGCGAAATCGTGGACATGGTCTCGGACGAAGTCCCCCTGTACCCGGTCTTCCACCGCCAGCTCCCCAGCGCCTGGGACGAGAAGAAGCTCAACGGCTTCCATCCTCTGCCCACCACCGGCCTGTCCTTCATCGACGTCGGACGCACGGCCTAAGCACCCCTCGCGTTGCGGGGCCTGCTCTGCGGCCTAAAACCCCCACAGAGCCCGCAGAGCAGGCCCCGCAACCAGCACCACCAACCAACCGGAGAACAAATTGGTCACGATATTGCGTCTGCTTGGCCGCAGGCTTGCAGCATTGCCATTGATGATCCTGGGCATCACGTTGCTCGTCTTCCTCGTCCTGCAGGCCGCTCCCGGAGACCAGGCAAGCTCCGCCCTCGGTGACGGCGCCAGCGAAGAAGCGAAGCAGCAGTACCGCCAGGACAATGGCCTCAACGATCCCCTGGTCCTGCAGTACTTCCGATTCCTCGGCAAGCTCCTGCAGTTCGACCTTGGCACCACCACCCCGCCGGCCAAGTCCGTGGCTTCCATGATCGGCTCGGCTTTCCCACTGACGCTCCAGCTCACTTTCCTGGGCGTCCTCATCGCCATCGTGCTTTCGCTGGCGTTCGGCATCCTCGGCGCGCTCTACCGCGACAAGTGGCAGGACCAGTTGGTCCGCGTCTTCTCCATCGCCGCGATCGCCACGCCGTCGTTCTGGTTGGGCATCCTGCTCATCCAGTGGTTCGCGCTCGGCGAGAACCCGATGTTCCCCTCGGGCGGAATTGCGACGCCGGAATCCGGCTTCGGCGGTTGGCTCAACTCGATGGCCCTCCCGGCCCTCGCGCTCGGCATTCCCGTGTCCGCCTCGCTGATACGCGTGGTCCGCACCTCGATGGTGGAAGAACTGGACCGCGACTACGTCCGAACCGCCATCGGCAATGGTGTCCCCTACCGTGAGGTCGTCTCCAAGAACGTCCTCCGCAACGCACTCGTCACCCCGGTGACCGTGCTGGGACTGCGCGTCGGCTACCTGCTGGGCGGCGCCGTCGTGATTGAAATGATCTTCGCCCTGCCCGGCATGGGCCAGCTGATCCTCAACGGCATCACCAACCTGGACGTCAACCTGGTCCAGGGCGTGGTGCTCACCATCTCCGTCACCTTCGTTCTGGTGAACATCGTGGTGGACCTTCTTTACCTGCTCATCAACCCCCGAATCAGGACGGTATAGCTCATGCGCAGCAAGCTCGCAGAACGGCTAAGTGCCCCGGGCATTCGTTTCAAGGCCCTGCCCTGGGGCTCCCGTATCGCCCTGCTCTTCCTCATCGTGATTGTCCTGGCCGCGGTCTTCTCGCCGGTCATTGCCCCGCACGATCCGCTGGAAACCTTCATTCCAGCCACACCGCCCGGCGCCGAGCACTTCTTCGGTACCGACCGTTTGGGCCGAGACATCTTCTCCCGGCTCCTGTTCGGCGCACAATCGTCGCTGATGATCGGCCTCGGTGCGGTGGCCCTGGCCATCCTCGCCGGCGCACTCCTGGGCTCCTTCGCAGCGACCTCCAGCAAGTCCGTGAATGAAATCATCATGCGGCTCATGGACATCCTCATGGCGTTCCCGGGCATCGCCCTGGCCGCCGTGCTGCTGGCAGCATTCGGCAACTCGGTCCCGACCATCATCATCGCGATCGCCATCATCTACACCCCGCAGTTGGCCCGCGTGGTCCGCGCCAACGTGCTGGCACAGTACGGCGAAGACTACGTCCGAGCCGAACGGGTGATCGGTGCCGGACGCTTCTACATCCTGGTCAAGCACATCGTCCGCAACACCGCCGCTCCGGTGCTGGTGTTCGCTACGGTCATGGTGGCAGACGCCATCATCCTGGAGGCTTCCCTGTCCTTCCTCGGCGCCGGCGTGCAGGATCCCGCCCCGTCCTGGGGCAACGTGATCTCCTATGGACGCAATCTGGTGCTGTCCGGCGGCTGGTGGGCCACCACCTTCGCCGGCCTGACCATCCTCCTGACAGTTCTGTCCCTGAACATCCTCGCCGAGGGCCTCACGGACGCCATGGTGAACCCGAAACTCCGCCGTGCGCCCGTAGTAAAGGACGACGACGGATCCGCCGCAGTTGTGGCCGTTGACACTGAGGTGGCAACCTCAGTTGCCCAGCCTTCGGTGGTTGAGGAACATGAGCTCGACGGCGTCCTTGCGGCTTCCGGTGACGGATCCGCTTCTGATGTGGCCACTTCAGCCGTGCTCACCGACGTCCGACTCGCTGCCGCGAACCCACACCTCCTGCTGGACCGTGAGCTGGAACTCCTGGCAGCCATCGAAGCGAAGCGCACCGACCGCCTCCCCCAGGTTGCGGCCGGCGCACGCAACGTCCTTGAGGTGAAGAACCTGTCCATCCGTTTCCCGGGCCGCTTCGGCGACATCGCGATCGTGGACAACGTGTCCTTCACCGTCCGCGAAGGCGAAACGATGGGCCTGGTGGGCGAATCCGGTTGCGGCAAGTCCATCACCTCGCTGGCCGTCATGGGCCTTCTTCCCAAAACAGCCCAGGTCACCGGTTCCATCATGTTCGACGGTAAGGAACTCCTGGACGCCAAGACGCAGCACAGCAATCCCAAGGCGTACGAGGGCCTCCGCGGTGAGCAGATTGCCATGGTCTACCAGGACGCCCTGAGCTCCCTGAACCCGTCCATGAAGATCAAGGACCAGCTGGAGCAGCTCACCAAACGCGGCGGACGGAAGACGCCCACCGAGCTCCTTGAAATGGTGAAGCTGGACCCTGTCCGGACCCTCGCCAGCTACCCGCACGAGCTCTCCGGCGGCCAGCGTCAGCGTGTGCTGATCGCCATGGCCCTGTCCCGTTCGCCGAAGATCGTGGTTGCCGACGAGCCCACGACAGCCTTGGATGTGACCGTCCAGAAGCAGGTTGTGGATCTCCTCAACGAACTGCGCGAACAGCTCGGCTTCGCGATGGTATTCGTCAGCCACGACCTCGCGCTGGTGGCTTCCTTGGCGCATCGCATCACCGTCATGTACGCCGGCCAGGTGGTGGAATCCGCACGAGCCTCCGAACTCCTGCAAAACCCCAAACACGAGTACACCCGGGGTCTGCTGGGCGCCGTCCTTTCCATCGAAGCCGACGCCGTCCGGCTGCACCAGATTCCCGGCACCGTCCCGTCGCCCCGGGACTTCGCAACGGGCGACCGCTTCGCGGCCCGCTCACTGCGACCCGACGCCGATCCCCACCAGAAGCTGGTCCTCACCACGGTTTCTTCGGTTGACTCCGCAAACGGTGACGATGCCGACCACTACTGGGCCAGCCACTTGAAGGAGGACGCGAAATGAGCGAGTCAACCGGCAAGCCGGTCATCGAACTCAAGGACGTCAAGGTCTACCACCACGCACGGACCGGTGGCCTGTTCCGGCCGAACATCGTCAAAGCCGTGGACGGCGTGGACTTCACCATCAGCCGCGGCGAAACCGTGGGCATCGTCGGAGAGTCCGGCTGCGGCAAGTCCACGCTCGCGTCAGTGCTCGTGGGACTGCAGCCGCCGACGTCGGGCCAGGTCATGTTCCACGGAAAGCCTGCCATCAAACGGAACGCCGCCATGCGCAAGCAGTTCGGCCGCTCCGTCTCCGTGGTCTTCCAGGACCCGGCAACGGCACTGAACCCGCGCATGACCATCCAGGACATCCTCACGGATCCTTTGCAGATCCACGGCATCGGTAACGCGTCATCACGCGCCGCCAAGGTCAAGGAACTGTTGGCGCTGGTTGGCTTGCCGCAATCGGCGGCCGAAGTAACGCCGTCGCAGGTTTCCGGCGGCCAGCGCCAGCGTGTGGCGATCGCCCGCGCACTGGCCCTGGACCCGGACATCATCGTGGCGGATGAGCCGACGTCGGCCTTGGACGTTTCAGTCCGTGCGCAGGTCCTGAACCTGCTGTCCGACCTGAAGACCCAGCTGAACCTCGGCATGGTGTTCATTTCGCACGACATCCAAACCGTCCGGTACGTCTCGGACCGCATCTGCGTCATGTACTTCGGCAAGATCGTCGAACAGGGCACAGCCGCGCAGGTCTTCGACAACCCGAGCAACGACTACACCAAGAAGCTGCTGGGCGCCGCGCCGAGCCTGCTTCACATCTAGTTTTTCCCTTCACAAGTTACAAACAACGGAGAATTCTGTGTCCACTCAGTTCCAGGGCGTCATCCCCCCGGTCATCACCCCCCGCCACGCTGACGGCAGCATCGACACCGCGTCGCTGAAGAACGTCACCAAGCACCTGATCGACGGCGGTGTGTCCGGCCTCTTCGTCCTGGGCTCCTCCGGCGAAGTCCCGTACCTCAGCAACGACGAGCGTGAGCTGGTGGTCTCCACCATCGCCGACGCCAACGCCGGCGCGGTTCCGCTGATCGTGGGCGCCAACGAGCAGACCACCAACCGCGTGATCGAAGAAGCGCGCAAGGTGGTTGACCTGGGCGCTGACGCGATCGTAGTCACCTCCATGTACTACGCAATCGGCAACGCAGCGGAAACCGAAACGCACTTCCGCAGCATCCACGCCGCCATCGACAAGCCGATTTTCGCTTACGACGTCCCGGTCCGCACGCATTTCAAGCTGCCCACAGACCTCCTGGTCCGCCTCGGCCGTGACGGCGTCATTGCCGGTGTCAAGGATTCCTCGGGCGACGACGTTTCCTTCCGCCAGCTGCTCCTCGCAGCCAAGGACATCCCCGACTTCGACATCTTCACCGGTCACGAAGTTGTGGTGGACGGCGCCCTCCTGGGCGGCGCGCAGGGCGTTGTTCCGGGCCTGGGCAACGTCGACCCGGCAGGCTACCGCCGCCTGTTCGACGCCGCGCAAGCAGGCGACTGGGCAGGTGCGGCCCGCGAGCAGGACCGCTTGGCCGACGTCTTCGAGATCGTCTACACCCCCAACGGACGCGTCTCCGGCGGTGCCGCCGGCCTGGGTGCCTTCAAGACCGCGCTGCAGGTGATGGGCGTGATCGAGTCCAACACCATGAGCTCGCCCATGCTGTCCCTGAATGAATCCGAGACTGCTGCGATCCGCGAAATCCTTGAACGGAACGGGCTGGTCTAAGCATTCATGACCGCTCCCCTAGCCCAAGCGACCCACGTGATCGGCGTTGACCTCGGCGGCACCAAAACCGCTGCCGGGGTTGTTGACTCCGCTGGTGTTGTGCTGATGTCGGAGACTATTCCGACGTTGAACCGGGCAGGTGGTGAAGCGATCCTCGACGCCACCTCTGCGCTGATCGCGGGCTTGGTGGAGCGCGCTGCCGACGCTGGACATACCGTGTCCGGCGTCGGTGTGGGCTCCGCAGGGGTTATCGACGCCGCTTCCGGGACCGTGGTGTCGGCAACGGATGCCATCCTCGGCTGGGCCGGGACGGCGCTGGCCGCCGGCCTGTCGGCGCGCCTCGGCCTGGACGTGCGTGCCGTCAACGACGTCCACGCCCATGCCCTCGGCGAAGCCTGGCTGGGTGCCGCCGCGGGATCGTCGAGTTCCCTCATGGTGGCCTTCGGGACCGGCGTCGGAGGCAGCTTTGTCCTGGACGGCACCCCTGTTCTTGGCTACCGGTTTGTCGGCGGGCATGTAGGGCACTTCGCTTCGCCTTACGCCACGTTCGACGGCGTTCCCCTGGCCTGCGTCTGTGGCTCTGCCGGGCACGTGGAGGCGATCGCTTCCGGACCTGCCATCCACGAGTCCTACCTCCGCTTGGGGGGTTCTGCCCTGGATGCCGCTGACACCCGTGGCGTGTTCGCGCTGGCCGAACCTGACAGCAACGCCGACGCAGCCACCGCGAGCACTCTCGCCGCGGCCCGAGCCGTTGAACTCGGCGCTGCCGCCGCCGGGCAAGCCGTCGGTGGCCTCATTAATATCCTGGACCCTGAAACCGTCGTGGTCTCCGGCGGCCTTGCCGACGCGGGCGGCCTCTGGTGGAAACCCATGGAGATTGCCTTGCGCCGGGAACTGCTCTCGCCGCTGCTTTCCGTGCCGGTAGTCCGGGCAACCCTCGGCAACAGCGCTGCCATTGTTGGTGCTGCGAAATTCGTCCTTCAGTAAGGAAGACATCTTGATCCTCACTCCAGCAGGCCTCGAAGGCCTCCGTGCCCAACTGATCGTCTCCTGCCAGGCCTACCCGGGCGAGCCCATGCGCGATCCCCGGACCACCGGGCAGGTGGCCGCTTCGGCCGTGATCGGCGGGGCTGCGGCGATCCGTGTCCAGGGGTTGGCCGACGTGCAGTTCACGCGCACCGCCGTCGAGGTCCCTGTCATTGGCCTGTGGAAGGACGGCCACGACGGTGTCTTCATCACTCCCACACTGCGGCACGCCCTCGCTGTGGCCAATGCCGGTGCACACGTTGTAGCCATTGACGGGACACGGCGTTCCCGACCGGATGGGCTTTCCCTCGCCGGGACCGTCGCCGGAATCCATGCGGAATCCCATGCTTTGGTCATGGCTGATTGCGGTTCGTTCGACGACGCCGTCGCCGCCGTTGAGGCGGGCGCGGACCTGATCGGGACCACCTTGGCCGGCTACACCGGCGAGCGCCCCAAAACCGACGGGCCGGACCTGGAGCTCCTGGAACGGATCGCTTCTGCCGGCTTGGGAAAGCCCTTGATAGCCGAGGGCCGCATCCACACCCCCACCCAGGCCCGCCAAGCCCTCGACGCCGGCGCCTTCGCCGTGGTTGTCGGGACCGCCATCACCCACCCGGCCAGCATCACGGGCTGGTTCAAGGGTGCGATGCACGCGTAGCTGCATTTTCTGCTGGATCATTCCGTGGACCCACCCTGTGTGTGCCCCACATGGCGTGGGTTACCCCGCTCGGGACGGCGATGATCCAGCAGAATCTCCACGAACCTGTCCCCAGGACGTCTCCACCGGCCTATCCAGCGCCTGTCCGTACTGGGACCACCCGCCGACAAACAGCTTGCCGCGGCCCATTCCCAGGTGCTCCATCATCAGCAGGTTGTGGCAGGCAGTCACCCCGGAGCCGCAGTAGGAAATGGTGTTGTCTGCGGACTTTATGCCTGCCCGTTCGAAGTTCGCACGGATCCGGAGTTCGGGCAGCAACTGCCCGGAAGGGTCGAGGTTGCCGCGGCAAGGGACGTTGACGGCTCCGGGTATGTGGCCCGGACGAGGATCGATGGGGTCCTGTTTGCCCTCGAAACGGTCACGGTTCCTGGCATCCACCGTCACGTACCTCCCGGAAGCAGCGTCCGAGATGTCGGCGAGATGGCCCGCCGGCCATGCCCGGGCCGTGAAGTTCCCTCGCGGCCTTGGCGCGGTTTCATCGGTGAGTCGGCCTGGATGGGAGTCCATCCCTCCCTGCAGGACCGCTGCCTTGTGCCCCGTCGACCTGAGCATCCACACGAGCCTGGCCGCGATGACTCCACCGGCGTCGTCGTAGGCAACTACTGTGTCCGCGTCATTGATACCGGCGGCCCGCATCCCCTCGGCGAACACTTCGGGATCGGGCAGCGGGTTTCGCCCGGTCTCAGGGGACGCCGGACCGGATAGCCAGCGGTCCAGATCGATGAACACCGCGCCAGGGAGATGCCCGCGCAAGTACTCGTCCCTCCCGGACGAGCCGTCGAGATACCATCGGGTGTCCGCCAGGACGATGCCCTCACGGCGCCCCGCACACCACTTCCAATCAACAAACGGCCTCAGGTGTTCGTTCATGTTCGGCAGCCTAATCAATCAATCCATATTTTGAGATATGGATATCAAAATATGGACAATGCAAAACTCCTGCCCTCACAACGCCAGCGGAGCGGTTGTAGGCTTTCCCCATGACTGCCGAGAGCTCCCGCGAATACGACGTAATAGTGATCGGCGCAGGCGCCGTTGGGGAAAACGTGGCGGACCGGGTGGTTCGGGGCGGCCTCTCGGCAGTGATCATTGAAAGCGAATTGGTTGGCGGCGAATGCTCGTACTGGGCCTGCATCCCCTCCAAGGCACTTCTCCGCCCCGGCAGCGTCCTCCATGCCGCCCAGGGAATTCCGGGTGCGACGGAGGCCGTTACCGGAACTATTGATGCCAACGCAGCTTTGAAGCACCGGGACTGGTTCACCAACAACTGGCAGGATGGCAGCCAGGTTGAATGGCTGGACAGCGCCGGCATTGACCTGATTCGCGGGCGCGGCCGGATAACCGGCCACCGCGAGGTTCACGTGGATGGGCTTGACGGCAACAGCTACGCCCTCAAGGCACACCACGCCGTAGTGGTCGCCACCGGCTCGAAGCCCACCGTCCCGGGTATCGAAGGCCTGCAGGACGTACCCTTCTGGACCACCAGGGAGGCCACAGCAGCCAAGGAAGTTCCGAAGCGGTTCGTCGTCCTCGGCGGTGGCGTGGCCGGCGTCGAACTGGCCCAGGCATTCGCCCGCTTGGGTTCCAACGTCACGCTGGTGGCGCGGGGGCGGCTGCTGAGCAGCTACGCGGAGGAAGCAGCGAACCTGGTCCTGGCCGGCCTTCGCGCCGATGGCGTCGCGGTCCACCTCCATAGCGACGTCCACAAGGTGGAGAAGAACGACGACGGTTCCATCACCGTGGCGCTCGACGGCAAAACACTCGTCGCCGACCAGCTGCTTGTCGCCTCAGGACGGCATCCCGCCCTGGCCAATCTGGGCTTGGAAAGCGTTGGCCTTGAAGCCCGGGACGGCAAAGCGCTCCGGCTCACGACGGATGCCAGCGGGCTCGTCGAGGGCCCATCCGGCGGCGAAAGCAACGGACCGTGGCTCTATGCCGCCGGAGACGCTGCCGGAAAGGTGCTCCTGACACACCAAGGCAAATACGAAGCGAGGGCAACAGGGGACGCCATTGTGGCCCGGGCCAAGGGCGAACTGAAAGGCAGCCCGCAGCCTTGGAGCCCCTGGGCGCATACCGCCAATGATCACGCGGTGCCCAGCGTCGTCTTCACCGACCCCGAGGTTGCGTCCGTGGGTCAGGGCCTTGAGCAGGCACTCCTGCAGGGCAAGAACGTTACGGGGGTAGAACTTCCCATCAACGTCAGCGGCTCACAGTTGTACTCCCCGGACTACAAGGGGTGGGCCCAGATTGTGGTGGATGAGGACAGGAAGGTGATCCTGGGAGCGACGTTCGCAGGTCCCGGCGTCGCCGAACTCCTCCATTCGGCGACGATCGCCATCGTTGGGGAGGTGCCGCTTGACCGGCTCTGGCATGCGGTTCCGTCGTATCCGACCATCAGCGAGGTATGGCTGCGGCTTATGGAAAAGTATGGCCTCTGATTCTTATTTGAACTGACCAGTCAGTTCAGTTAGACTTTCAGCAGACAACAGTTCTGCGAAAGGCTTCATTGTGCTGTCCGTACAGCAACTCCAGATCAACGGCCGCCGGGACGATCTCCTCCCGGCAACCTCGCTCCAGGTGCACCGCGGCGAACTCCTCCTGGTTGCAGGGGAAGGCCAGGACCAGCGGACCGCCCTCGCTTTGGCCCTGAGCGGCCGCATGAAGCCCAGCAACGGCGTCCTCAGCTGGGACAACACCACCAAAACAAAGAAGATCAGGCTTGCCAGCGCCCTGGTGGACTCCCCCGGAGTCAACGAACCGGAGCAGCACCTCAGCGTCCGCGACCTCGTCACCGAAGACCTTTCCCTTATCCCGCGACGCTACCGCGGTGCGCTGCTGAGCAAACCCTGGCTCAAAGTGAACAGCTTCGAGGACATCGCCGGCCTCTGGATCGAACAACTTCCCGCCGGCCGACGCCTTGAACTGCTGACGGCCCTCGCCCTGGCAGACCCTGCCACGGACCTCCTGGTCATCGACTCCCCCGACCGACACAGCGCGGATCCTGAGACCTGGTTGCCCCGGCTCCAGGCATTGGCGGCCGACGCCGGGCGGCCGCTTGCCGTCGTCGCCGTCGTCGGTGCCCTCCCGGACAACTGGACGGGCGCCGCAGCCGTGATCGGCAACTCAGTGACCCATCCCCCTGAACCGGAAGCGGAGCCCGCGCCGGCACCGGCCGAGCCAGCCGCCGTCGTCGAACCGGCCGTCGAACCCAAAGCCAAGCACGCCGCCGGCGCAACGCCGGACGTGACCGAAGAACCTGAAACCGAAAACCTCCAAAGGACTGCAAAGTGACTGTTCTGCGGCTTGCCCGCTCCGAACTCAAGCGCATGACCGGCGGGCTCCTGCCCAAGCTGACCATCCTCGCCCTGACCATGGTTCCGTTGCTGTACGGCGCCGTGTACCTGTACGCGAACTGGGATCCGTACGGCAACCTGAACCAGATCGACGCTGCCTTGGTGGTCGAAGATACCGGAGCGACGTCGAAGGACGGCACCGAGCTGCAGGCCGGCAAGAAGGTGGCCGACAGCCTGGAAGAAGGCCATGTCTTCAACTGGAAGCAGGTCTCCAGCGCGGAAGAAGCCGACGCCGGCGTCCGGACGGGCGAATACGCCTTCGCATTGCGTATCCCCAAGGATTTCTCAGCAAACCTGGTCTCGCCCGGCAGCTTCGACGCCGCAAACCAGGCCATGCTCCATGTCACCACCAACGACGCCAACAACTACCTCCTGAGCACCATCGTGGACAAACTCACCACTGCCGTGCACTCGACGGTGGCCAAGGAAGTAGGCGAGGAAACGGCCAACCAGCTCCTCACCGGTTTCGGCACCATTCACGCGTCGATCGTGAAGGCAGCCGACGGCGCGTCCGAGCTGGCCACGGGCGTCGGAAAACTCAGCGACGGCGCCGCGACCCTCCACACGGGCACCGGCCAGCTGGTCACCGGTGCGGATCAGCTCGTGTCCGGCCAAACCCAGCTGCGGGATGGCGCTGTGCAACTGAACACGGGTGCCGGCCAGCTGAGTTCCGGCCTCACGGAATTGAAGAACAAAACGGCCACTTTGCCTGCCGATTCGCAGAAACTCGCGGACGGTGCAGCCCAGGTGGCCGCTGGAAATGCGGAGCTGAACGCCAAGGTCCAGGAGGTCGTCGGACAGTTGGACGCCGCCGACAAGGGCCTGCGCAACCGCGTCGTGGAGTCGAACGCACGGCTCGTCACGGCGGGCGTGCTGACACAGGAGCAGGCCGATAAGGTCCTGGCAGATTTCGATGCCGCCGCAGCATCCAGCCCGGTCACCGATGCCAAGGCGAAGATCTCCGGTGATGCGGCCAAGATCCAGCAGCTCTCGGACGGTTCGGCAGCAGTGAGCGCAGGCGCCCAGAAGCTTGCCGGCGCCACGCCGACGCTGACCGATGCCATCTCGCAGGCTGCGGCCGGTGCCGGGCAGCTGAATTCCGGCGCAGCAACCCTGGCCGCCGGCCAGCAGACCGCTTTGGACGGCGCAGTAAAGCTCGACGACGGCGCCCGCCAACTGGACGACGGCGCGGGACAACTTGCCAGTGGTGCAGTGACCGCTTCCGATGGCTCGCACACGCTGGCCACGGAGCTCGCCAAGGGTGCGGGTGAGATCCCCAACCCGAACGATGAACAAAAGAGCAACGTCTCCAAGGTCATCGCCGACCCCGTTTCGGTTAACAACGTCTCCCAGGCGAAGGCAGGTTCCTACGGCGCTGGATTGGCGCCCTTCTTCCTGACCTTGGCCCTGTGGATCGGTGTCTTCATGCTGGTCCAGGCCATGCGGCCAATCACCCAGCGGGCCCTGGCGTCGAACGCCCCCGCCTGGAAAATCGCCGTCGGAGGCTGGCTGCCGTTCTTCGTGGTCTCGGTGCTGCAGGCCACCATCCTCACCCTGGTGGTGGACCTCGGACTTGGCTTGAATCCGGCCCATCCGATCGGCATGTGGCTGTTCATGCTGGCCGCGGTGATGGCGTTCAGTGCCATCATCCAGGGCATCGTGGCGCTGATGGGTACGCCCGGCAAGTTCGTTGTGCTGATCCTGCTGGTCCTGCAGCTGGTCTCCTCCGGTGGTACCTTCCCCTGGCAGACCACCCCCATGCCGCTTCATGTGGTGCACGAGGTCCTGCCCATGGGTTACGTCGTCACTGGCATGCGGCACCTGATCTATGGCGGTGAACTCAGCATGATCTGGCCGACGGTTCTGGGCCTGCTTGGATACACTTTGCTCGGAGCGGCGCTGTCCACGCTGGCAGTCCGCAAGCACAAGATGTGGACTCTGAAGACCCTGAAGCCGGAGATCGCAGTATGAGCACCACCCAGCCATCCGATTCCGGCGATACCGGAAAGAAACTGCGCCCGGGTCGCACCAACGCCACCAAGCAGCGCCTGTTCGAAGCGTCCATGGAGCTGATCGGCGAACGTGGTGCAGCGGGAGTGACGGTTGACGAGATCGCGGCCGCCGCAGGAGTGTCCAAGGGGACTGTGTATTACAACTTCGGCAGCAAGTCGGACCTGATCGCGCAGCTCCTGCGGCACGGCGTGGACATCATGCTGGTTAGGCTCCAGGACGTCCAGGGGCAAAGCAGTGATCCGCTGGAATCCATGAAGAACATGGTGGCACAGGCCATGGAATTCATGGACGACTACCCGTCCTTCGCCCGGCTGTGGGTCAGCGAAAACTGGCGGACACCCGGCGAGTGGAGCGCTGTGTTCACCGAACTCCGCGCAGAGCTGCTGGCCGTGATCGGTTCCGCAGTTGAGCGCGTCGCCGCCGGCTACAAGGTTGACCAGAGCATTGTCCGAGGCAGCCTGGAAGCAGCCATCTTCGGGGCCATCTTCGTGGTGGGCCTGGACCGGCAAACGTACAATCCGGAGCGGACCCGCGAGCAAAGCGTGGCCGCAGTGATGACCATCATGCACGGCTACGTGATCAAGTAGCTTCAGGCACGTTGTGAGGCCCGGTCTGCGTGGCATGACGCGCTCATAGGCTGCTCAGCAGGCCCCGCAACGGTATGCAACTGCAATGTACGACGGCGTGGCGCGGCCACATGGTCGGCGATGATTAACCTCATGCGTCACATGGGGAACAGCGGGAAGCTTGCGGTGGTGGCCGCCTTTGTGTCCCTGGGACTCTTGGTCATGGCAGCCGTCGTGCTCGAGGAATTGGTGCTGTACCTGTTCCTGGGCAGCGTGCTGCTCTGCTACCTGGCGTCCCTGGTCCAGGTCTTCAACCGGCGGCGGTACTTTGTGATCCTGCTCGGCGCCATCGGAACGAGCCTGTTCATCGGCTGCAGCATCGCCTTCCTGCGGATGTGGGGCATCGCGTTCACCCAGGATGCCAACGCTTTGGGCAGTGCGGTGAGCACCAAGGACTCTGACATCTATTTCTACTTAGCGGTGGCCGCCGGGGTGGGAACACTGGCCGTCATGTTCCTCGGAGCCGTGGTGCCTTCGTTTGGTTCGCGGGCTGCAGCTCCCGCGAAACGGCCCGTCCCTGCGGCAAGGAAACGGCCGGCAGCGCGCACGCCAACTTCCCGCAAGGCGACGCAGTCCAAGCGTCCGGTTGCGCCGGCCCAACGCCCCGCGGGCACTGCAAAGCCGGCTGCCCCTAAGCGCCCCTCACCATCCCGGACGCCGACCACGGCAGCCAAGCGGCCGGCGTCGAACGCTCCAAACCAACGCAAGGCAGCGCCCAAACGCTAACGCCCCTGCGTTGCGAGGCCCGCTCTACGCGCTTACGCCAGGTTTAGACGCGCAGAGCGGGCCCCACAACGGGAACATCCGGGCGTTTCCTTGGGATTCCCAGCACCGCCGTCGCAACGCCGAGCAGCAGGATCAGGCCACCCATGACTTCGGTGGGCGTGGGAATTTCGTTCAGGACCAGCCACGCAGCCGTCATGCCCACCACCGGAACCAGCAGCGTAAAAGGCACGACGTCGGAGCTCGGGTACAGCGACAACAGCCGGTTCCAGATGCCGTAACCCACCAACGAGGCAAACACCGCCGTGTAGACCGCGCTCAGGACGGTGGCCGGCTGCAGATCCGTGAGCGTGCCCCACACGACCCCGGGCCCGTCCACCAGCAGCGACAACCCGGCCAACGGCAGCGGCACCACAGCGCCAGACCACACCACCAGCCCCAGGCCCGATGCAGCTTTGGAATGACGCGCCACCACATTCCCCACGGCCCAGGACAATGCCGCCGCGAGCACAATCATGAGCGGCAGCACGGGCGCCACGGCACTGCGTCCCAGCGCCACGACGGCCAGGCCTGCGATACCGAGCGCCACGCCGACCAGTTGCCTCCGGCTTGGCTTCTCGCCGAGGAAACGCGCGGCGAGCAGCACCGTAAACAGCACCTGCGCCTGCAGTACCAGGGACGCCAGGCCTGCAGGCATCCCCAGCGCCATGCCGAGGTACAGCAGACCGAACTGCCCGGCACTCATGAAGAGCCCGACGCCGATAATCGCCTTCCAGCTGACGTCCGGTTTCCGGATGAAGAAGATGAAAGGAAAGACCACCAGGAGGAAGCGCATGGCCACGAAGAGCAGCGGCGGGACGTCCCGGCCGTTCGTGTGGAGTCCGAGGTCGATTGCGACGAAGTTGATGCCCCAGAGGACGGCGACAAGCACGGCAAGGAAGGAGTGGCGAAGGTTCACAAGTACACTCTGACGCCCTTTTCCTTGAAGCACCAGCGTTGAATTCAGCAACAAACCAAGTAGATTTGCTTCATGATCGATATCTCGGCTTTGCGCGCATTGGTCGCCGTGGAACAGCACGGTTCCGTAGTGGCCGCCTCGGACGTCATGGGCTACAGCCCCTCAGCGGTTTCCCAGCAGATCAAGAAATTGGAGAAGCAGACAGGCGTGGCCGTCCTGGAGCGGAACGGCCGTGGAGTGCTGCTGACTGAGCGGGGGCTGGCGCTGGCAGGGTACGGCCGGCGGATCATGGGCGAACTTGAGGAACTCCAGGCAACCCTCCTCGCCGATCCCGCCAAACCGTCTGGGCTGCTGCGGTTGGTGGCTTTCTCCACGGCCTGCCGGGGCCTGGTAGGACCGGTCCTCGGACGAATGGCGGCCGCACATTCCGCGCTGGACATTACCGTCCTGGCGGAGGATCCCCGGGAAGCCGTGCAGCGGGTGGCATCGGGCGAAGCCGAACTGGCGGTAGTCCACAACTGGAACTCCGTTCCGCTGGTGATACCGGAAAACGTCGTGCACGAGGACCTCTGCATCGACCAGGCCGATGTCCTGGTCAATAGCACGCACCCGCTTGCGGCGCGTACCGCCGTCGAGCGTGAAGACCTGCTGGACGAGACGTGGATCAGCACCCCGGCAGGAGCCATCTGCAATGAGGCTCTTTTGCAGATCTTCGCCGGACTGGGCCGCGTCCCGGACATTCGCGTTTACGATCCCGATTTCTCTACCCACATCGCCATGGTCGAACAGGGGGTGGCGATTGCACTGGTCCCCCGCCTGGGCAGGCCTACCCTGCCGCCCGGCGTAGTGGCCATTCCCGTGGTCAGGCCTGCCCAGCAGCGATCCGTGGGAATCGTGTACAGGAAGACCATGACGGCCAGCCCCAACATCCGGCACGTTGTCCGCTTGCTGCGTGAAGTGGCCGCTGAGGAATTGACTGAATAGCGGCAGCTAGTGGCGGGGCACAGTGAAGTGCGTCAGCCGCGCATCCTGCCCGTCGAGCTCAGCCCAGGACTTTTCCGTTTCCATGACCGTCAACGCGCTGGTTGGGTAGCGGGTGGCGGCATCCATGTAGGCGTCGTGATCCGAATCCCGGGAGGCCAGGTGCATGGCGAGATCCTGCACCCCCGGCATGTGCGAGATAACCATGAGCGTTGTCACCGTGTCCGGCACGTGGTTGATGACCGTCAGCATGCGGTTGGCCGAGGCGGAATACAGGCCGTCCTCAAGTTTGGGCGTGGGCGCCTTCTCCCCGAGCTCGTCGCACACCCAGGTACAGGTCTGGCGCGTCCTCAGGGCTGAGGAACAGAGGATGAAGTCCGGAACAACACCGTTTTCGAGCAACCACTTGCCGGCCAGCGGCGCCTCGCGGTGTCCGCGTTCCTCCAGTGGACGCTCATGATCCGGCACACCCGTGGGCCAGTCGGCCTTGGCATGGCGCATGATCACAAGCCGCTTGATGTGATGGTCACTCATAGACCCAACCCTATAGCCCGCGAACGCACATGCTCACTGGCCGGACAACGCGAAAGCGCCCGCCCTGGAGGGCGGACGCTTTCGCAGTCAAAAGATTAGATCGAGTATTCCGGAGCGGCCCAGACGATGACCTCGGGGTGCTCGTAGAAGCGGTAACCCTGTCCACGGACTGTACGCACGGTGTTCGCCAGGCGGCCCAGCTTGGAGCGGAGGCGGCGGATGTGGACGTCGATGGTGCGCTCGTTCGGCACCTCTTYGGCGTTGCGCCACAGGCCTTCCAGCAGCTCGTCGCGGCCCACGGTGCGGGTGCCGTTTTCGACGAGGTAGTTGAGAAGCTCGAACTCCTTGAACGTCAGGTTCAACGACTCGCCATCCAGGTGCACTTCGCGACGGGCAAGATCGATCAGCACGCCTGAGGGGCGGGCTTCCTGTTGCGGTGCCGGACGTGCCGCTTCCGCACGCTGGCGGGAGGCTACGGTGGGGTCGCCGAAGGTGGAACGCACGACGTCGAGCGCGGACCCGGGTGCCCCGGCGGGAGCGACGGCCACTGCCGCGTAGCTCTCGGCACCGGTCACCAAGGACTGCGCGTAGGCACGGATTTCCTGGGCCAACTTGGCAATGGAGGTTCCAGCCGCAGCTGCGGTCTCTTCGTCAATACCCATGTAGAGCACGAAACCGCGGGCCACGTTGTCGTTGGCGACGGGGCGCAGCCTGTCCGACTGGGCGATCACCGGCGTGGGCGCAGTCATGGGTGCCGGCTCGGCGGCAGGTACTGCACGCAACTGGCCGTAGGAGTTGGGGTTGTAGCCCTGCGGCACGTACCCGGGAGCCTGCTGGCCGGCGCCTTGCTGGGCGGGGGCGTAGCCGGGGCGGTTGCCGAAACCGGGGCGGAGCCCTGCGTTCGACGCGGCCTTGTTGGCGTTACGGACGGAGATGTGGACGTATCCAGATGCAACTGACATGGAGTGCTTACCTCAAAAGTGAATAGCCGTCATCGCGGCTTCGAATGCTGAATGTCCCCGCAATGAGTTTGGGGAGGGGCGCCCAACGCTGGGCTAGGGGGCGAATGCCTGAAACTTCTTGGGGTGGAAAGTTAGGCTTGCATTCGACAACAGCGGTCATCATGGCCAGCGGGTGTGCTGGACCAGGTTGCTGCGGCTGCAGGTGCTGTTGAGTTCTTGTTCACATTGGAAGTGTGCAACGTAACAATGGCAACACGCAAGTAACAAAGCGCCGAACCGTCCACATTTTGAGACGTAGAGGTCTATTGTGCTGCAAATCACAATTCCGTGGACCCCTAAAATGAACGCCATTTCATTCGCTGCGAGGAAGAAATATTAGCCTTCCAGTGAATTTTCTTCGGTTGATCGGGCATGATTCGCACTCTCGTGTTCGCGATCGCAGCTGATTCGGAATCTCACGTTCTGAAACACTTGTTGTCCAATCGTCGGGCGGCAACTTCTCGAATTTTTTGTCCGGAATCTGGTAGAGACGGCGAAATCGTCCCCGGTTTCAGGACCAAGTGCCACCCCGGGCCGGGTCCCACCTCGCTAGTGTTGACTTCACAGCGTCTTCACAGGACCGGCAAAGCGCTGGCAAACCAGCAGAACAGAGAGTTGTCCCATGGCCTCCTCGCACTCCATGACCAACAACCTTCCCCAGCTCACCCATCCTGACGGGTCCCCCATCCGTGCACTGGTGGTGGATGACGAACCCAGCCTTGCCGAACTCATGAGCATGGGTCTCCGCATGGCCGGCTGGTCCGTAGCTGTGGCTGCCGACGGTCCCGGGGCGGTGAAGCTTGCCAAGGAATTCCGACCCGACGTGCTGGTGCTCGATGTCATGTTGCCCGGATTCGACGGCGTGGAGGTCCTCAACCGCATCCGCGCCTTCGCCCCTGAAGTTCCCGCGCTGTTCCTCACCGCAAAAGACGCCGTCCAGGACCGCATCGTTGGCTTGGCAGCCGGGGGCGACGACTACGTCACCAAGCCTTTCAGCATGGAAGAAGTCCTCCTCCGCCTCCACCGGCTGGTCCAGCGTTCCGGCGTCGCTGCCATGGACACCGCCGAACTGGTGGTGGGAGACCTGACCCTGAACGTGGACACCCGGGAGGTAACAAGGGCCGGCGAGGACATCACCCTCACCGCCACGCAGTTCGAACTCCTGCGCTACCTCATGGAAAATCCCAAGCGCGTCGTCAGCAAGGCCCAGATCCTGGACCGCGTCTGGGACTACGACTTCGGCGGCCAGGCCAACATCGTGGAGCTCTACATTTCATATCTCCGCAAGAAGATCGAAGCGAACCACCCACCCATGATCCACACCATCCGTGGTGCCGGCTACGTCATCAAACCCGCGGACTAGGCATTGGGCACCCTTTCAGGAGTTGCCAGGAGCTCCCGGCGCAGCTGGCTCAATCCCTCCACCTGGCATTTACGCACCCGCCTGGTGCTGGTAGCCATGGCCTTGCTGGTGGCAATCTGCAGCGCCGTCGGAATCGTCAGCTACGCCTCCATGGACGCGGTGTTCAACAAGCAACTGGACCAGCAGCTTCAACAGGCCTCCAGCCGCGCGAACGAGTTCGGTAGGCCGCCGTCGAGCTTTCCGAACGCACCGTCCGGGAGGCCGGATCCGCTGGAGGCCCGCGGCCAGGCCGCCGGGACGCTGAACGCCCGGATCGACGGATCAACTGTTCGGAGTTCAGGCCTGATCGACGCCCAGGGCAAGAGGGTCTCCCTTTCGGACGCCGACGAGCAGGTACTTCTGACACTCCCCCGGGACAGCCGCCCTGTGGACCGTTCCCTGTCCAACGGCGACTACCGCCTGGTGGCCGTGACAACAAACTACGACGACGTGATCGTGACCGGTCTGCCGCTGGCGGACAAGCAGACCGCCGAGGCGTCCCTGGTCTGGACCATGGTGCTGGTATCGCTGGGCGGTCTGGTGGTGATCGGCCTGGTTGGCACGGTGATTATCCGGCGAACCATGCGGCCGCTTGAGCAGCTCTCCGAAGTGGCCACCAAGGTTTCACGCCTCCCTCTCGACGCCGGCGAGGTGGCACTTGCGGTGCGGGTCCCGGCGTCGGCTTCCCATCCCGGCACTGAAGTAGGCAGCGTCGGCTACGCCCTGAATCAGATGCTGAACAACGTATCCAGCGCGCTGGAGGCCCGGCAGGAAAGCGAAACCAAGGTGCGGCAGTTCGTCGCCGACGCCTCCCATGAACTGCGTACCCCGCTGACCGCCATCCGCGGCTACACCGAGTTGCTGCGGATGACCGAAAACTTCACGGACGACGGCAGGAAGTCGCTGGCCAGGGTCCAAAGCCAGTCCGAGCGCATGACCACGCTGGTGGAGGACCTCCTGTTGCTTGCAC
This sequence comes from Paenarthrobacter sp. TAF1, assembly GCF_052113825.1. Classification (NCBI taxonomy): domain Bacteria; kingdom Bacillati; phylum Actinomycetota; class Actinomycetes; order Micrococcales; family Micrococcaceae; genus Paenarthrobacter; species Paenarthrobacter sp. TAF1. The sequence goes on from NZ_JBFRDO010000008.1 coordinate 93,551, forward strand.
GGCTGGATGAAGGCCAACCGGTCAAGGTCACCGATGTGGACCTGACCCAGCTTGTGGTTGAGACAGTGAGCGACGAGAAGGTCATGGCCCCGGACCACATTTGGCAGCTCTCGTTGCCTGATGAACCCATCACCGTCCGCGGCGATGCCACGCAGCTCCACCAGGTGCTGGCCAATCTGCTCTCGAACGCCAGAAAGCACACAGATCCCGGAACTACGGTTGTCACCGGCGTGATGCTCTCGGCTGACGGCAGTGCAGTGGTGACCGTGACGGACAACGGGCCCGGCATTCCGGACGATTTCCAAGGCCGGATCTTCTCCCGCTTTGCCCGGGCCGACGCAGCGCGGTCGGGGTCGGAAGGAACGTCAGGCCTGGGCCTGTCGATCGTGGAATCAATAGTTGAAGCGCATGGCGGAAGCGTCGAAGTGACCTCCCGTCCGGGTCGTACTGAATTCGCCGTGAGGCTTCCAACCGTGAGCGGCGGACAACTGTAACGATCCCGGCAAGGCGACTCACCGTCGTCGTGATCTCTGTTACCTAAATGTGACTTCTGCGGAAACCTCCTGTACCGTCGAAAGGGTGGGTCGCCCCAACTGGCCCACATCCGGGATGCGCCGAGCTCTGCCACTTCCCGGAGTCCGTACTTTCTCCGAGGCAGAGACGGGGGACCCAGAGTCTCCGGGCCCAGGCATTTATTGCCTGCCCTTGGGGTGAAGCCGCAGCGTGATGCGCGGCCGGATGACCTCATCCGAACCCGACAGCTAACTCCGCAGGCGCTGAGAGGTAATCACACATGTCTGAATTTAACGATCAGACGCGCCCTTCCGCGCGTCACCGCGACCATAACGACAACCCGTCGACCAAGTCGCAGTCAGTCCTCAAGAAGGCAGCCCGTGACGGCAAGTCCGGTGCACGCATGTCCGTAGTAGCCGGCGTTATCGCCGCTGCACTGGGCGTTGCATCGCTCGGAACCGCCGCCAACGCAGCTCTTACTCTCCCTGAGGCAAGCCGCGTGGCCGAAGCCCGGACCGCCGCCGAGGCCAGCAACAACAAGGCCGCCGAGGAAGCCGCAGCAGCCAAGAAGGCCGCAGCTGAGAAGGCTGCCGCCGACAAGGCCGCAGCTGACAAAGCCGCCGCCGAAAAGGCTGCCGCTGACAAGGCTGCCGCCGACAAAGCCGCTGCCGATCAGGCCGCCGCCGCACAAGCAGCAGCCGACCAGGCCGCCGCAGAAAAGGCTGCCGCCGAAAAGGCCGCCGCTGACGCTGCCGCAAAGCAGGCAGCCGACGCCGCTGCTGCCGCCGCCGCAGAAGCCGCAGCCGCCGCAGCTGCTCCCAAGGCTGTGGATGACCCCGCTGCTGCCAAGGCCTACGCCGCCAGCATTCTGGGCAGCTACGGCTGGAGCGCCGCCGAAATGACGGCACTGAACACGCTGTGGGAGAAGGAATCCAACTGGAAGACCACTGCCACCAACGCCTCCAGCGGCGCCTACGGCATTGTCCAGTCCCTTCCGGCCGGCAAGATGGCTTCTGCCGGCGCTGACTGGCAGACCAACTACCAGACCCAGATCAAGTGGGGCCTGAACTACATCAAGGAACGCTACGGATCCCCGTCAGCTGCCCTGGCCTTCCACCTGGCCAACAACTGGTACTAAGCCAAGCTGTTTGATTGCCGCCCCGGCTTCCGCCGTTTGCCTCAGTTCTTACTGGAGCGGATGGCGGGAACCGGGGCGGCTTCTTTCGTTTTCACAGGTGCTTGCCGGGGCTCACAGTAGTGTCACAGCTTCCGCCTAAAGCGTTCATAATCTGATCCTTCATTCTGGATCCATGACCATCACGGATCCAGGGACCGTAGTCCACCACCCGCAGGACCCGGGCGTGGGCGTCCCCGCCCGGGTTCCTGTCCTGGACCTCACCGTGCCCGTCTGCGACGAGGAAGCGCGGCTAGAGGCGAACCTCCGCCGGTTGCACAGCCACCTCATGGAGTCACTGCCGCACGCGTTCCGGATCACTGTTGCCGACAACGCCAGTACGGACGGTACGCTTCGGATAGCCGAGCGTCTGGCCCGGGAACTGCCCGAACTTCTCGTCGTCCGTTTCCAGGACAGAGGCCGTGGGAACGCGCTCCGCCAGGTCTGGCAAAACTCGCCCTCGCCGATCCTGGCCTACATGGAAGCCGAGCTGCCGGCGGACCTTTCCGCCTTGGCACCCTTGCTGGCCCCGCTGCTCTCCGGGCACTCGGATGTCGCTGTCGGCACCCGGCTGTCACCGGCCTCGCACACGAACCTGAGCCCGCAGCGGCAGATCATTTCCCGCAGCTACAACGCCCTGCTGCGGACCCTCATGGGCGCCCACGTCTCCGATGCCCAGTGCGCTTTCAAAGCCATCCGGGCCGACGCCGCACGCAAGCTCCTCCCCTACATCAAAGACGACCGCTGGTTCTTTGACACTGAACTCATGATCGACGCTGAGCTCTGCGGTTTGCGCGTCCACGAGGTCCCCGTGGACTGGACTGACGATCCCAACTCAAGCGTCGACGTTGTACGGACAGCCTTTGCCGATCTGCGCGGTATGGCGCGGTTGATGCGCGACCTCGCCCGGGGACGGGTCCCCGTCCGTGAGCTTAGGAGGGAGCTCGGTGCGGTGGCGGAAACGGGAAGCGGTATTCCCGGCAGAGTACTTCGCGCCCTGGGGTGGGCTGCGGTCTTCGTCGTTGTGGTCCTGCTGACGTCCAATCCCCTCGGTTTATTGCCGGGCGCCTTGACCGCGCTGGTTCTGACGGGATTGGCCGCCCGGGTGGCCGCAGGGTTACGCGTCGTCCTGCGCGGGCAGAAGTCCGCCCACCGTCCCCACAGCATTGAGCTGCCGCAGGCCAGGGCACAGTAACGGGCGTCTATTCTTCAGGTTCCGCCTCAACCGCGCCACGGACGGCTGCGATGGACGCTGCAACGTCCCCGGCGTCCGTGGTCCAGTTGCTCACCGAGATCCTGAGGATTTCCCGGCCGCGCCAGGAAGATCCGGACATCCACACCGCCCCCTCGGCCATGAGCCGCTGCGTGATCCTGTGGGTCCGGTTATCGCTGCCGAAGCTCACGGACACCTGGGTGAACACCACGTCATTGAGGATCTCAACCCCAGGGATAGCGGCCAGGCCTTCCGCCAACGCCCGTGCGTTCGCTGCGAGCCTGTCCACCATGGCGATCACACCGGAGCGGCCCAGCTGCCGTAACGCAGCCCACACGGGGATGCCGCGTGCGCGCCGGGACATCTCAGGAACCTTCTCCAACGGATCCCCCAGGCCTGTTTCCGTGGCGATCAGGTAGCTGGTGTGGACACTGAACGCGCGGCGGAGGGATTCCGGCCGCGAGACGATCGCCAATCCGCAGTCATAGGGAACGTTCAGGGTTTTGTGGGCATCCGTGGCCCAGGAATCTGCCTCCTCGACGCCGGCCAGCCTCGGCCTCAGGGTGGGGCTGACGGCTGCCCACAAACCAAAAGCACCATCAACATGGACCCACGCTCCGCGGTCGTGGGCCACCGCGATGGCTTCTTCCATCGGGTCGAAAGCGCCTGAGTGCAGGTTGCCCGCCTGCAGGCAGACCAGCGACGGTCCGGGCTGCTCATCCATGGCCGCAGCCAAAGCTTCGGGAATGATCCTTCCCTGCCGGTCCGCTTCAACAGGGACGCATGCTCCCAAACCCAGATACCGCAGCGCCAGGTCCACGGCGGCGTGGCGCTCCCTGCCGGCAAAAGTGGTGATGCGCGGCCCGCCGTTGAGTCCCAACGAGTCCAGGTCCCAGCCTGCCTCATCCATCAAAAACTGTCGTCCCGCTGCCAGGCCCACGAAGTTGGCGGTGGTGGCACCGGTAGTGAATCCGACGTCGGACGTTGCCGGAAGGTGGAGAAGGTCCAGCAGCCAGGCAGCCGCGGATTCCTCGATGGCGGCCGCCGCCGGTGTGGCGAAGCGGAGTCCGGTGTTCTGGTCCCATGCCGACACGAGCCAATCGGCGGCCATGGCTGCGGGCAGGGTCCCGCCCATGACCCATCCGAAGAACCGGCCGGACTGGATGGCCATGAGGCCGGGTTCAGCCAAAGCGGCGAGTTCATCCACTACCTCGGCGGCATCGGTGGCCTCATCAGGCAGCCGCGGCAGGATGCTTTTAGCCACCTGGTCGGCGTCGTACGAAGGACGGACAGGGCGGGTAGGCACTGACGTGAGCCAAGCACCGGCATGGACCATGGCCCGTTCCAATGCAGCACCGTAAGCCTCCGGCATCGCAGACATGCGCACAGCCTACGCCCGGTTAACTGGCTGGAACAGTACGAATTGAAAGCTAGAGGGTCAGCGTCAGGAGGTGGCCGCCGTCGTCATCCTTCACGACGGTGACCGTCACGGCTGAGTAGTCCAGGATCCGCCACATGCCAGGCTCAAGGCCGCCGCCTGCGTCGCCCACCACAACAGTCCGCATCCCCGCGGCCCGCGCAGCCGCGATACCTGCCGGTGCGTCTTCGAAAACCACGACGTCGGCCGGCTCGGCTCCCAGCAGCGCGGCCGCTTTGAGGTAGCCCTCCGGATGCGGCTTGCCCCGGGTGACGGACTCTGCGGTGACGGTGGTGGACGGCATGGGGAGCCCGGCGGCCTGCATGCGGATTTCGGCCAGGATGCGGTCTGCGGAGGTAACCAACGCAATGGCCTCATCCGGCAGGCCAGCCAAGAGCGCTTCGGCGCCGGGYAGCGCGATCACACCGTCCGTCCGGGACCGCTCCATTTCACCGAGCTCGGCAGTCAGCGCCTCCATGTCGGAACCCGCGGGAGCATAGCGGCGCACAGTATCGCCTGCCTGGACGCCGTGGGACGTGCGGAGGATCTCGTCGAAGTCCAGGCCATAGCGTTGGGCGAACTCCAGCCACACCTGTTCCACGATGGCCGTGGAATCGACCAGAGTGCCGTCCATGTCGAAAAGGACGGCACGGGCATTCAGCACCGGCGGGGAGGCAGGCTCGGCAGGATGGCTCATGGTTCCATCCTGCCGCACCCGCGGGACGTGGTGCTGCTGTGTGACTTAGCCGTTCGGCCGCTGCGGCAAGTACTGGAGGGCCCACTTGTTTCCGTCGGGGTCGGCGAAGTACACAAAGTGGCCCCAGTCCTGGATGTCGACATCGCTGACGTCCACGCCGTTTGCCTTGAGCTGATCGTGGGCTTTGTTGATGTCGCTCACCACCACCTGCAGGTTAGGGGCGGTACCTGGAGGAGCATCTGACAAGCCCTCGCCGATAGCGATGGAGCAGGCCGAACCCGGCGGGGTCAGTTGCACGAAGCGGATGCCGTCCATGGGACGCTCGTCAAAGTCGGCGTTGAAACCGACCTTGTTGACGTAGAAATCCTTCGCGCGGTCGACGTCGGACACAGGGACAAATACCAGTTCAAGTTTCCAGTCCATGCGCCACAGGCTAACGGGGCCGTCAGGAAACCGGTAGGGGTGTGAGTCAGCCAGCCACGCCGTAGAGGCGGTCGCCAGCGTCGCCCAGGCCGGGCACGATGTAGGACTWTTCGTTGAGTTTCTCGTCGATCGAGGCCAGGACGATCTTCACGTTGGCGTCAGACAGCTCTTCTTCCAGCTTGGACAGGCCTTCGGGGGCTGCGAGGAGGCAGATGCAGGTTACGTCGGAGGCGCCGCGCTTGAAGAGGAATTTGATGGCCTCCCGCAGGGTGCCGCCGGTGGCGAGCATGGGATCCAGGACGAAGATCTGCCGGCCGGTAAGGTCCTCGGGGAGGCGCTCGGCGTAGGTGATGATATCCAGTGTTTCTTCATCGCGGGCCATGCCCAGGAAGCCGACCTCGGCYGTGGGAACCAGCTTGGTCATGCCCTCCAGCATGCCCAGCCCTGCGCGCAGGATGGGGACCACCAGCGGCGTGGGCTTGGTGAAAGCCGTGCCGATGGTCTTGGTGACGGGGGTCTCGATCTCTACTGGCTGGACCTTGACCTCGCGGGTGGCTTCATAAGCCAGCAAGGTGACCAGTTCTTCGGTGAGTTGCCGGAAGACCGGTGAAGGGGTGTTCTTGTCCCGCAGAACGGTGAGCTTGTGAGCGACCAGCGGGTGGTCCACGACGAGTGTGCGCATCCCCCAAAACTATCATTGAGACATGAGCGCCACCGAGCCGTATCACGCAGAACACCTGGCCTGGATGGGCCTTGCCCTGGACGAAGCCCGGTTGGCGTTGAAAACCGACGACGTCCCGATCGGCGCCGTGGTGCTGGGGCCCGACGGCGGCGTGCTGGGTTCCGGACGTAACGAACGGGAGGCGCACGGTGACCCGACCGCCCATGCCGAGGTGGTGGCGATCCGCCAGGCGGCCGCCGCGCTGCAAGGGCACGCGCTTGAATTCGGCGAAGGCGGCGACGGTTGGCGGCTCGAGGACTGCACGTTGGTGGTCACCCTGGAGCCGTGCGCCATGTGTGCCGGGGCGATCGTCCTGGCCCGCATTCCCCGCGTCGTTTTCGGCGCGTGGGACGAGAAAGCAGGAGCGGCGGGATCCGTGTTCGATATCCTCCGCGAGCGCCGCCTCAATCACTGGGTGGAGGTCTACGCCGGGGTCCGCGAGCAAGAATGTGCGGCGCTCCTCAAGGACTTCTTCGCCTCGCATCGCGCTCCAGCAGGACACGCTCCGGCGGAACACGCTGTAGAGCACCGCCCATCCTGATCCCTTCCTTCACGGGAGCAAGCCATGACAGTTTCGTTCAATCACACCATCGTCTACGCCACGGACAAGCAGCGATCCGCAGAGTTCCTTGCCCGGATCTTCGGGCTCCCGGCACCGAAGCCCATGTGGTCCTTCGTCACGGTGTCCTTCGAGAACGGCGTGACACTGGATTTCCTGGGCGCGGACGGGGACATCACACCGCAGCACTACGCCTTCCTGGTCAGTGAAAAAGAGTTCGACCAGATCTTCCTCAGGATCACCGCAGAACACGTGCCCTACTGGGCCGACCCTGCACGTTCCCGAGGGCAACAGATCAACCACAACGACGGCGGCCGCGGCATCTATTTCGCGGACCCCGACGGACATTTCCTGGAGGCGATCACCCGGCCGTACGGTTCGGGCTGATGGTGCCCTACCGCCCTGCCGCCGCGTCCAACGCGTCGATCCGCACCTGACGTGATGCCGGGGAGTCCAGGCTGAACGAACGGAAATCGCCGAGTTCATCGCGGATCCAGGCCTCCACCTCGGCGATCCGTTGGCTCACAGCTGCAGTGGGAGCGTCAAAAGTCCACGCCGCGATCCGTTCCTTACCGGGATCGTATTGCCATAGTCCGATGATCCGCCCGCGATCCAGGATGGGGTGGTCTGGCAGGTCGGCCTGAAGTGCCAGCGTGGTGTCCAGGACCTTCTTTCCCTTGTCCCCATCAGCGAACATGTCCCCCGAATTGCGCCTGTGGAGGACCAATGAATCTGTGCCTGCCAACAGCTGGATTTGTTCGTCACCCGGCTCTTCGAAGTCCGCCAGACGCTCGACGTCGGAAGGCAGCATCCAGAGCACGTCTCCACTGGCCGTGGTCACCTCCATGGCACCAATGGAGGCGAGCGCTGCCTTGCTCTGGGCCACCGTAAAGGCAGTGAACCACTGGGTCTGCTTGAACGTCGCTCCCCCGGTCCAGCGCAAGTACCGTTCCAGCAGCAGGCGGCGGGCGCCGTCGTCGTCCATATCGCTGGGCGGCAGGCCCCAATTCGTGTAGGCGTAGCGCTGTTGGTCCAGGCGGCCGTTGACCGGGACGCGACGGATGCGGCCTTCCGCCTGCAGGAGTCCAAGGGCGGTGGGCAGCGTGGTGGAGGCGCCCTTCTTCTTGCCTTCCTCGCCCAGGCTCCGGACCGAATCGCCCAGCACGTCCCTGAGTTGTTTGGGGTCCATTGGCTCACTGGACTCTTTGAGGGCGTGTTCCACTTCGCCCTCCAGGAGGGTGATCTCGCCGCGTTCCACGCCGAGCCGTGCCAGCACCTTGAACGGGGCAATCGCGGCGTCGCGGCCGATCTGGAGAGCCCACGGGTAGTCCCTTTGGCCCAGGACATACGTGCATCCGCGGGCGGTCGGGAGTTCGTGGATTCTGAGCGCCCTGACGTCCTTGTCAGCTTGTTCGCGACTGGTTCCTGCCCTGGCGAACAGCGTCAGGTACGGGTTGGCGCCGCCTACGGATCGGGCCCAACCGGCGTGGTCCAAGACTTCCTCTGAGGTTTTGCCTTGGAGCGAACCGTCCAGGCCCTGCTTGTGCCAGGCCCAGGCCCGGAGCCGTTCAGGGGTCAGGGTGTCTGCGGCAGGCGCGATGCTGGTCATGGCCCCATTCTGCACCCGGTTATCAGGGCGAAGCTGTGACGGCTTTCAAAACAATCGCCGCAGTGTTGTCCCAGCCCGAAAGGTTGTCGCGGGCCAGGATGGCGTTTTCATGCCAGGTCCCTTGGATTTCGACGTCCGTCAGCCAGTTCCGGAGGGTGTCCGCGAGAGCTTCCCGGGGATCCCACGCGGCGCCCGCCCCGGTACCGCCCAGCGCCTCCACTGCACCTGTCCCTTGCCGGACAAGGACCGGGACGCCATGTGCCAACGATTCGGTCACCACCATCCCAAAGGACTCGGAGTGCGAAAGCAGGACGCTGAGGTCGGCTTGGTGCCACTGCTCTTCGAGTGAGGTGCCGGTCAGCTCGCCGGTGACACGGATGCGGTTTTGCAGCGCGTGATGTTCGACGGCGGCCCTCACCTCGGCCGCGTACGCCGGGTCAGCTTCCTCCGAACCGATGAGCGCTGCGGTCCAGGGCAGGTCCTTTATCTGGCTCAGGGCCTCTACCAAGTGTGCTTGGTCCTTGTTGGGCAGCAACGCCGCGACAGCAACGATGTGCTTGGGCTGTGAACCTGCGCTGAGGTCTGCTGGTTCGGCGCCGGGGGTGGCCACCGCTATGTCCAGGGAGCCGTGTTTAGCCTGCAATTCAGCGGCGGAGTGGACGCTCGGGCAGATAATCCCGGTCGCGGCCGCCAACGCCTTCGACTCAAGGTCACCGTGCTCCGCCAATGCCATGTGCGAGAGGATCCAGACCTTGGTTCCGGCCTTGACCGCGCCGGCGATCTCCTCCGGAGCCCCACTCGCTACCAAGCCGTCGGCAATCACGGTGGTGCCGGCGTCGAGCGCTTGCGCGAACCGCTGCCGGTCCGCCGGGCTGCCAACCGGCCAGTCGCCGTCGACGGTTACCGTCTCAACCGAGGCGCCGAGGGCCGTCAGGTGCTCGGCGAGTTTGGCGTTGTATTTGTTGCCGCCGGAGCCGTGCCTGACGTTCCCCGGAACCAGGAAGCGGATGTGCACTTACTTGGCCGGAAGCTCCAGCGAGTAGCCCGCCCAGGCGTCGGGGTTCTCGCGGAGGACGACATCGATGCCGGCGAGCGCAGGCCCGTCTTCGGTGTCCTGGATCCGGGTGGCCATGGCGTCTGCGATGTGCTTTGCGAGCGCCTCGGTGGTGGAAAGTTTGCCCTTGAACGCGGGGTGTTCGTCCAGGTTCTTGTAGTTCAGGTCTTCAAGGATTTCCTCGAGGATGCCGCCTGCTGCGCCGATGTCCAGGACGATTGCGTCGTCGTTGAGGTTCTGGCGGCGGAAGCTGACTTCGGCAACGAACGTGGCCCCGTGGAGGCCCTGCGCCGGGCCGAACGCTTCGCGGGGAAGGCTGTGGGCGATCATGAAGTGGCGTCGGACGGTCAGGCTGAACATGTACTAATCCTCCGGGTTTGGGTACGCGACCACATGGCAGAAACCGCCGGGCCGTTCGAACAACTTAACAAGTGTGGTGGGCAGGTTTTGGAACTGGCATTCGCTGCTGAGGAAGGTATCGAACAGCGGATCCTTGAGCTGGTTGACCGCTTCCTGAAGCCGCTGGGCGTTGCTGCGCCGGTGCCTCCTGGGGAGAGCGACGGCGCCCACCTGGCTGGAGCGGATGTTCAGCCTGCGGGCGTGGAAGTCCTCGCCGAGCGGGAGGGTGACTTCCTTGTCCGCGAACCAGGAAAGTTCGATGACGTCCGAATCATCACCCGCCAGTTGCAGGCTCAGCTTCAGGCCGTCGTTGGAGGCGGAGCAGTGGAAGACGATGTCGTTATCGTTGGCCGCGTCCTCAGGCTCGGCGAATTCGATGCTGAGCTTTTCGGCGAGGTTGCGCTTCTCCGGGTCGGCATCCACCAATTGCAGACGGCCCAGCGGATACTTCCGCAGGAGCGTCGCCAGGACGCCACCCACCAAGCCACCACCGACGACGGCGACCCGGTCTCCCAGCCTCGGTCCGGCTTCCCAGAGGGCATTGATGGCAACCTCGACGATGCCGGTCAGTACGGCGCGGCGGGCCGGGACGTCCGCGGGGATAGCCGTGAGCTGGCTGGTGGGAACGATGTAAAAGTCCTGGTGCGGGTGGAGGCTGAAGACAGTCTTTCCCCGCCATTCCTCCGGGCCCTCTTCGACGGTGCCAACGCTCAGGTACCCGTACTTCACCGGGCCGGGGAAGTCGCCTTCCTGGTGCGGAGCCTGCATCAGATCGGCGACCCGCTCCGGGACGCGGCCTTCATGGACCACGCGCTCGGTTCCGCGGCTGACTCCTGAGTACAGGGTCCTGACCAGGGCTTCTTCCTTTTGCCTCGGCGGCAGGGACTCCGGGCGTAGTTCGCCATCGCCTGACTTGGTGACCCAGTAGGCGTGGGCTTCGTGCACTTGATCGTGAGGAATAGTCATGATGCTTATGAATCTATCGGTGGGTCGCTTCGGATGGAAGTTGACCTTTTTTCGCGGGGCTTGGGGTGGTTCTGCCGACGGCTTCCCGCGGGCCCGTTTTGGGGAACCGGCCCCGACTCCGGTACCCTATTTCAGTTGGTGACGTGTCCGAGCGGCCGAAGGTGCAACACTCGAAATGTTGTTTGGTGTAAAAGCCAACGTGGGTTCAAATCCCACCGTCACCGCCAATGAAAACCCCCGGGAAACCGGGGGTTTTCTGTATTCTCAGCGTCTTTGTGGTGTATTTTTCGAGCAGTGGTCGTCCACCAATAAGCCATTTCGGAAAGGCCACTGCCGCCATCGAAACAAGGGGAATCCACATGCGTCGACGCATCGTGTTGGCCGCATTGGCGGTCTTCTGTGCGGGAATGGCCACATCCTGCGCCGGCTCCGCTCCTCTTCAGTTGGATGCCGGCACCACAACTGTCGAGTACAGCTTCCGCGACAGCTCCGTCCCGCCCCAGTACCACCGCAGCTACGTGATCAAAGCTTCGAAAAACGAGGCATCCATCACCGTGGACTCATATGGCGACGTGCTGGGCCAGGAAACCAGTGTCATGCCAGCCGATACGTGGACCCAGGTCCTGGGCTCGGCAAAAACCCTGCCCTCCCGTGCCGCCAAGATCAGCGAACCCAAACCCGGTTGCACGGGAGGCACGGGATCGAAAATCACCATCCGGGACAGCGGCGGGGAACGCTACTCCAAGTCAGTTGAAAACTGCGGTGGCCGATCCGATCAGCCTTTGACCGAGACCGCGGGCCTCCTTGAAGCCCTCTTCGACATGGACGAATTGCTGAAAACCGGCAAATAGCGCGTCGAGGGGCGAGGTTTCGGGACTTTCGCGAAGGCAAAGAGCCGGGATCTAACCCTTCGCCGCGGCCAGGAGTAGATTTAGGCCGGATGCCGCATGGCACCCTCGGAACCTCACGGACCGTGGAGGCGGCAATGGCCAGGTCATCACAGCAAAAAGGCAAAAGCACGGACTACGAGTTCGTCACCGTGTGGCGAGTGGCCGGCACACGTGAGGAAGTCGTGGACATCCTCGGCGACGCCGGAACCCTCACCGAGTGGTGGCCGTCGGTCTACCTCACTGTCACACCGGTAGCCCGAGGAGGCCCCGACGGCGTGGGTGCTTCCTTCGACCTCCACACCAAGGGATGGCTCCCCTACACCTTGCGGTGGCGGCTCACCATCACCGAACCTGTCTCCCTTGACGGCTTCGCACTCACAGCCAAGGGCGACCTGAATGGAACCGGCCGCTGGACGTTCGAAACCGACGGCCCCGAAGTTGTCATCACCTACGACTGGCGCGTCAGCACAGCCAAACCCCTCCTTCGAAGACTGAGTTGGCTCCTCAAACCGGCCTTCTCCGCGAACCATCACTGGGCCATGGCGCGAGGTGAGGAAAGCTTGAAACTCGAGCTCCGCCGTCGTAGGTCCACAGCCGATCCGGCCCGCGTACCGGCACCGCCGGGTCCGACCTTCGCTCCGCGGCGCAAAGCAACGCCCGGGCAAAGCAGTTGACATTCTTTCAGCTCGCCCTGATCTCGGCAGCGGCCCTCTTGGGGCCGCTGCTCGCGTTGCCACGGAAATGGCATTTGCCTGTTGTCCTGGGCCAACTGCTGGCGGGCATCGTCATTGGCCGGACAGGCCTGCAGGCAGTGGACCCCGGGGACCCTGCGTTTACGTTGATGGCCGATGTCGGCTTCGCGCTGATCATGTTCGTTGCCGGCACGCACGTCCCTATACGGGACAAAGCGATCAGGGCCGCCGTGGGCGGCGGCGCGACCAGAGCGGGGGCCGCGGCACTACTGGCCGTCGTGACGGGTTTGGGGATCGCTGCCGTTTTCGGAACCGGCCATGCGCCCGTGTACATCGTGTTGCTGGCGTCGTCTTCGGCCGCCTTGGTGCTGCCGATCGTCGATTCCTTGGGACTGCGCGGACCGAAGGTACTGACCATGACCGCCCAGGTGGCGATAGCCGACATAGCCTGCATCGTGGCACTCCCCCTGGCGGTCGATCCGCCCAACGCGGGCCGCGCAGCTCTGGGCGCCGCCGCGGTAGCGGTCAGCGCGCTGCTCCTGTACGTCATCCTTCGCGCCTTGGAACGCCGCGGCACACGCGGCCGCCTGCACGACGTCTCCGAAGACAGAAAGTTCGCGCTGGAGCTACGAATCCAGTTGACCTTGTTGTTTGCCTTGGCAGGTCTGGCCGTTTTGGGGCACGTGTCCGTGATGCTGGCCGGCTTCTCCTTTGGCCTTGTCGTGGCAGCCGTGGGTGAACCCCGGCGGCTTGCCCATCAGCTTTTCGCAGTGAGTGACGGTTTCCTCGGACCGGTCTTCTTCGTATGGCTTGGCGCGTCCTTGAACCTGAACGACCTCGGATCGAACCCCCAAATGATTCTCCTGGGCCTCTGCCTTGGCGCAGGCACCCTTTTGGTTCACGCCGCCATGCGGCTCTTTGGACAGCCTCTGCCGCTGGCCGTCCTCTCCGCATCCCAACTCGGCGTGCCCGTGGCGGCCGTGACCATCGGCGCACAGTCGCACCTTCTTCAACCGGGCGAGGGCGCGGCGATGCTTTTGGGCGCGCTCATCACCATTGCGGCCAGTGCAATCGCGGGGCGGACGGCAGCCGCCGCCCAAGACGCGGCAGCGAACCCATCCGGGACCAGACCGGCACCGAACTCCCGATAGAATCGAAGCCGTTGCCGTCCACGTCGACAAGCCAACACAAGCAAGAAGAAAGGGAGGACCCGTGCGCACTTCACAGCCCCGGGCACCCTTCCACGCCTTGCGGTCCGGCGCGATCGCGCTGGTCATCCTTGGCTTGGCTGCCGGAGCCCACGTCATTGGCGGCGGATTGCTGCCGATGGCCCCGGTGCTCCTGGCCTTGCTCGCGCTGACGGCGCTGGCCACCACGCTGGCCACCCGGTTCCGGCTGAACGCCGTCACCATGGCAGCGCTGCTTGGCGCAGGACAACTCGCACTCCATGAGGCTTTCACTGCCCTCGGGCCCGTTGCTGCCGACGCACCAGGAACAGCCCACCACCTCGGCAACGAATCACTGAACCCTGCCCTGCAAACGGTGACAGAACATACCCACGAGCTTGGTTCCACCGTGGGCGTCCTGATGCTGATGGCGCACGTCGCGGCCACCTTGGGGTCTGCCCTCGTCCTGGCCAAGGGCGAGGATGCGCTCTGGCAGCTGGCCGCGTGGCTCCGACCTCTGGTTGCCCTGCCCACGCTGCTGTTCAGGCCCGACGCCGGTGCGTCTCCTGTCGCAGTAGGCGCACCTGACGTTTTCATCCCCCGCCCCTGGCGGAACCTAAGGCAAGACAGCCGCCGCGGCCCGCCCGCCGTCGTCGTCCTTAGCTAGTTCCGCCCGGCACCCAAGCTGCAAAGCACCAATGCTGCAAAGCCAGCAAACGCCTTGCACGGTGACGGGCTCCCAAACCCGTACCCCAGCGCCCCCTCACTTGGCGCACCCGAAAGGCAACCCCATGAAGAAGTCCTCGCTTCGCCGTACCCTGTCCGCTACCGCCGTTGCCGGTGGAACCGCTGCCCTGATGATGGCCGGTATCGCAGGGGCGTCGGCCCACGTCGGCGTCGACCCCAACAAGACCGCGGCAAACTCCTACGCTCTGTTGACGTTCAGCGTTCCCCACGGTTGCGGCACGTCCGGCACCACCAAGATTGCCATCAGCCTCCCCGAGGAACTGACCGACGCAACCCCCACCGTCAACCCGAACTGGAACGTGGAGAAGGTGACGGAAAACCTCGCCGAGCCCAAGAAGCTGGACGACGGCACATCGATCACCAAGCGCACCAGCCAGATCGTGTACACGGCCAAGGCGCCACTGGATCCGCACATGCGCGATGCCCTGGTCCTCTCGGTGAAGCTGCCTGACGCTGCCGGCAAGACCATCTACTTCCCCACGTTCCAGACGTGCGAAACGGGAAAAACGGACTGGATCGAGATTCCCAAGGACGGCCAGAGCGAGGATGACCTAAAGTCGCCCGCTCCGGCCATCGCCATCACCCCGGCGGACGCTGCGGGAGACCACCACGCTGCCGCCAGCGTCTCCACCGAGCAGGCGTCCTCGGTAACCGACGACGGTTCACAGGCCCGGAGCTGGGCCGGCCTGATCGCAGGCATCGCGGGCCTCGGACTCGGTGGCGCGGCGTTCTTCCGCAGCCGCTCGGCCAAGCCCGCTGCAGTGAAGGCAGACACCAAGTAAATCAGTGCAGGTGGCGCCCGGAAGATCACGATCCGGGCGCCAATCTGCCCTGTAACCCGTGGCTGAATTGACTAGCGCCACCGCCGAAGCAAGGCTGGTGCCCATGTGGACTCAGCGCATCAAAACCGGTCTTGTGACGACGACGGCGGCCGCCTCGCTGCTGCTTCTTGCGGCTTGCGGGCCAAGCCCCAGCCCGGCGGAATCAAGCAGTGCCCCGCCAAGTTCTTCCACTCCCTCGGCATCGTCGACGTCGGCCTCCCCCTCCGCGACGGCCTCCACGACGCCTTCGCAGTCTCCCACCCCGACCACCACGTCCGCGCCTCCTGCAGCCGTTGGACAGTGCAAGGCCGCAAGCCTGACTGCGGCCACCGATGCCACTGGCGGCGGAGCAGCCGGCAGCGTCTACGAGAAGCTGATCCTGACCAACTCGGGAACGGCTCCGTGCATTGTTGAGGGCTTCGCCGGGGTATCCCTGACGGCAGACGCCAATGGCGAACCGATCGGCGAACCTGCGACCCGCGAAACCACCACCCCGGTGACCAAGATCGAGCTGGCTCCGGGCAAGTCGGCGTGGGCGGAAATCCGCTACACGCAGGCGGGCAACTACGGCGACTGCACCAAGGTTCCTGCGGCCGGGCTGCGCATCTACCCGCCGAATGACACTGCCTCGCTGTTTGTCGCCGAACAACACGATGCGTGCAGCAACGCCGGCATCAAGCTGCTGACAGTCACTGCCTTCCAGGCTGTTTGACCGCTCCCCCACGGTTCCGGCTTATTCTGTCGGAGCCGTGGGGCATGATGGATGAATGCAGGAGCCGCAGACGTCCGTTGGCGCCATCAGCCGTTTCAGCCAGGCAACCAGGGAATGGTTCCTCGGCGCTTTTTCCGAGCCCACGCCTGCGCAGGACGGCGCCTGGAATGCCATCTCTTCGGGTTCCCATGCCTTGGTCGTAGCGCCCACCGGATCCGGTAAAACTCTCGCCGCCTTCCTGTGGGCCCTGGACAGACTGCACGCCACCCCCACTGACACGCTGCCCGGGCTGGAGAGCATGCCCGCGAACGGCAAGGGGCGGGCCAAGCGTCCGAAAACCAAAACCCGCGTCCTCTATATCTCACCGCTCAAGGCGCTGGGTGTCGATGTCGAACGAAACCTCCGGTCACCGCTGATCGGCATCACGCAGACCGCCAAGCGCTTGGGATTGCCGGCACCATTGGTGACGGTGGGCGTTCGCTCCGGAGATACGACGGCGGCGGATCGCCGCACGCTGCTGACCAACCCTCCGGACATCCTCATCACCACCCCGGAATCCCTGTTCCTTATGCTGACGTCCCGTGCCCGGGAGACGCTCAGCGAAGTGGACACCATCATCATTGACGAAGTGCACGCCGTTGCGGGTACCAAGCGTGGGGCACACCTGGCTGTCTCCCTTGAGCGCTTGGATGCGTTGCTTCCCAAACCCGCGCAGCGCATCGGGCTCTCTGCCACGGTCCAGCCCCGCGAGTTGGTGGCCCAGTTCCTGGCCGGCCAGGCTCCCGTCGAGATTGTCGCTCCGCCGTCAAAGAAGAACTGGAACCTCACGGTCACTGTGCCTGTGGAGGACATGTCGGACCTGCAGGGTGCTGCCGGAGCGTTCGATTCCGGCCCTGCGTCAGGGCTGCAACCGCAGGCGTCGATCTGGCCGCATGTGGAGGAACAGATCGTGGATCTGGTCCTGTCCAAGCAATCCACCATTGTCTTTGCAAACTCCCGACGCCTTTCGGAGCGCCTGACGGCCCGCTTGAATGAGATCTATGCCGAACGCCAGTTGATGGCAGTGGGAGGCGGGGAATGGGCGGCCCCCGAGTCCAACGCGGGCGAGCCCAACCCGGCCGTTCCCGCCTCCACGTCAACCCCCGCGCACATGATGGCCCAGGCAGGCAGTACCACCGGCGCGGATCCTGTCCTCGCCCGCGCCCACCACGGCTCGGTTTCCAAGGACCAGCGCGCCATGATCGAGGACGACCTCAAGTCGGGCAGGCTGCGTTGCGTCGTTGCCACGTCCTCCTTGGAACTGGGCATCGACATGGGTGCCGTGGACCTCGTGATCCAGGTGGAATCGCCGCCGTCGGTGGCCAGCGGACTGCAGCGCGTGGGACGTGCCGGCCACCAGGTGGGCGAGATCTCCGAAGGCGTGTTGTTCCCCAAGCACCGGGCTGACCTCCTGCACACCAGCGTCACCGTCGAGCGGATGCTCAGTGGCCAGATCGAGCGGCTGAGCATACCTACCAATCCTTTGGACATCCTGGCCCAGCAGACGGTCGCAGCCACGGCGTTGGGAAGCATCGACGTCGAAGAGTGGTTCAGCACGGTGCGTCGTTCGGCGCCGTTCGCCAGCCTTCCACGCTCAGCGTTCGAGGCCACCTTGGACCTGTTGGCAGGCCGCTACCCCTCGGACGAATTTGCTGAGCTCCGGCCACGCATCATCTGGGATCGGCACGCAGGAACCATCGAAGGCCGGCCCGGCGCCCAACGCCTGGCGGTAACCTCCGGCGGTACCATCCCGGACCGTGGCCTCTTTGGCGTCTACATCATCGGCACAGAAGTTGAGGGCTCGTCCTCCCCGGCCAGTGCGGACGGCAGTGAACCCACGGCCTCTGCCCGCGCAGCGAAGGGCGGACGCCGCGTCGGCGAGCTTGACGAAGAGATGGTGTACGAGTCCCGGGTAGGCGACGTTTTCGCCCTCGGTGCCACCAGTTGGAAGATCGAGGACATCACCCACGATCGCGTGCTGGTCTCCCCCGCTTTCGGCCAGCCCGGGAAGCTTCCTTTCTGGAAGGGTGATTCCCTGGGCCGTCCTGTTGATTTGGGCAAAGCACTGGGCGCCTTCATCCGGGAACTCTCAGCTGCCGATGATGCCCCCGCCATGGAACGCTGCCAAGCCAGCGGCCTGGATGCCTTTGCCGCCAGCAACCTGCTGCAATACCTCCGGGAACAAAAGGAAGCCACGGAAATCGTTCCCAGTGACCGGACCCTGGTGGTGGAGCGTTTCCACGATGAACTCGGAGACTGGCGGGTGGTCCTGCACAGTCCCTTCGGCATGCCGGTCCACGCCCCGTGGGCCCTCGCCGTCGGACAACGCCTGCAGCAACGCTACGGCCTGGATGGCTCGGCCATGGCCGCTGACGACGGGATTGTCCTCCGCGTGCCCTTGATGGAGGACGAACCACCCGGAGCTGAGCTGTTCCTCTTCGACCCCGAAGAACTTGAACAGATTGTCACGGCAGAGGTCGGTGGCAGCGCACTGTTCGCCTCACGATTCCGCGAGTGCGCCGCCAGGGCCCTGCTCCTCCCCCGGCAGAATCCCGCAAAGCGTCAACCCCTGTGGCAGCAACGGCAGCGCTCGGCCCAGTTGCTGGATGTCGCCCGGAAGTACCCCGCTTTCCCCATCGTGCTCGAAACGGTGCGGGAATGCCTGCAGGATGTTTACGATCTGCCCGCGCTGAAAGACATCGCAGCATCCGTGGAGCGCCGCGAACTACGGATCGTGGAAACCACCACCCAGCAGCCCTCGCCTTTCGCAAAGTCACTCCTGTTCGGATACGTAGCCCAGTTCCTCTACGAGGGCGACTCCCCCTTGGCAGAGCGGCGGGCTGCCGCCCTGGCACTGGACTCGACGCTGCTCAACGAACTCCTGGGCCGCGTGGAACTGCGCGAACTCCTGGATGCCGCGGTCATCGACGCAACCGAAATGGAGCTGCAACGGCTTGCACCGGACCGCCGGGTCCGTGGGATGGAAGGAGTCGCCGACCTGCTGCGACTCCTCGGCCCACTCAGCGTTGACGAGGTGGCCGAGCGGCTGCAAGGGATGGAACAGCCGGAGGCTGCCCTGCAACCGGCCACGCTGGACCACCCGCTGGACCCCGATGATCCGGACCACGTTGAGGAAACACCTCCGGCCGCTCCCCACGGCACAGTGTCCGACGCCGAATCCCACCTTGCTGCGCTGCAGAAAGCCAACCGTGCACTCAAGGTGACAATCGGCGGCGTCGAACGCTTTGCTGCGGTAGAGGACGCGGCCCGGCTCCGCGACGCCATCGGTGTCCCGCTGCCCATGGGCGTTCCGCTGGCCTTCATCGAACCGGTCAGCGATCCCCTGGGCGATCTCGTTTCCCGCTACGCCCGCACCCATGGGCCCTTCACTGCCGCGGAGGCAGCGTCGAGGCTGGGGCTGGGCGTCGCTGTCGTCAATACCGCCCTGAAACGCCTGGCCGGGGATGGCCGCGTGGTGGAAGGCGAGTTCCGGCCGCACGCTGTGGCGGAGCAGCCCACCGAAGCCGTTGAACCGGAACTGATGACCCTTGATGCACCGCCCTCCAGCGAGTGGTGCGATGCCGAGGTCCTCAGGAAGCTCCGGCGTCGTTCCCTCGCCGCGCTGCGCGCCGAAGTGGAACCCGTGGACACAGCAGCCTACGGACGGTTCCTTCCTGCATGGCAGAACGTGACCACCCCCGGAAAGTCCCGCAGCCAGGCGCTCCGCGGACTCGACGGCATCATCACGGCCGTGGACCAGCTCTCCGGAGTACCCATTCCCGCGTCCGCCTGGGAACCGCTGGTGCTGGCGAGCCGCGTGGCTGACTACAAACCGGCCATGCTCGATGAACTGATGGCGGCCGGGGAACTCCTCTGGTCCGGGGCCGGGTCGCTGCCAGGAAACGACGGCTGGATCAGCCTGCACGTGGCCGATTCCGCAGAACTGACCCTCAACCCCGCACCTGACTTTGAACCGGGCGACGCACAGCAGCGGCTCCTGGAACACTTCAGCGCCGGAGGCGGCTACTTCTTCCGGCAACTTACCGAAGTGGCAGGCGGCATGGACGCAGTACTCAGCGACGACGCCGTCGTGACGGCCCTGTGGGACCTGGTGTGGGCCGGCCGCGTCACCGGCGATACCTTCGCCCCCGTGCGGGCCATGATCTCCGGCGGCAAGACAGCCCACCGGCAAGTTGCCAAGGCCCCCAGGGCGAGGACTCCGCGGATGAGCAGGCTTGGCCGCTCGCACGGGACCGGACTGCTGGGCTCGCCCGGTCTCACCGGCGGACGCTACGGCTCGGTTAGCGGCGGCGTTGCACCGGCGCCACCCTCGGCTGTGGGCCGGTGGTCGGCGTTGCCTGCGCCCGAACTGGACCCCACCATCCATGCCCGGGGCACCGCTGAGCTGCTGCTGGACAGGTACGGTGTGGTGACCCGCGGTTCGGTCATGGCGGAGAACATCATCGGCGGCTTCGGCCTCATGTATAAAGTCCTTGCACGGCTCGAAGAAGCCGGGCGGTGCCGCCGCGGTTACTTCATCGAGCACCTCGGAGCGGCCCAGTTCGCCGTCCCCGCGACGGTGGACCGGCTGCGGTCATTCACCGAAGACGCCCGCATCTCCAAGGCGGAGCCCGTTGCCCTTGCACTGGCCGCAACCGATCCCGCGAACCCGTACGGTGCAGCGCTCCCTTGGCCGGCCCTGTCCGTCGACGCCGGGTCCGGCCACCGGCCCGGACGCAAGGCGGGGGCGCTGGTGGTCATGGTCGACGGCGCCCTGGTCCTTTACGTCGAACGCGGCGGCAAGACGCTGCTCACCTTCAACCAGGAAGAGCCCGTGTTGGCTGTTGCCGCCCAGGCGCTGGTTGATGTGGTGCGTCGCGGAGCCGTAGACAAGCTCTTCATGGAGAAAGTCAACGGCCACGACCTCCTGGACACCCCGATTGCCGCTGCTTTGGCGTCCGCCGGGGCCTACTCCACTCCGAAGGGACTACGGATCCGTGCCTGAAGGCGATTCCATTTGGCGGGCCGCCAACCGGCTCAACGAGGCCTTGGCGGGCAAAGTCATCACAGCTTCCGACTTCCGCGTGCCCCGTTTCGCCACCCTCAACCTGACTGGCTGGACCATGACCGAAGTGGTCCCCAGGGGCAAGCACCTGCTCATGCGCTTGACCGGCCCCGTTGACGACGAGCCCGGTGCCAGCAGGAAACCCCGGGCACTGACCATCCACTCCCACCTCAAAATGGAGGGTAACTGGATGATTTACCCGGCGGGTGGTCGATGGACCAAGCCGGGCCACACGGCACGTTGCGTCCTTCGCACGGCAACTGCCGACGCGGTCGGGTTCTCCCTGGGCATCCTGGAAGTCGTGCCCACCGCCGAGGAAGACAAGATCGTGGGACACCTCGGACCCGACCTCCTGGGGCCGGACTGGGACGAGGAAGAAGCCCTGCGCAGGCTGAAGGCCGAGCCGGACGTTACGGTCGGCTTCGCCTTGTTGGACCAACGGAAACTGGCAGGGATCGGCAACATTTACCGCTGCGAGGCATGCTACCTTTCGGGCATCCACCCGGCCCTGCCTGTCGGAGAAGTCCCGGATCTGGCCAAGACCGTCACCGACGCCAAACGCCTCCTGGGCGAAAACCTTGGACCTGGCCGCCGGACCACTTTGGGCCCACGAGCCCTGCGTCCCGGTTACTGGGTTTACGGCCGGGAACGCCAACCCTGCAGGCGATGCGGCGCCACGATCCGCCGTGGCCTGCTGGCAGGACCGGACGGAACCGAAGAACGCGACATCTACTTCTGCCCGCGCTGCCAACCCGCTCCCTAGAAGCCCCGGATCCCTGGAGACCAAGTCCCTGGAGACCGGCTCTTGCCAGCCCACTTCCCGGACACCTGGCCGTGAAACCGTGGCCCGGCCGGAGACGTCGGATTCGTCCCGGCCGGGCACAGCGGCAACCGCCGCGACGGCGCCGCGCCCCATGCAAACCGCGCCGACTACTCCAGGAAGCTCCCCAGCCGCCCCAGCAATAGTCGTCGGATCCGCGCTGGCTGCGCGTCGCCGTCGGACGTTTTCTACACCGTCCGCCACCATTTCTGGTTGGCGGACCCGGCGCAATCCCATAACTGCAGGCGTGAACCATTCGACCACGACCAGTCGGCTACGTCCACGCATTTGTTCGCCTGGGGGTTTACCAGATCTCCGGCAGAGTTCAGCACGAACTGCTGCGCGGCGTTTCCGTTGCACGTGGCCAGCTGGACGCGGGCGCCGTTACTGGTGGAACCCCAGGCCACGTCCATGCATTTGCCCAACGACTGCACCGTGCCGTTGGGAGCGAACGTCCATTGTTCGGAGGCAGCCGCCTCACAGTCCCACAGTTGCAGCTGGGCACCGTCGGTGGCCTGGCGTCCGGCAACATCGATGCATTTGCCCGCGTAGCCCTGGATCCTGGCACTGGCGGGAGCCGCTGACGGAGCCGCAGCGAGCTCGTACACACGGACGTAGTCGACCAGGAGCGCCTGCGGAAAAGTGGTGCCTGAATCCGGCGCTCCGGGCCAATAACCACCCACGGCCAGGTTCAGCAGCAGGAAAAAGTTGTGGTCGAATACCCATGGCCCGGGTGTGTTGGCCTTGGTCTTGTGTGAGTACGGGACCCCGTCGATGTACCAAGTGATTGAATCCGCCGCCCAATCCACGGTGAACGTGTGGAAAGCGTCCCCCAACGCGGCACCGTGCGGCAAGGTATAGCTGGCGTTGGCGGCGTTTGCACCTGAATACCCGGGACCGTGGATGCTTCCCCACGTTGTCCCGGGTTCCTTGCCGACGTTTTCCATGACGTCGAGCTCGCCGCTGTTGGGCCAGCCATCAGTGAAAACGTTCTCGCCCAACATCCAGAACGCGGGCCACATTCCTTCTCCTTTGGGCAGTTTGAGCCGGGCTTCGAACCGGCCCTGGGTACGGCTGAACTTCCCCGCCGTCAAGAGGCGCGCGGAGGTGTACTGACATGCCCCGTAATGGCACTGATAACCGGCCGGGTTTTCCCGCCGCGCGGTGATGGCAAGGTTGCCCTGCCCGTCGGCGGCGGCGTTCCGCGTGCTGGCGGTGTAGTACTGAAGTTCGCCATTACCCCACCCCGATCCCCCGGTGTCGTGGACCCATTTGGCGGAGTCGGGCGCTGTTCCGGCGGGTCCGTTGAATTCATCGCTCCACACCAACGCCCCGGGGGCCGGCATGCCGGCCGCTGCCAGCGCCGGCGGTTCAGGAGCGATGAGTGTCGCTGAGACGGCCAGTCCGACGATGACCATCACCAAAGGCATGAGTCTTCGCTTCATGGTTGCCACTCTGACCGCCTTTTCGCCACGCACGCAAGGCTTTTTGTAGCGACACGCAAAACGTCACTGCGAGGAAATATTCCGCGCGAAATTACTTATCAAGTCCGTAACGGCGACGAAATGTGAGCGGGCGAGAGTGGGATAAGGACAGGTAAATTCCGTTCGCAACGTATTTCCTTCCTCTGAGCATCGACGATGCATGCTCCAGGCGCGTCAGCCGTGTCTTCCCAACTTTCGCCTAGCGGCGTCCGGACAGACTGACGTGCCTTTGCCTTTTCCCCAGCAGTTACCCGGAGGCTAAAAATGGGCATTCGTAAGCAGATTTTGGTAAGGATCCTTGCCGTCCTGGTGGTTTCCTTTGGATTGATCTACATCAGTTGGCGCTGGTCGGGCACCGTTGCGTGGGACGCATGGTGGATTTCCCTGCCCCTCGTTGCGGCGGAAACGTACAGCCTGGGCGAATCGGCGTTGTACGCGGCCACCATGTGGAATGCACGACGGCGGCCGCCTCCCCCTCCTGCCCTGCCGGGCAGGACCGTGGACGTTTTCATCGCCACCTACAACGAGCCGCTCGACCTCGTCCTCAGGACGGCCATCGCGGCCAGGGACATGGAATATCCGCACGAAACGTGGATCCTGGACGATGGCGACCGCAGTGACTTCGCCACGGCAGCCCGGCAGATCGGCGTCGGATACATCAGGCGGGGCCCCGAATGGGATGGCCGGCAGCGGTTCGCCAAGGCAGGCAACGTCAATAATGCCCTCTCCATGACCACCGGTGAATTCGTGGCCATTCTGGACGCGGACCAAGTCCCGGAACCCCGGTTCCTGGACCGTGTCCTTGGCTACTTTGATGCCGGAGAGGTGGCGTTCGTCCAGACGCCGCAGCACTTTTGGAATGTTCCGGACCGTGATCCCCTGGGCAGCCAGGCGGAGCTGTTCTACGGACCTATCCAGCAGGGCAAGGACGGGTGGGATGCGGCGTTCTTCTGCGGTTCCAATGCTGTCCTGCGCAGGGAAGCCCTCATGGCCCTGGGCCTGACGCGTTACACCCGGACCGCCACCGAACACACATGGAGCGCCCTGCGCAGGGGTCGCACCCGGTTGCAGGATCTCCTTGGCGAGCTGGGCAGGCGGCATCCGGCGGCCATGCCGGTGGTTGAGCAGGCGCTGGAGGCGATCACCCGCGCGGAACATCAGGTCCGCAGGGGCGATGTCCTGGCGGAAATCACCTTCGAACTCCGCGTCTCCTTCCATGCTGCGGCGTTGGGGAACCCCGATGCCATGGACGATGTGGTGCCTGAACTTGACGCGGTGCTGGAATCGGTGGATGTGGCGCACACGGACCAGGCACTTGCCATCCACCCGATGGACACCACCACCATCACCGAAGACATGGCAACCGCCATGCACCTTCACGCCATGGGATGGGGAAGCGTCTACCACCATGAAGTGCTGGTGCACGGGCTGGCCCCGGAGGACGTGTCCACCATGTTGTCGCAGCGCCACCGCTGGGCAGCCGGCACCATGCAGGTGTTTTTCAAAGACAATCCGCTGTTCCTTCGCGGCCTGACGTTGGCACAGCGCCTCATGTACCTGGGCACCATGACCAGTTACCTCAACGGCTTCGCCGCCTTGAGCTACATTGCGGCGCCGGTGGTTTTCCTGGTCGCGGGAACCTACCCCCTCACGGCCAGCCCCGTGGTCTTCTTCTGTTTGTTCCTGCCGTTCTTCATTTCCTGCCAGCTGCTCTTCCAGGTGGCGGGCAACGGAGCCAAGGGTCTCTGGCGCGGCCAGCAGTGGTCCTTTGCTCTTTTCCCCACGTGGATCGCGGCGACGTGTTCCGGCGCGGCAGCCGTCTTTCTGGGCAAACACCTGGCGTTCTCGGTCACTGCCAAAAGCAAACAGGCCACTGGGCGCGGTTTCCAGCACGTCCGGCTCCAGATCGGGGCCATGGCCGTCCTGGTTTTGTGTTCGGGCATAGGGATAGCCAGGGCAGCGACCGGCGAAGCTCCCCTGTACCCCACCCTCATCACCCTTGCCTGGGTGGCCTTGGACCTGGCCCTTTTAAGTGTGGTGATCGGCGCCGCAAGGTACCGGGGTCCCGGAGATGACCTGAAGGATCCCATGCCCGTCCCCAGGGAACTCGTTGAGGTCCTCGGGCCGGATTCCGCTGGAGCCCCGCACAGCGCAGGGCCACACACCTGAGCACCGCACATCACAACGCCGCACAGTGAGAGCTGACCGGCTACCTTTCCCCACGACCGCCGTTCCAACCCCCAGCCAGGAGCGACCACCATGTCCACACTTTCCCGTGTCCACAACATCATCCCCACATCACTGGCGCACGTCGACCTGACCCTCACCGGCGCTTTGAACGCGGCAACCGTTCAGGCCATCCGGCAGGACTCAGCCAAGGCAGCAACCGACGGGCCCGTGCTGGTCCTGCTCGACGTAACCGCAGTGACCACCATCGGCGCGTCCGGCGTCGTCGGTCTTCTGGAGGTGCTGCACTTCCTGCGCGCCCGCGGAGGAGATCTTCGCCTTTTCGGTAACTCCCTGGCGCTCGAAACCACCCGCCTCCAGGCCCATCTGGGGCAGGTCGCCCGTGTCTACGAGACACGCGAGGAAGCCGTAGACGGTGGTCGGACACTCGTGCGTGCACGCCGCCTGACGTCCAGGTTCGCCTGGCTCAACGTGTTCACCCGACGTCCACGCACTCTTGGTTGGGGCTGACATGGCCCGGACATTAGTGTCTCCGCCACGGCCGCCGCGCCAGAAGCCGGCTCCGCCTTCCTTCACTGGCCATCCTGACCGCAAACGGAGGCGTGCAAGCCTTCTTGTTCCCGTCGTGGTAACAGCACTGGCCGCCACCGGTTTGGGGTTCGCTTCCAGGGAAGTGGTCCCCATCGTCCAGGCGTTGTCCTTGTGCAGGGCCGCGGATGCGGCATCCATCATTCCCAAAGATGGCGTGCTTCTTGGGGTCAACCTGGATTGGGATTCAGAGACCTTGGCCGAACACCGCGCAAACCTCGGCCATGATCCCGCGGTGGTGGTCCAGTTCTCGGACATCCCCTACGACGACGAGACGTGGTCCCACACCACGAACGCCGTCACCCAGGTCCGGGCAACAGGCGGTGCGCTGCTCCTGACCCTTGAGCCGCACGGCGGCCTGGCGACCATGAGCGATGAGGTGATCGCGAAATTGGCCACAGACTTGCGGGCCATCAACGATCAGGGGACGCCCGTCGTCGTGCGTTTTGCGCATGAGATGAACGGCTCCTGGTACTCGTGGGGCCAGCAGCCGATCCACTACGTGGAGGTGTTCCGGAAGGTGGCGGCAGCCATTCATTCCCAAGCCCCCGGCACCTCCATGATGTGGGCGCCCAACTACGGCGGAGGCTATCCGTTCACGGGTGGCCAGTTCGCGGCCCGTCCGGGCACCCCGGACTTTGCCGCGCTGGACACCGACCACGATGGCACGCTCACGATGTCCGATGACACCTACGCTCCCTACTATCCGGGGGATGACGCCGTGGATTGGGTGGGCGTTTCGCTCTACCACTGGGGCAACCAGCGGCCTTGGGGCAACAACGACATTGCCGAACCGGGCAAGTTCCTGGCCATGCTCACGGGCACGTACAGCGGCACAGCAGGTAACGACAGTGCCGTGCCGGATTTCTACCAGGTATACGGTGTGGACCATAACCGCCCTGTGGCCATCCCGGAGACCGCAGCGATCTTCACTCCTGCCCGCAGCGGGGCCTCCGAGGTGGACGTCAAGCAGGCATGGTGGCGCCAGGTCTTCTCCGCCGAAACCCACCAAAAGTATCCGCAGTTGAAAATGATCAACTGGTTCGAGTGGAAGAAGTACGAGATCGAGATTAACGACGACGTCGACTGGAGGAGCGCAGGATCGCCCACCATCCGTGAGGCGCTGGCCCGGGACCTGCCGGACTGGTTGCGCTACGGCGAGGACTTGGGGGCGTGCCGCTAGGCGGGAGGTCTGCCCTCATACGCCTGGGGTTGGCCAGCCATCCCCGTCCGCAAAACCCGTGGACTCCCGTTCGACGATTCTGAATCCGGATTTCACGGTTTTAGGCGCCGCCTTAGTGTCTTTTTCCTGGATCCGGTTGACGAGCAGGGCAACGGCGGTATCGGCGATCTCGTCCCTGCCGGGATCAACGCTGGTCAGGGACGGGAGCGAAAAACGGCCTTCATCGAGGTTGTCGAACCCAATGACGGCAACGTCGTCGGGAACCCGCAAGCCGTCCTGGGCAAGGGCGCGCAGCACACCCAGTGCGAGGGTGTCGTTGAGGGCAAACACGGCGTCGAAATCCACATTGCCTTCGCGGAGCCGCCGAATGGCGGCCACACCTGTTTCCCGAAGCCAGGTACCGCCCCGGACCACAAGCCGGGGATCCACACCGATACCGGCGTGCTCCAGCGCCTGACGGTAGCCACGCTCGCGCAGGTTCGCCGAGCTCGCTTCATCGGCCGGCTGTTCAGGCGCCCCGACAAGCGCAATCCGGGTCCTGCCAATACCGAGCAGATGCTCGACGGCTGCCCTTGCTGAGGAGGTGTTGTGCATTGTCACGTGATCGGTGGGACCCCCGAAGATCCGTTCACCAAGGAGAACCAAGGGGTCATTCGTAGCGAGAACATCAACGTCCTGCTGACCGATTGCAGCGGGACTGAAAAGCAACCCGTCGATGAACCGCATCTGGCCGCCTGAGAGCGTTGCGATTTCCAGGTCACGGTTTCCGTTGGTTTGCTCAATGACTACACGCAGGCCGCGTTTGGCAGCGGCGCGGATTACCGAATCGGCCAGTTCCGCAAAGTACGTCTCGCGAAGGGAAGGAACCGCGAGACCGATGACACCCGTCTTACCGGAACGGAGTCCGCGGGCCGACAGGTTGGGCCGGTATCCCATCTCGTCGACAAGTCGTCTGACCCGGAGCCTGGTTTCGGGGCCGACTTTCGGGTTGTCGTTGAGGACGTTGGAGACCGTCTTGATGGAGACTCCTGCCGCGCGCGCAACGTCATGAATCGTCGGATTCACATTCATCCGCGTCCTTCCCACCCCGCAGGATCTCCGACTGGGGCACTGCCTAGATCATAGCTCTGAAGCACTTTCCGGCTTTTCCTTGACGGTCCATCACGGACGGCCCTAGCATGAGGTTCAACGTTGTACCCACCCAGTGATCTCCCTGCGAAATCAGACGTGCTGCCCCGAAGCAGCCAGAGGTGGCGGAAAACTGCCCACAAGTCGCCCGCCCTGCCTCCTTTTGCACTCCAGGTACAACGTTGTACATGGGCGACCATGACTGCGCTGGCGATTCCTGGTCGCAGAACATCGATACGAAGGAGTATGCAATGCCGAAGAAACGTCTTAGGGCTGCGGCAGCGATCGCTGCATCAGTCGTGGCCCTTGCCGGCTGCTCAAACGGAGGAGGAAGTACTTCGACCAACACCGAGGTTCCCACTGACAAGCCGATCACGCTCACGGTGTGGAGCTGGGATGGAACGGTCAAGGAAGCTGTCGCAGGATTCGAAAAGCTCCACCCGAACATCACGGTCAATGTGGTGAACGCAGGCTCGTCGACCGATGAGTACACCGCCCTGGACAATGCCATCCAGGCAGGATCCGGGGTACCGGACATCGCAATGTTCGAATACTTCTCCCTCCCGCTGTTCGCGATTCCGGGAAAACTCACTGACCTGTCGGAGTTTGGGGCCAAGGACCTTGCCTCTGATTACGTTGAGGCAGCCTGGGGCAACGTCACGATCGATGGCAAGCCGTACGGCTTGCCATCCGACTATGGTCCCGCAGCGATGTTCTACAACCAGTCGGTGCTTGCCCAGGCCGGAGTCACCGCGCCTCCGGCAACGTGGGACGAGTTCTATCAGGCAGCCAAGAAGGTGCGCGCACTGGGCGGTGACCACTACATCACCAATGATTCTGCAGACATCTTCGTACTTATGTCGCTGATGTGGGAGGGCGGCGGCCGACCGTTCAAGGTTGACGGAACGAACGTCACGATTGATTTCAAAGACCCTGGCAGCAGCCGTGCCGTAGCTTTCTGGCAGAAACTCCTGGACGAAGACCTCGTCAACACGAAGATCACCAACTGGTCCGACGATTGGAACCGCGGACTGAACGAGGGAACCCTGGCCACGCAGCTCATCGGTGGCTGGTTCACATCAACTCTTCCTGAACGGGCACCGAATGCGGCCGGTAACTTCCGAGTGGCACCGCTTCCCCAGTGGGAGGCCGGGCAAACGTCCGGTGCCGAAAATGGCGGCAGCGCCATGGCTATCCCGGCGGCCGCCCAAAACAAGGCAGCTGCGTACGCCTTCCTCAAGTACTTCACGCATGGTGACGGCCTCCAGTCCCGAATTGATGCAGGCGCCTTTGTCCCGAATCTCTCGAACCTCAACAACGAGAAGTTCCTGAGCACCACCAACCCGTTCTTCGGCGACCAGAAGTACAACCAGGTCCTTGCTGATGCGTCCAAGAACGTGGCCACTGGCTGGCAGTACCCACCATTCTTCGGCTGGGCACGCACCAGCTACGAGGACGTATCCGCTCCCCTCTATGACAGCAGGCAAGGAACTCTGGCAGAAGTCCTGGAGACCTGGAAGCAACGCAGCATCGCCTACGGCAACGAACAAGGATTCTCGGTCCGTTAGTGGTCTCCGGCGCCGCGGGGGCATGCATGCTCCCGCGGCACCGGACCTATCCCGTTACACCAGATGAAACATGAAAGCAGGGCCTCCATGAGCCGACAGCTGCTCACCCAAGACACATCGGTTTCAGACGTGGTAGCCGATCACCAAACTCTCCGAAAACCAAAACGCAGGAACATTGGACTGGCATTCATTGCGCCTTTCAGCGTGTTGTTCCTCTTCGTCTTCATTGTCCCCATTGGCTATTCGGCCTACATCAGCCTTTTCCAGAACAAGCTGATCGGTGGGAAGGTCTTTATTTGGTTCGACAACTACATCAAGCTCTTCCAGGACAGCCAGTTCTACGACGGCGTGATCCGGGTGGTGCTCTTCACCGCAATCCAAGTCCCCATCATGCTGTTCAGCGCCATTGCCCTGGCACTGGCGATCGATTCCCTGCGGCTTCACGGTTCAAGGTTCTTCCGCATCATTGTGTTCCTTCCCTACGCCATTCCCGCGATCGTTTCCACCCTGATGTGGGGATTCATGCTTGGCATCCGGTACGGACTCATTGGAAGCCTCAACAAGGCAGCAGGCACCGATTTCAATCCATTCGCACCTGAGACGACCATGGTTTCCATCGGCGTCATGGTCACCTGGGGCTTTACGGGTTACAACATGCTGATCTTCTATGCGGCCCTCCGGGCCGTGCCCCGTGAGCTCTACGAAGCCGCAGCAATCGACGGAGCCTCGGAGTTCCAGATAGTCAGGCACATCAAGCTACCTGCATTGCGGAGCTCTCTCATCGTCACGATCATCTTCTCGATTATCGGTACCTTCCAGCTGTTCAATGAACCCAACATTCTCACCACTCTGGTTTCCAACAGCGGCATCACGTCCTACTACACACCGAACATGTACGCCTACAGCCTTGCTTTCACTGGTGCCCAGCAGGGATACGCGGCGGCACTTGCCCTGGTCATGGCCGTCTTCACCATCGCCATCGCCTACGCAGTTCAAATCAAGGGAATGAAGAATGCCTTCAACAAGTAGCCCCGCCACATCCGCAAGAGCCACCACCATGCCGTCCCCAAGGCCATCCCTGCAACGCCCGCGCAGGCTGTACACGTTGGCGAACCCGAGAAAGAGCCTCACGCTGACCCTCGTGACCGGGCTGTTCGCGTTGTACTGCATTGTGCCCATGGCCTGGTTGGTCATCAACGCCACCAAGTCGCAACAGGACTTCGTGTCCTCTTTCGGGCTTGGCTTCGGTGGCCGCTTCGCGTTGTGGGACAACGTAGTCCAGGTTTTCACGTTCCAGGACGGAATCTTCTCGCGCTGGCTCCTCAACACCGTCCTGTACGTGGTGGTTGGTGCCGTGGTGTCCACATTCCTGGCAGCGTTGGGCGGCTATGCGCTCGCTAAACACGATTTCATTGGCAGGCGTGTCTTTTTGCTCGTCGTACTGGGGTCGATTTCGGTTCCCGGCATCGCCCTGGCCATCCCCCAGTTCCTGCTCTTCGCCCAGCTTGGGATCACGAATACACCGTGGGCCATCCTCATTCCGTCCTTCATCAACCCGTTTGGTCTTTACCTGATGTGGGTGTTTTCGGACCAGGCAGTGCCCACCGGGTTGATCGAGGCCGCCCGTATTGATGGTGCCGGAGAATTTCGCATCTTCCTGCGGATCGCCTTCCCCCTGCTGGCCCCCGCCACAGTTACGGTGCTGCTGTTTTCCTTCGTGTCCATCTGGAACAACTATTTCCTGCCGCTGATCATGCTGAAGGACCCGGCGTGGTATCCGCTCACGATCGGAATCAACCAGTGGAACAAGCTCGGCTCCACCGCTGGAAACGGCGAGTTGATCCAGAATCTGGTGATTACCGGCTCGCTGCTCATGATCATTCCGCTGATCGTCGCGTTCCTCAGCCTTCAGCGCTACTGGCAGTCCGGCCTCTCGATGGGTGCCATCAAGGACTAGGCTCACGCAGCGGCTGCGGCCTCCACGGCTTCCGTGGGGGCCGTTGCCTTTGGCCGCTCCGGGACCATGAACTTCGGCAGCAGGACCTGCACGATCGGACCGATGGCCAGGGCGTAGACCACGGTGCCCACTCCCACGGAGCCGCCCAGCAGGAACCCCACAGCCAGGACCACTACTTCGATGCCGGTGCGGACCAGTCGCACGGACCACCCGGTGCGCCGGACAAGGCCCGTCATGAGCCCATCACGCGCGCCGGGGCCCAAGCGGGCTCCGATGTAGCAGGCGGAGGCGATGCCGTTGAGTATCACGGCGCCGGCCAGCATGGCGATCTGCCCGCCGAGGTGCGAGAACGACGGGATAAGCCAGAGTCCAAGGTCTGCGAAGAGGCCCACCAGGACCGCGTTGGCGATGGTACCGATGCCGGGCATCTGCCGGAGCGGGATCCAGAGCAGGAGAACCAGGAAGCTGACCGCGATGACCACTACGCCGATGCTGAAGCCGGTCTTCTGGGAGAGGCCTTGGTGGAACACATCCCAAGGGTCCAGCCCAAGGCCGGCCCGGATGAACATGGCCAGGGAAATGCCGTACATTGCCAGGCCGATCAGGAGTTGAGTGATTCTGCGGGTCATCATGTTCTCCATCCTCCAAGAAAACTGGCCTTGTATTCCATAGCCAGTTTGGAATACTGGTCTTATGGCTCCCTCACTGAATCCCACCGCCCTCCTCCGCCTCCTGGGGCAGTGGAACGCCGGCGTCCTGCCCGCCTACCGCGAGCTCGCCGACGTCGTGCGTTTACTCGTGATGGACGGTCGCATCCCGCTGGACGTCGCGCTGCCCAGCGAGCGGGCGCTGGCCCAGTCGCTGGGCGTCAGCCGCACCACCGTGACGGCCGCGTACGCGAGCCTCCGGGAACAAGGATTCCTCACGGCCGGGCAGGGCAGCCGCGGGCGGACCTGCATCCCCTTCCGCTCGACGCCGGCGAGCATGCCTGGCCTGGCCGCACCGGAGGGTATCCTCGACTTGGCCTACGCCTCCTTGCCCGCGGCGGGTGAAGCAGTGCACCGGTCCTTCGCGGAGGCACTCACCGAGCTGCCGGCGCTCCTGCCGGGCTTCGGTTACGACGCCGTGGGCGTAGCGGCCCTTCGCGAGGCGATCGCGGACAAATACTCGGCAGAAGGCGTGCCCACCACCCCTGACCAGATCCTTGTCACTTCCGGGGCGCAGCATGCGCTGAACATCGTGCTGCGCACCCTGGCGGGCAAGCAGGACCGGGTCATGGTGGAACACCCCAGCTACCCCAACGCACTGGATGCCATCCGTGCCGCAGGATGCCGGATCCTCCCGGTCGCCTTGCCTGCGGGAACCTCTCCGGCGTGGGACATCGACGCCATGGTGGCCATGATGAACCACCAGCGGCCCGCGATGGCCTACCTCGTTCCGGACTTCCACAACCCGACCGGGCGCATCATGTCCGATCTGCAGCGCCGGCGACTGGCCCGCGCGGCCGCGTCCGCGGGGACGGTGCTGGTTGTTGATGAGACGCTTCGCGGGTTGAACCTCGACGGCGTCCGCACAGCTCCGATGTACGCCTTCAGTACCGCCGTGGTTTCCATCGGCTCGCTCAGCAAGTCCCATTGGGCGGGCCTGCGGACCGGCTGGATCCGGGCGGACGAGGACCTCGTTGCCCGATTCATAGCGACCCGTACCGTCATGGATCTGGGTGGCCCCGTGGTTGAGCAACTGGCAGCGGCGCGCCTGATCAGGTCGTTCTCCGATCCCCTGGACGCACGCCTCGAGGAGCTGCGCCATAACCGGGAATCACTGTTGCGACTCCTGGGGCAGCAGTTGCCCGAGTGGGAGGTGGAAACGCCCAAGGGTGGATTGACTGTTTGGTGCCGGCTGCCGAGTCCATGCAGCACCGCCCTGACGGTATTGGCACCTGACTTCGGCGTGCGCCTGGCCGCCGGTCCGCGCTTCGGCGTGGGAGGCGCGTTCGAGCACTACCTGCGCGTGCCCTACACCTTGCCCCCGGCTCAGTTGGAGATTGCCGTCGGTGCGCTCCGCGCCGCCCAGGACAGGCTCGACGCAACACCCCAGCTCCGCCGCACCCTCAAGACCGGACCGGCCACCGCCGTCGCGGTCGCCTAGTGCCCCGCGAGCTTGGCTGAACCCATCCGCTGCTTGGCCGTGTTCGTGCCGGGGCCGATGGGAACCTGCGTTGTCGCCTTGGCCAGGCCGAACAGCGGCATGCCGTTGTACACCACTTCGATGCCGGACGCGGGAACCTGGTACGTCTCGTGCCAAACGCCAACGTCGCCGCTGCCCGCGATCTCCTTCATGAACTTCCGCCAGGGCCCAAGGTGGGGCGAGTCCCGGTCCGCCGCGAACCGCCGTAGGTGTTCCGGGCTTTCCCAGTAGCTCAGGATGATGGTGGTGCGCCCAAACCACTGTTCGCTCCCGAGCAGGCCGGCGTCGGGGTTGGTGGCGAGGTGTTGCATCATGGCGGGCATGGCCGAGGCAACCTTGGCTACCTGGCCCATCTTCCACCACTTGTTGGCCCGCATGCCGATGAGGAAGACCGTGACGTCGCTGCGGCCGATGTCCGCGGTGAAGCGGCCGGGAAAGACTTTTTGTGCCATGACATTCCTTCGCTTTGTGGACTCTCAGGTCCGGTTTCATAACAACGTTATGAAACGATGTTATGAAACAATGGAAGGCATGGCAAGACCCATCGTTCATGACCATCTGGTCCAGCAAAGACTCCTGGCCGTCACGGCCGAACTCGTCGACCGCGAGGGCCCCGCCCGCGTCACCCTGCGCGACGTCGCCACGGCAGCGGAAACGTCAACCTCGGCCATCTACTCGCTTTTCGGCGGCAAGGCCCAGTTGCTGCAGGCCGCCATCGACGACGGCTTCCGCTCCTTTGGCGAATCCCAGCGCCAGGCGGCTCCGGGCGGCCTGCTGGACCTTGGCCGGGCTTACCGGACCTGGGCCCTGGACCACCCGGCGCTGTATCGGCTGATGTTCGGCGGCGCGCTGGCGGCGTACGTTGAATGCACTCCGACGCCGGAAGTCGCCTCCGACTCGATGCTTCCCCTGGTGGAGGCGGTCACCTCCGCACAGGAAGCGGGAAGGCTCCGGGCCGGAGACCCTACGGTGGTGGCGATGGCTATCTGGGGCCAGGTCCACGGCCTGGTGGGCCTGGAACTGGCCCGGATGAATGCGCCGGAAACCGACTGGGCCGGCATTTACGAAGCCGCCCTGGAATCGGTGGCCCGCGCCTGGGCCCCCTAATCCCCGGACAGGGGAACCCTACGCGTACACTTTCTCCAGGAAGGCGCCCCAGGTTTTCGCGGTCAGCTCCGCATCTCCGGAACCACTGAAATCGTGCACGGTCATCCCCACCGGGGCCCCGAAAACGTTGCGGCCGAAGAACCGGTACATGGCATCCGCCGTCCGCAGGCCGAGGAAGTTCTCATCAGAGAAGTCCACCTCGCCGCTCAGCCGCCCAACGCCGTCGAGCTCCAGGTCAACAGCAGTCCCGGCAGCGGTGCCGTCGACTCCCAGGGCCTTCTTCAATTGCACGAAACCATCCGGCACCTGCGACGCCGCCGGCGCCTGGATGTCCGTGAACGTCACCGGCTTGCCGTCGAAGTACTGCAGGTACTGGCCCAGGGTGTGCAGGTAGAAGCGGGTGTGCTTGCTGGCGCCGTCGTACTGCTCATCCCAGTTGTCGGCGAAAATCCCGCTGTGGACGTAGTGCAGCTTGGCGCGGCCACCTTCCAACGGCTCCAGGACGTGTTCCAACTGGTTGAACCAGCCGTCGGGGCCCTCCATCCGCGACACCAAATGAGTGGGGTACTCCTCCACCGTTTTCTCCGCGGGCCACTGGTCCGTGGGGAACATCCAGGCCGCTGTGTCGGCAGTGACGGCGTTCCAGACGCGTTCGGGCGTGCCGGGCAGCTCGGTGTCCGCCACGATTTCGAATTTACGGTTGTCAGTCATTGCTTTGGTCCTTATCTGCCGGTTTTTCCGTTTGCGAGGGGGTCTTCAGTGCGGGGTGGAGGACGACGACGAGCCGGTGCTTGCGCCCGCCGCCCGCCACCGCGGCAGCACCGCCGTCGTGGTACTTGTCCACGAGGCGCGTCACCGCCACCCCAAGTTCTTCCGCGAACGCCGCGCGTTCAGCGGCGGAGCGGAAAGTGATTTCGCCGTCGATGGCGAAGCTGGCCAGCTTCTTCCTTGCCAGGGCCGCACCGGAGATGAGCTTGCCCATCTCCTGGACGGTGCGGGAGGCGAGCGCCAACAGCCAGAACGCCGAGAAGCGGTCGGAGAACCGCCGCGGGTCCGGTGCGACGGAAGCCAGGGCAACGGGCGAGATCAGGTAGGAGGCCGCCGTTGCGCGCAGGACCCGTTCCGTGACGTTGCCTTTGCGCCGCTCCTCGACCAGTTCCACCAAGCCGTGGCGCTCCAGGGCTTTGAGGTGGTAGTTCACCTTTTGGCGGGGCAGCCCGACTTTGGCAGCCAGTTGCGTGGCCGACGCCGGCTCGACGAGCTCCTGGAGGATCCGCGTCCGAATGGGGTCCAGCGAAGCTTCCGCCGCCGCCGGGTCCTCAATCACTTCGATGTCCAACATGCTTACAGCATGGCGTCCGACAACTTTTATTGTCAAGAACTTTTTTATGTTCGGAAGCGGCATCTGTTGTGGGGCCTCCTCTGCGCGCTTTCAGCCACGAATTGGACGCAAAGCAGGCCTCACAACGCAGGCAAAGTAGAATTGACCGGTGATGCAATCCCCCCTCCCCGTGCGCGACGGCGTGAACGCGACCCGCCTCCGCCTCCCGGACGAGGGGCCCTGGGTCACCGCGATGGACTACATGATGCACCGCTGGGGACACATCGACCCCCAGGGCATCGAGGACCGGTTCGATGCCGGCGAAATCGTGGGCGAAGGCGGCGTACCGCTGACCCGCAGCACCAAGCTGGAGGACCACACCTTCATCTGGTACTACCGCACCCTGCCCCCGGAAACCCGGCTGCCCGTGGAGATCAACATTCTCCACCAGGACGAGCACATCCTCGTGGTGGACAAACCGCACTTCCTCCCCACCACCCCCGGCGGAACCTACATCCAGGAATCCGCCCTGGTCCGGCTGCGGAACCTGCTGGATCTCCCGGACCTCATCCCCATGCACCGGCTGGATCGCATGACTGCCGGCCTGCTCCTGCTCTCCACCAACCCAGAGACGCGCGGCAAGTACCAGGTCCTCTTCGAGAAGCGCCAGGTCCGGAAGGAATACGAGTGCGTGTCCGCCGCGACACCTGCCGCAGGTTTTCCCGCCGTCGAATTTCCCGCCACCGTCCGCAACCGCATGACCAAGTCCCGCAGCTACCTGCTGGCCGAAGTCATCGACGGCGAACCGAACGCGGAAACGCGCATAGAGCAGGTAAGGACGTTCGACGCCGGCCCCCGGCAGCACGCGCTGTACCGGCTGGAGCCGCACACCGGCAAGACACACCAATTGCGGGTACACATGGCTTCGCTCGGACTGGGCATCGTTAATGACGCCTTCTATCCGGACCTGCTGGACAAAGCCCCGGACGACTACAGCAAGCCGCTCCAACTCCTGGCACGCGGCATCACCTTCGTGGACCCCATCACCAAGCAGCCCGTGGAATACCGGAGCCAGCTGGAACTCAGCGAAGCCCACCCCTCTTAAAGCAACCCAAGGTGGCCGGCGTCAGGCGTCGAATACGGACCGGAAGACCGCCGTCGTGTCCTCGGAGAACAACACGAACTCCACCAACTCCAGCGGACCAGCAGCCGTATCGCGTTCCGCTGGCGACGACGCAAACGACCCGACGGCGTCGAACGCCACCTCGGCAACCTGACGGGCGTCCCATCCATAGATTCCGGCGCTGATCGCAGGGAAGGCGACGGACCGGGCACCAAGTCCGGCCGCCACCTTCAGGCTTTCGCGGAAGCAGGATCCAAGCAATGCCGGATCAGTTTCTCCGGCATGCCGGTTGGGGCCCACCGTGTGAATGACCCAACGTGCCGGAAGCCGGAAGCCGGGAGTCGCGACAGCCGCGCCAACCGGCAGCCCGCCGGGCAATTCCGCGTGCCTCAGCCCCCGGCACGCATCAAGAAGGTCAGGACCGGCGGCCCGGTGAATGGCCCCATCCACTCCCCCTCCACCGAGCAGCGACGAATTGGCTGCATTGACGATTGCGTCCACTGAACGCGTTGTGATGTCACCGTGCAGGATGTCAATGCGCATGCCCACAGTCTCGCGCCCGCGCGGCGGGGTCGGCAAGTGCGGTACCTTGTGCCCATGGACATCACTGCCCCGGAGACATGGGGATCCGCTATCTACCTGTGGATCGTCCCCATTGTGCTGGGCGATGCCATCTTCCCGCCCATCCCCTCCGAAATGGTGGTCATCACCGGTGGAGCGCTCGCAGCCGATGGACACGCCAACTTCTGGCTGATTCTTTTCCTGGCCGCTTTCGCATCCTGGCTCGGGGACATGGCGGTCTTCCTTCTGTTCAAACGGCGGATCAGCCATGTCCTGGACCGCTGGTCATGGGGCCGGCGGGTCCACCGCGGCATCCACGAGGCCATCGCCAGAGCCGGCCGCTCCTCCACCTACGGCACCATTATCGGCGCGCGCTTCATCCCCGGTGGCCGGCTCGCGACGTCGGCCGCAGCGGGGATTGCCAACGTTTCGGTCCGCGGATTCGGATTGTGTGCAAGCCTGGGCGGAGTCCTGTGGGCTGTGTGGCAGGTGGGTCTGGGCTACTTCACCGGCTCCACCACCAAGCTGCCGTTTTGGGCCAGCTCGCTCATCGGCGTTGGTGTGGGCCTGGTGATCGGCGTGGTTGCTGGCCTGATCGTCACCCGGCGGCGCGGGACCCGCTCCCCCGTGGACGAACCGTTCGACGGCGACGCTCCCGGCGACGTAGCGCGGCCCGAAGAGGGCCTGCAGCCCTAGACAGGCGACCAGCGGCCCCGGTTCCGGCGAAGCACGTACAGGCTGCCGGTCACCGCAACACGCTCGACGGCGTCACGCATCATCGACGCCGACGTCCGTGCTTCGTCGTTCTCACCCGAATAGTCCCGGGCATCCACCATGAAACGAAGGCTGATCTGCGGGACGCCGCCCACGATATCCAGCTGGTTCGCTTCAACGTGGTGGCGGGTTTCCAAGGCTTCGACCGCTGCGGCCATGACGGACTCCGGAGCGTTGCCCGGTTTGAGGCCAGTGATCTTCAACTTGGTCTGGAACGACGGCATCCCACCACCCTAACGCCCTCCCGTGGCCCGCTTAAGCAGGAATGCTCCCCCACCAGGAAGTGAGGGAGCATTCCGGTCCGGCGGCTGCCTAGCCGGTGTTGCGCAGGCCGGCTGCCACGCCATTGACCGTGATGAGCATGGCCCGCTGAAGCCGCTCGTCGATCTCGGCGCCGGAGACCGACTCCTCGCGCACGCGGCGGAGAAGTTCCACCTGCAGGTAGCTGATCGGATCCAGGTACTGGTCGCGGATTTCCAGGGAACGCTTCAGCGTCGGCTGGGCGTCCAGCAACTCCATCTCACCGGTGAGCCGTTCAACCTCAGCCACGGTGAGTTCGTACTCGTCACGGATCATGTGGAACAAGCGGTGCAGTTCCTCAGGGACCAAGGAGGAAACGTAGTGTCCGGCAATCTCCATGTCCGTCTTGGCCAAGGTCATTTCCACGTTCGAAATAACTGAACGGAAGAAGTGCCAACGGTCCATCATTTCAACGAGTTGCCCGGTGTTCCCGGCCTCGCGGGCAGCCTTCAACCCTGAGCCCACACCGAACCAGCCAGGAACGATCTGCCGGGACTGCGTCCACCCGAAGACCCACGGAATGGCACGGAGCCCTCCGAGTCCTGCCCCGGAGTCCGGACGCTTGGAAGGACGTGATCCGATGTTCAGGGAACCCAGCTGCTCCACCGGGGTGGAGGCGAGGAAGTAGGCAGGAAGGTCGGGGTCGTCAATGAGCTTGCGGTACCGGGCAAACGCGGCGTCGGAGATGGTCTCCATGACGTTGGCGTAACGCTCGCGCTCGTCTTCGGAGGTACGCGGAGTGCGGTGGAGCGCCGAACCCTGCATCACCGCCGCCAGGGACAGTTCAAGGTTCTCGCGGGCCAGTTCAGGAAGCGAGTACTTGTCCGAGATGACCTCGCCCTGCTCGGTGAACTTGATCTCTCCTTCGAGCACACCGTTCGGCTGGGCCATGATGGCGTCGTAGGTAGGTCCGCCACCACGGCCAACCGAACCGCCGCGGCCGTGGAACAAGCGCACCCGCACGCCATGCTTCGCAGCAATGTCTCGCAGCTTGCGCTGGGTCTTGTGGATCTCCCACTGGCTGGTCATCACACCGGACTCCTTATTGGAATCCGAGTACCCGAGCATGACTTCCTGGATGTCGCCGCGGAGGCGGACAAGTTCGCGGTACGAAGGATCGGACAGCAACTGGTCCACGATCTCCGCCGAAGCACGCAGCTCTTCCACGGTTTCCAGCAGCGGAGCAAAACCGATCTTGGCGTGGGGCTTGGCTCCGAAGAGGTCGAACAAGCCGGCCTCGCGGGCCAGCACAGCTGCGGCCAGGACGTCGTCCGCGCCTCGGGTCATGGAGATGATGTAGGTTTCCACCACGTCCGGGCCATAGGTGTGCAGTGCTTGGCGGATGCTCCGGAAAACGTCGTACGTGCCATCTGCCGTGCCCTCGAGCTTGATCGGGTGGCCGGAGAGGGGCCGGCGTGACGCGAGCTCCGCACCGAGAAACGCGAACCGTTCCTCGCGGGTCAGCTCGCCGTACGGCTTTTCGGTACCGAGGCGGTCCACAAGCTGTCCGACGGCGTCATGGTGGTAGTCGGCGTGCTCACGGATGTCCAGGGTGGCCAGGTGGAGGCCGAAGGCGGCGATGGCCCGGCGAACGCGCGCCAGGGCACCATCGGCCACCAGCCCGGCCGAGTGGTTCCGCAGGGAATCCTCGAGCAAGCCGAACTCTGCCAGCAGCTCGGACGTGGTGGCGTAATCGCGGCCCGGTTGGTGGTGCGTGGAACCGGAAACCCGGCGGCCCGTGTTGATCAGCTTCGCTTTGATGCAGGTCAGCTTGAGCCGGTACGGCTCCTGCGCGTTCAGTTCAAGGATGCGCTTGTCCAGGCCCGGCAGGTTCTTCAGGTCCTCGGTGATGGAATCAAGGAGCGCTTGGTCGGCACCGAAAAGGGCCGTGGAGTTGGACAGGACCGAAATGAGCTCATCGATCAGGGCAATGCTGATCCGCACGGCATTCTGGTTCTGGAGCTGCAGGATCTCGCGGGTCACGGCAGCCGTCACATTCGGATTGCCGTCGCGGTCTCCACCAATCCAGGAACCAAAACGAAGAGGGGCAGCCGCTGCGGGCAGCTTCACGCCGTGTTCCTCGAGGAGCTCGGACAGATCAGTCAGCATCTCCGGCATCGCGTCGGTGAGGATGCTGTTCAGGTAGTAGATGGCATTGCGCGCTTCATCCACCGGAGTGGGGCGCACTTGGCGGAGTTCATCCGTCTGCCACATCTGGTCGATGATTTCGGCAAGCTGGCGGTCTTGGCGGCGCCTCGCCGAGGTGCCTTCCTCCGTAGCTTCGGCCAGGACATCAGAGAGCTTGCGGACCTTGTCCAGCACAGAACGCCGCGAAGCCTCCGTGGGGTGCGCTGTGAAGATGGGACGCACATCGAGTTCATTGATGACGTCCTGGAGAACCTGCGGGCCTGCCTGCCCGGCGATCTCGGACACGGCCTTGGCCAGCCAGCCGTCCTTTTCCTGACGGGTGCGGAGTCCCCGGACGCGGTGCACTTGCTCGGCCGCATTGCTGAGGTGGAAATAGAAAGCAAAGGCGCGGACCAGATCCGTCGCCTGGTCCAGTGGCAGGGAGGCGAGCAACTCGCGGACCTGGGCTACGACGTCGTGCGCGCTCCATGGACCCGTCGCATCCGCGCCGCCCCGCGCGGCTTCCTTCGATTCCTTGGTCAGCAGACGCACCTGCTCCACGAGCTGGAGCAATTCCGGACCGTGCTGCCGAACCAGCGACTCCCCCAGAAGAGTCGAAACGCGACGCACGTCGGCCCGCAGTTCTGCAGCGAGGTCGGTGTCTTGATGGGCAGTGTGAACCATGGATACATACCTTCGGGGTCAGGTTTGGCCCGTACACTGCGCTGGATACTGTGAGCCGGATTACTGTTGTTTCCTACGGGATCTTACCCGGCCCCGACCCCAGCAAAGAATGCGTCTCAAAATTTGGCACGGGCTTCTCCTCCCGGCCGTAACGCACTATGGCCGGGCTCCGTGACGGCCATCGGGTCCCAACCCGGTTGGTTCGAGCTCGTTCCAGCCAGCCTGCCGGACTGCAATCAGTCACACGGCTCCCCGGAGCATCTGCCCGGCCGCGTACTGCCTCATGGCGTGCTCCAGGAGCTCGGGCGCGTAGGCACTGTTGGCACCAAAGCGGGCATTGACTTCCAAAACCACAGGGCGCCCGTCAGGCATTCGACGGATGTCGATGGCAGCGGCGCCCGTGAGCCCCAACGCCTCAGTCGCTGCCGCTGCCGTCCTGGCCACGTCCGGTGCCATCGACGCTTCCAGTCTCTTGAGCGGGA
Organism: Paenarthrobacter sp. TAF1; assembly: GCF_052113825.1. Taxonomy (NCBI): domain Bacteria; kingdom Bacillati; phylum Actinomycetota; class Actinomycetes; order Micrococcales; family Micrococcaceae; genus Paenarthrobacter; species Paenarthrobacter sp. TAF1. The sequence goes on from NZ_JBFRDO010000008.1 coordinate 136,009, forward strand.
CCACGTTGTCCGAACGTCCGCGGGTGAGCTTGGATTTCTCCAGGACCACCACAAGGGTGTCGTGGTCATGGCTTGCTCCATCTCTGTGAACCATTGACGCGTATCCGGTTCCGGAGGCACAGCGTTGAACAAGCCAGGAGTCATCCAGGGAACGCCAAAACCGTTCGGCGTTCCGGCCGCCGTCGCTGTGTCTTTTCAACACCCGCGCCTCCCGGCCACCACGCGAAACCCTTGGCTTCACCACCAGGCATCCGCCCATCCTGGCCATGGCCTCGTTCATGGAGCTGAAGTCCCCCGGCAACCCGAAATCGGGAACTCCCACCCCCGCGGTGGCAAGGCATCCCATCGTCAGGTATTTGTCGTGCGCGATGGACATCGGAGCCGGATCGGCGATCAGCACCTCCACCCCGGGTGCGAAGCCTTCCCGGGCAACCGAGGCGGTGAGCAGCTCCGCGTTCACCGTAGGGATGACCAACTCGATCCCGTGGGCCGCCACGAGTCCGCGCAGCTCCCACAAATACGCCGGTGCGTCGACTGGCGAAACCACTGCCAAAGCATCTGCCGCCGAAGCGTGGACCCGCCGCATGTCAACGCCCAAAACCCAGTGTCCTTGGTCCCGCAACTGACGGGACAAAGAAAGCCCGGCCGAACCGCCAACGCCTGTCACCAACACCCGCACCATCGCAACTCCCCTCAGTACTCGCAGGCAAAGTTGGCCGGCGTGAGCCCCGTGCCGCTGAGGGAGTACCTGAGCACTCCGCCGGTATTGGGCACTTTGGGGGCGGACTCCAGATGGAAGTGGAGGTCGCTCCTCTGGACTGAATCCGTTACACAGGAGACAGCATTGGAACTTGCTGCCGAACACGACCAACCATCAGGAGCCGCAACGGACCTGGCTTGGATCAGGTCACCGTTTTCCAGCGCAATGACGACTTTGCCATTACCCAGGGGTTGTGTGCCTGACGCGGTGAAAGCGATATCCCAGCTTGAAACGCTGGAAGTCTTCGCGCCGTTCCGATCCGTCGTAGTGACCCATTTCGCTGAACCGCCGACAACGGCCAGCGACGGCGAAGGCGGCTTGGGCGCGGTGGCGGCGGACGGCGTCGGCACCGGAGCAGGCGTCGCCACCGGTTCAGGGGAAGTGACGGGTACCGGTTGCTCTTCCACGGGAGCAGGGGCAGGTGTGGGCGCGGTAGTGGGTGTAGGTGGGGGCGGGGGTGTGAAGGGCCATGGACTGGGATCCACATGCACAGCGCCGGTTTCAAGGGCCCGGGGCTCCAATGAAGCATCGGGCGAAATGAGGTCGACGATTCCCACGGCACCGAGCACCAATCCAACGGCGGCAGCAGTGGAGAGTGCCATGACCGCCGGCTGCGCAAGCGCAGGCACGGCAAGGAAACCCTTGACCGGCAGAATCCCGCCCAGCATCCCAAGTCCGGCACCTTTCCCCACCCATGCTGCAAGCGGGATGCCCGTGATCAAGGGCAGAAGGACGGCACGCATGGTTCCTTGGACATCGTTCAGCTCGGCGAGGGCTGCCGTGCATTTTGCACAGCCGCGCAAGTGTCCGCGGACTTTGGCCTCGGCACCGCTGGAGAGGCCGCCGCGAATGAAGTAGCCGAGCTTCGTGACAAACTCCGCGCAGGCGCCCTCGGCTTTTTCGTCAAGGTGGAACTGCAGGTACTGTCTCCGCAGACCTTCACGGGCTCGTACAGCCAAAGCGGAAACGGCGTTGGCCGACACTCCCAGTATTGGCGCAACAGCCGCCGGTTTCATGCGTTCAACGTCCAGGTACCACAGGACTGCCTGCCACCGTTCCGGCAATGAGCGGAACGCCCGGGCCACCGTGCTCGACTCGAAAGCCTGGACGGCGGCATCGGGCTCGGCCATGGTCTGGTCCAGCACCGAATCATCCCCGCTGGGAACAACCCTGCTGCTCTTACGATTCTGCTGATGCGACAACCGGGTCACCGTGGACAACAGATATGCCCGGAAGAATGTGTCCGGGCCTTTGCCGGCCACCAGGCTCTGAAGAACTGATTGGAAGGCCTCGGCCACGACATCTTCAGCATCGCTCGGATTGTCCACATTGCGCTTGGCAACGGTGGAGGCAATGGCTACGTGCCGCTCATACAGGTGGTTAAAGGCCGACATATCCCCGCTGCGGACCAGCTCAATCAGATGTCCATCGTCGTTGACTCCGCGGTTTGATTTGTTGCTCGAGCGTGACCGCCGTGCCATCTAAGCGCCCCCAAAACGTAATGAACCCTGCCCATACATATGAAGTGGGGGTCGCCCGGGAGTCGTGACGCGAATTTGTCCACAATGTTTACCAACGATCTCTTGGAGCTGTTTCGTCACGAAACGCCCGAAAAGTGCACTGCTCGAATATGACATCGTTCCGCACAAAATCACTGGGCGAATGCACCTTTGCGCGGCACCTTCTGCTGCGCAGATGGCAAAGCACCAGCTATCAGGCCGGCTGGCGTTTCCGCTCGGATTGGTTTCAGCCGGAGGTCCGCTCCGTGGTGACATCCCTCGCCACAAGCGCGGCGGTTCCGGCAACCTCAGCAAAATCCCTGGGCGCCGCCAGAGCGAGGAACGGCGTGAGCATCGGCGAGACCATGACGGATTTCAGGGCACTTTTTACTGCGGCCAAACAATCCCTGGACATCGATGCCCTCCAATCATTGGCAGAAGGCTGGGCGGAAGTTGCTGAGACGGCCCCGCCCATTTCCTGCACCGACGTGTACACGGGCCTGGCCAGCAAAGCCCATTTTCAGCGACGCATCCATGAAGTGTCCGGGATCGCCACTGAATGTCAGGGGGCACACGCACTGGCCGTCATCTCGGTTCCCGGCCCGCAGGAAACCCGCAGTCATTGCTGGACGTTGCTGGCCCTCATAGGGGAGGTCGTCAAGGCGCAACTGGGTGGAACAGGCGCCACAGCCATGTACTTGGACTCCGCTGTCCATGTTCTCTTTCCGCTCAGTGAAGGCAACCTCGCCCGGGTGATGAAATGCAGAACAGCCATGGAGGAGGTCGGTGACGGCGCCCTCAGGCCGTCGCGCATCAAGTTCTATCCACTGGCAGGAGGTACGGCGGCAGTATCAACGGCCGTCCCCTCCAAAGCCCCGGTGGTCTCTTTCTTCGAATCGAACTAAGACCCCGGGTTCCATCGCGTCATGAAATGCGCGGTACGGCCACTCACCCTCTGATGGATCGTTCCCGGGCTCTCCGGGGATCGACCATCAAACGCGGCTCGCGCTGGCATGGGTTGGGGGCCAGCGCGAGCCGTTCCAACGCCGTGTGCCGGAGACAGGAATTCGGGGAATGCCGCAGCCCGGTGCATGGTTGAGGAAAGTGCACCAACGCCCCACGGCCAGCCAAGGAGAGCCATGAGTTCATCTGCCACAGCAACCGACCCGCGGATCGCCCGATGGGAGCGGTTCCGTGAGGGCCGTAACTCAGCGCTTTCCACAGGGCATGGCTGGCTGACCCTGACCTCCTTCCAGTGGCTGGCCGAAGAACCGTCCGAGGTTGAGCTCGCGCCCGGGCTCTGGTCCACTGACGGAACAACAGCATTTCTGACTGCCAGCGCCGCAGACGGCCTCACATTGGTGGCCAGCGGTGACAAGGTGGACGGCACCATCAGCGCGGTCTTGGAAGACGAAGAATCCCTGATGTGGGTCCAGTACGGAGGCGCAGACGGCAAGCAGGTAGTGGTTGAGCTGGCCATGCGTGCCGACAAGTACGCCATCCGGACCCGGGATGACGCATCTCCGGTCCTGACAGAGTTCACGGGCGTGCCGACCTACGACTACAACCCTGACTGGGTGGTCACTGGCCGCTTCGAGCCGTATGAAGAACCCCAGGACGTCCCCATCGGAACGGCCAACCCCCTGGTGGACGGCGTGCACCGCTCCGTGGGCGAGGTTGTTTTCCATGTCCCCGGCATTGGGCACGGGATCCGGCTCCATGCCGAGGCGGAGAAGCTCGGCGCGCTCAACGTCACGTTCCACGATGAAACCAATGGCGACACAACGGACGAGTGGCGCAAGGTCTTCATTCCCCGGCCCCGGCCTGACGGCTCGGTGGTGATCGATTTCAACCGTGCCATCAACTACCCCAGCGCCTTCACCCCATACGGCACCTGCCCCATGCCTGTCCGGGGAAATTCGATCGATGTCCGGGTGGAGGCCGGTGAGAAGGTCCCCCAGGCCTAGGCAGCCCCGGCTCCGGCCTGGGCCTAGGCGATAGCAGAAACGCCCGTCACGGCGCGGCCAACGATCAGCGAGTTGATCTCATAGGAGCCTTCGTAGGTGTAGATTGCCTCGGCGTCAGCGAAGATCTTGGCCATTCGGTAATCGGTGACGATGCCGTTCCCGCCCAGGATGGAACGGCCCCGCGCCACGGTTTCGCGCATCCGCGCACTGCAGTAGGCCTTCGCGAGCGCCACTTGGGCCATATCCGCACCACCGTGCCGGAGACCCTGCGCGTCAGTGAAGATATCCTCCTGCAGTTGGGCTATGCGGACCATCATCCCCATGCTGGCCACCGCGTTACCGAGCATTTCCACCAGGTGCTGCTGGATGAGCTGGAACCTGGCCAGCGGCTTTCCAAACTGCAAGCGCTCGACGGCGTACTGCCGGGCGACGTCGAAGGCGGCCAACTGCTGGCCTACCGCCTGCCAGGCGACCATGATGCGGGAGCCGCGCAGAAGGTGGTTGGTGTCGGCAAAGCTGCTGATGCCTGAGAACCTGTCTGCCTCGGCCACTTCCACGTCCCTGAAGACGATGTCGGCGTTCTGCACGGTCCGGAGTGCGATTTTGTTCTCGATCCGGCTCCTGGTGATGCCGGGCAACGAAGCGTCCACGATGAATGCCCGCACGGCTCCGTCGGCTTCGTCCTTGGCCCATACCAGCATGTAATCGCAGAACGTCCCGTTGCCGATCCAGCGCTTGGCGCCGTTGAGCACCCAGTAGTCGCCGCCGTCGGACGCTGGGCGTGCCACGCGGCGGGCCCTGGTTTCCATGCCACCGGCGACGTCGGAACCGTGGTCCGGTTCGGTGAGCGCAAAGGCGCCTGTGGTGCGGAGGTTCGAGGCGTCGTCGAGGTAGCGGTCCTGCTGGGAGTCGCTGCCGAAGTCGTACAGGGACTCGACGAAGAGATCGTGGTGGACCATGAAGAAAGTGGCGATCGAGGTGTCGACGCGCGTCATCTCCGCGATGACCAGGCCGGCGAAAAGATGGGTATACCCCCGCTGGGCCGGCGCGCTGAGCCGCAGCGCGGCTAGCTTCGGCAGGATATGCTCCGGAAATTCCGCTTTCTCCCACCATTGCCCGGCGTACGGCGCGATCTCGGAGGCGAGAAACGCCCGGAGTTCGTTGAGTTTCCGCTGTTCCTGGACGCTCAGGAGCGACTCGAAGTCGAAGAAGTCCGCTGTGGGAAGATCCGCTGCTGACGCCTGGGTGCCACCTGAGGATCCCGCCGTTACCGGTGTGCCGCTGTAGTCGCCCATCATTTGATGCCCATCCGGATGGCCCCATCCAGGCGGATGGTTTCACCGTTCAACATGGCGTTTTCCACGATGTGCGCGGCCAGGTTGGCGTATTCGGCGGCCCGGCCCAGGCGTGCGGGGTGCGGGACCTGCTGGCCCAGCGAGTCCTGGGCCGCTTGGGGAAGTCCGGCCATCATGGGTGTTTCAAAGATGCCCGGGGCAATGGTGTCCACCCGAATCAGCGAGCGCGCCAGCTCGCGCGCCAGCGGCAGCGTCATGGCAGCCACCGCTCCCTTGGAGGCGGCGTAGGCGGGCTGACCGATCTGGCCTTCGAAGGCCGCCACGGATGCGGTGTTGATGATGACGCCGCGTTCGGGACCACCCAGCCCGGTGGTCACCGGTTCTGTTTCCACCATGGCAGCAGCTGCCAGCCGGATCACGTTGAACGTGCCGATGAGGTTTATTTGGATCACTTTGTTGAAGGTCTCCAAGGGCAGGACGCCGTCCCGGCCGAGGACCTTTCCCGGCGTTGCGATACCGGCGCAGTTGACCACGATGCGCAGCGGCCCCAGTGATGTCGCCGCGTCCACGGCGGCCTGGACCTGGGCCTCGTTGGTGACGTCCGCAGGAGCGAAGACCGCCTTGCCTCCGCTGCTCCCGGCGTTGAGTTCCGCCGCGTAGGCCTCGCCGGCGGACTGGGGCAGGTCCAGCAGGACTACTGATGCTCCGGCGTCGAACAGGCGCTTTGCGGTGGCAGCGCCCAAACCTGAAGCTCCTCCAGTGACCAGTGCCACCGTGCCGTTGATGTCCATCCATCCTCCTTGATGCAGAACCCAAATCCGTTAATGCATGTTAACTGGAATTGTGAGCCAGTGCACACCCGGTCCCCGGATAGGCTGTTCCCATGCCCGTGCACGATGCCCTCGACAACCAACCGCTCCCCACCCCGGATGATGCCGATTGGGCCGGCCGCGCCGACCAGGCAGCCCGTTCCGTGACCCGCAGCTTCGGGCGGCGGCTGCTGTTCCTGCCCGGCACGCACATCGGCGCCATCAGGATCCCGGGGAACACGCTCCGCAGCCTGCTGGGCCCCTGGCACTACTGGTGGCAGGCACATTATGTGGATTGCCTGGTGGACACGGGTCGCCGGGAGCTCGCCAGGAAAACAAGGTTCGACGGCGGGTCCCGCCCGAGCGCCGGAAGGCTCGCTTCCCGGCTGGTCACCACTATCCGGCTAAGGAACCTGTTCAGGTTCGAGAACCACTACTACGACGACATGGCATGGCTCGCCCTCTCAACGCTCAGGCTCGAAAGGCTCGCGGAGGAGACCCGGAAGCCGGGTCGCCGGCGCAATGCTTACGTCCAAAAACGATTGACGCTGCAGTTCGATTCTGCGTCCACTGATGACCTGGGCGGCGGGACGTTCTGGAGTACCAAGAGGGACTTCAAAAACACACCTGCTACCGCACCCGTGGCCCTGTATTTCGCCCGGACCGGCCGCCGCGAGCGGGCACAGGCCCTGGTGGGCTGGCTCAATTCCAGGCTGCTTCATCCCGAACGCGGCGTTTATCAGGACGGGATCCGGATCAGGAACGGTGAACCCGTCCTGGAGGAAGCCGTGTACACCTACAACCAAGGCCCGGTTCTTGGGGCGCTGCTGGAACTCGGCGGCCCGGACAACCTTGAACGGGCAGCGCAGCTGGTGGCGGCCACTAACCGGGAGTTGACGGTTCCCGGCACCCGGGTGATCCGAGGCGATGGAACCGGCGACGGCGGCCTGTTCACCGGGATCCTGGTCCGCTACCTCGCTTTGGCGGGACGGGACGAACGGCTTCCCCTGGAGGCGCGCACGGTTGCCCGCGAACTGGTCCTCGCCACCGCCGGGGCCTTTTGGACAGGCCGCCGTGAAGCACCGGAATTGGTGCGCGGCACGCCGACAGGACACACTCCGTTGCTTTTCTCCCCCAACCCCCTGAGTCCGGCGACCGAGACCTATCCGGCGGGTGCCGCCGTCGAACTTTCCACCCAACTGCAGGCCTGGATGACTTTCGAGGCCGCCGCCACGCTTTAGCCGGCGGGCTTCGGGGGTGTTGCCGGCTTTTTCTTTTGCGGATAAGGCGTTTCGTGGCGGGACAGCATCTCCACGAACCCGGCGATTTTGCGCGCCCGGGTATCGGCCCGCTTGACCAGGTTGGTGCGGTGGATCAGGGCGAAGCGGTTCTGGGACGTGAGGACGTCGAACATGGCCTGTGCTTCGGGAACTTCAGCGATGGCAGCGGCGAGGTCGTCCGGAACCACGGAGTCGGCAGGGCCGGCGTAGGCAGCCTCCCAGCGGCCGTCGGCTTTCGCAGCGTCGACGGCGGCGCGGCCGGCGTCGGTCATCCTGCCCTCGGCTTCGAGCCGGGCAATATGGCCCACATTCCGCGCGGACCAGATGCTGCGGCGACCCCGCGGGGTCATGCGCTGGAAGTAGCTTTCGGCGTCCCGGCTCCTGGACTGCCCGTCGATCCAACCGAAACACAGGGCCTCGTCCAGGGCGGCGTCGTAGTCCAGTTCCGTGACGTTGCCGCCCTTTTTGTGCAGGATCAACCACACGCCAGGGCTCTCTGCTGCGTGTTCAGCCAGCCAGGCGCGCCAGGCCGTGCCGTCTTTGACTACCAATTCCTCAAGCTCAATGGGCATGGTCCCATTCTGCTGGTGAAAGGGCGGGACCCGATACGGGCACGCGGAATAGGCTTGGAACGACGCCCAGAACCTGGAGGACCAATGTTGCGCGCACGCCCCATCCATTACACGTCCCGTCCGGAACAGTGGTCCGTACTCATGCGGGTTCTGGGTTTGGTGGTGACCGTCGAGGACGGTGACTGGTTGGAGTTCGACGCCGGTTCCGGGCGCGTCGCCCTGGGGCGTGTGGAGCACGGACACCCCTTGGATGGCAGCACGGTCTTCAGCGTCGAGGCAGGAGACCTGGAAGAGTTCGCGCGGCGTACCGACGACGACGGCACGCAGGCCGAAGTCCACCATGGCCCCGACGGGCCTGCCGTCCGGATCTCGTCGGACGACGGATTCGAGTTCTTCGCCTTCCCGGCCACGCATGCCGCTGATGGCTCCTGGGCCACGTCCGCCGACGCTGATCCCGCCCTCACTGTCGTGGCGACCTGGGTCAGCCCGCTGGTGGCCCTGGCCGCCGGCGACCTCCGGAACATCGGCGCACGCCCACGCGCCGACGACGACGAATCGGCCTCCTTCACCACAAAGAACGGCGGCGTCCTGCGGGTTATCCACGGCGCGGACAGCACCAACGGCGACCTCGCGTTCGAATACGACGGCGACCTGGAACCCTTGCTGGGACGGCTGAAGGCAGCGGACATCGAGGCGAGGATCAGCGAGGACGTCCTGTACGTGGCCAATCCGGATGCCGTGGGCGGTTCCGCGCCGGCGTCGATTGTGGTGGAGAAGGCCCCCGGCTCCCATCCGTAATACAGCCGAGAGCGTAACGGCCCCGGCAACCGGAATGCCTCCACGGAACTTCGGCCGGGGATGCGGTAGAACTTAACCATGAGCGTACGTACACCGGACCCGTATCCAGGCTGGCTTTCTGATGAGGACCTCTTCGAAGCCCGCGGCCGCCTCCCCATGGTCTACGTGGAGGCCGTCCCCGTCCGGCTGGATCCGCTCGGATACGTAAACGAGGTTGGCACGCTCCTGCAGGGCGACGCCGATGGCAACATGGTGCGCTACCTCGTCTCCGGCCGCGTCCTTTACCGCGAAACCATCCGCGCGGCGCTTCTACGGCACATGGAAAAGGACCTCGGTCCCCTGGCCTTCCCGCAGCTGCCCATCAGCCCGGTCCCCTTCACGGTGGCCGAATACTTCCCGGCGCCGTCCCAGACAGGCTTCACGGACGACCGCCAGCACGCCGTCTCCCTGGCCTATGTCATCCCGGTGACCGGAGAATGCGATCCGCGCCAGGACGCCCTGGAACTGACCTGGATGACGCCTCAGGAAGTGCTGAGCGAGAACGTCCAGCAGGAATTCGACGGCGGCCGGGGCAACCTCGTGCGGCAGGCTTTGGCATTCTCGGGCGTGATCCTGTAGCGGGTCCCGGCCCCGGCAGCAGCGCGTCTTTGTAGACTGGACGGCGGACCCCAAGAGAACCAAAGGACTTCCGATGACTCACAGCCCAGCCACACAGCAGTACAGAGAGAAGCAGGCTGGGGACCTGCGGCCCGGGGATTTTGTGTTCCCACCCGGTGACGGGCCGGCCCAGGAAATCGTCAGTATCGACGTCGAGAACGATGACTACGGCGTTGCCGCTTTGCTGCGCCTGGCAATGGACGACGGCGGCACGGTGCGGATCGCTGTCGGGTCCAGTGTTCCTGTGGGCGACGGGGCACCGGCCGACTCAAGCGCGGACGCCGGCGACGCCGGCACGGCCGACTCGCCCGGGCCCGACTCCGGCACCGCTTCCGAAGCCGACGCCGACGCTGCGGACTCCAGCACCTCCTCCGAAGCCGACGCCGATGCTCCCGCCGGACCCGCCGTCGTCGTGCCTCCACGCCCGGAAACGCCGCCCGCCTACACCGGACCGAGTGCTGAAGAACTCGCGCTCATTCCCGAACCCGAAGGAACCCCGGAAGCTGTGGTGAGCGCCGCCGCGGCCAACCACAAGGGCAAAAACGGCGTGCAAGTGCTCGCAGACCGGCTCGCGAAGGGCATCAACACCAAATCCGGAAGCTGCCTCCGGGACCTCAGCAACCTCGCATTCGATCTGTGCATTGTGCTGCGGGATCCGGACCACGCTTTGGAGGTCGCGGATCTGCTGAACGTTCTGCCGTTCGATGGAAACCTGGACCGGTGGGCGTCGATCGAGCGTGCTTTGGCGTTGTCCAGTTTCATCTGCCGCGAGGCCGGCCAGCCTGAACGCGCCGCCGTCTACGAGAAGCTGCTCCGGGCACCGGAGTCCCAGGAAGAGGACCCGTTCAAGGCCCGGATCAACGCCAGGGTGCGGCAGCGCTCGCTCAACGAACCCAACCTTTATGACAAGGAAATCTTCCGCGCGATCGACAACGGCAACCACGAAGCCGAACGCGAATGGCGCTTCCTGCGCCTCGAAGCGCTGATGTTCCTGCGCGCCCACGGCGGGTCCAAGACCATTGGCGAGGACGAGCTGGCCCGAAGGATCGCAAACGAACTGGAATCGGTCCGCGCCTAAGCCGTTTTCCGGGAAATTCAAGACCTGTTATGTGGGCGCCAACGGCGGTAGATTCGGGGCCATGACGAACAATCTGAGCGTTGTGGTTAATGCCGATGCGCAGCAGGTTTGGACCATGCTGCGCGAACCGTCGTTGGTTGCCCAATGGCACGGTTGGGAAGCCGACGATCTCGCCGACGAAATCAAGCAAATCTACTTCAACACGGACGTTGTGGAAGGACCCGATCACACCAGCCTCACCGTCAACGGCGGGGACATCTTTGAACTCCACCCCGTCTCCGGCGGCACGGAAGTAAGAATCACCAGGGTCGCCCTTGACCACGATTCCGAGTGGGCTGACTGGGACGAGGACATCACGCAAGGCTGGCTCACGTTCCTGCACCAGCTGCGCTTCGCCCTGGAACGGCACCCGCACGGGCACCGGCGGACGCACTTCGTCTCGCTGCCGGGCAAAGGCGGCCCCGCGATCGAGAAGCTGGGGCTCGGAGATTTGCCGCCCGTTGGGGAGGAGTACTCGCTCACCCTCGCGACGGGTGAGAAGATCTCCGGCAAGGTCTGGTTCAAGAGCCGGCACCAGGTTGGCCTCACCGTCCACAGCTACGCCGAGCACGGGGATGGGCTATTGATCGTCGCCGAGCAGCTGCCAATTCCGGAGAAAAGGCCCGACGGCGGCTCCATGGTGATTGCCTCCACGTACGATCTGGGGGCCCACACCTTGGCGGACATCCGTTCGTCGTGGGACAACTGGAAAGCTGAAAACTACGGGTAGTAGCCTTACCCGGGCAGGTTACCCACGGTAAAGCTGGCACACTTGGTAGCGTGCCAGCTTCAGTTCCTGCTCCTGCTTCTTCCCCTGCGCTGCCCGGTTTGTCCGACCGGCAATCCGAGTTCTCCTTCTCGGTGGGCACGCGCCTGACTGAGACGTGCTCGCCGTCGGACGCTCAAGTGGACGCCAACGGCGGCGCCTTCCTGGGCCGCACCGGGACCATCACCACGCCGCACGGGACCATCCAGACGCCCGCGTTCATCGCCGTCGGGACCAAAGCCACCGTCAAAGCGGTGCTGCCTGAGTCCATCGCCGAGCTCGGCGCCCAGGCCGTCCTTGCCAACGCCTACCACCTGTACCTGCAGCCCGGGCCCAAAATCCTCGACGCCGCCGGCGGGCTGGGCGCGTTCATGAACTGGTCCGGGCCCACCTTCACCGACTCCGGCGGATTCCAGGTGATGAGCCTGGGCTCGGGGTTCAAGAAGGTCATCGACATGAAGAACGTGGATTCTTCCGGCCCCGATGACGCCGTGGCTCCCGGCAAGGAGCGGCTGGCGCACATTGACGATGACGGCGTCTGGTTCAAGTCGCACCTGAACGGGGACCGGCACCGCTTCTCCCCCGAGATCTCCATGCAGGTTCAGCACCAGATCGGCGCGGACATCATGTTCGCCTTTGACGAGCTCACCACGCTGCAAAATTCGCGGCCGTACCAGGAAGAGTCACTGGAGCGGACCCGTTTGTGGGCGCTGCGGTGTTTGGAAGAGCACGCTTCACTGACCGCGTCCCGCGTGGGCAAGCCGTACCAGGCACTGTTCGGCGTGATCCAGGGCGCCCAGTATGAGGACCTTCGCCGCAAGGCTTGCCAGGACCTCGGTGCCATGCCCTTCGACGGCTACGGAATCGGCGGTGCGCTGGAGAAGGAAAACCTGGGCACGATCGTCCGCTGGTGCAACGAGGAACTTCCCGAGGACAAGCCGCGGCATCTGCTGGGCATCTCCGAGCCGGACGACATCTTTACGGCCATTGAGAACGGCGCCGACACGTTCGACTGCGTCTCCCCCACCCGTGTGGCCCGGAACTCCGCGTTCTACACTCCGTTCGGGCGCTTCAACTTGTCGGGAGCCCGCTACAAGACGGACTTCGGACCCCTCCAGGACGGCTGTGACTGCTACACGTGCGTGAATTACTCCCGCGCGTACATCCACCACCTGTTCAAGGCCAAGGAAATGATCTCGGCAACGCTGATCTCCATCCACAACGAGCGGTTCGTGGTGAAGATGGTGGACGATGCCCGCCTTGCCATCGAATCCGGGGACTTCTTTGAGTTCAAGGCCGAGACGCTGGGGCGCTACTACTCGTAGGCCGGGGTTGCGCTCGCTCCCGGCCCGACGCCCGCTGGCGCGCTCCCGCTGGCGCGCCGAGATCGCGGGACCGGTGCCAAATCGCTAGTCCGGTTCCAAATCCCTGGAGCTGAGCCGCGACCTCGCACAGCTCCCGCGTCGTCGGCATGACTACAGCGATCTCAAGCGTTTTCCACATAGCGGCAGCAGGGGCTGTCTTGGGGCGGACGCGCGGCCAAGGCTGGTTACATGAGCCAGAAACTTATGCCGACCCTCCCCCAACTGGGAACACTGTGGCGCACACAGCAACTCAACGAACTGGGACTTGGTTCACGCGCAATCGCCGGATTGGTCCGGAGGGGTGAGCTTCTCCGTGTACGCCGGGGATGCTACGTCCGAAAGGCGGCGTGGGACAAACAGCCCGTCGACGCCCGCGGTAAACAACTGATTCACGCGCATGCTCACGGAACGCTCGTCACGTCCAAAGGGGACTTCGTCTACAGCCATACTTCCGCGGCCCGCCTGCACGGCTTGTTCCTATGGAACGTGGACCAGCTGATCCATGTCATTCTTCCCACCAACCCCTCCAGCGGCCGGCTTGGCAAGGATGTCCGCGGCCACAGGCTGCGGTTGCCGGCCTCCCAGATCGTCACCGTGGAGTACCTACCCGTAACGGACCTGGAACGAACGGTGGTGGACTGTGCCATGACCCTGAGCTACCCGCAGGCCCTGATCATCATGGATCATGCGCTTCGGCTCGGAGCCGACAGGCTTCTCATGATGGCGTGCGCCGGTGCCTCAACGGGACGCCGAGGAGTCACGACCCTGCGGAGATGCTTGGCCAATGCTGACCCCGCCTCCGAATCCGCAGGTGAGACGCTGTGCCGTGATCTCCTCCAGCGGCTCAAGTTGCCGATGCCCGAGTCGCAGGTAGAGGTGCAAAGCCGGGTCGGCCGCTACCGGATGGACTTTGCGTGGAAGAAGGAGAAGGTGGCCCTGGAGTTCGACGGAGAGGTGAAGTACTTCAAGTACGCCCGTACGGATCGTGTGATCTTCGAGGAACGACGCCGGGAGAAAGCACTCGTCGAGGACGGCTGGTTCTTTATCCGGGTGGAGTGGCGGGACCTGTTTCAGGAGCAGGAGTTCAAAGCGCGCGTCCTGAAAGCCCTCCGTCGGTGAGCTCAACGCCGGCCGCGAGGACCGCCCTCGTGCTGGTTCGCGAGATCGCCTGGACTGTGCGGGAAGGGGGATCTGTGCGAGATCGCCGCTCGTGTCCGGCGATCTCGCACAGCCCTAGCGTCCGCAGCGCTGTTCCGGCGAACTCAGCTAACTCCGTAGCTCGGCTCGCGCTTCTTGATCCAGCCGACGACCAGCACGGTGACCGGCACGAACAGGAACTCCACGGCGGTCTTGTAGACGAAGCCCACCAGGACGTAGTTGACGAACGAGCCGGCGTCGGTGATGCCGATGACCGACGCCGCGATGCTGCAGAAAATCAGGGTGTCCACGAACTCGCCCACCACCGAGGAGCCCATGAGGCGGGCCCACAGGCTCTTCTCACCCGTGCGTGCCTTCATCTTCACAAGGATCCACGAGTTGATGGTCTGGCCGGCCAGGAAGGCAAGCAGCGACGCGAGCACGATCTGCGGCACCGGGCCGAGTGCGCCCTCGATGGCGGCCTGCTTGGCGGTTCCGTAGTCGTCGTTGAAGCCGGGAAGGATGATGATCACCCAGTAGCAGAGGGATGCGAACACCGAGAGGGCAAAGGAAGTGATGATGGCCTTGCGTGCCACTTTGAAGCCGTAGACCTCGCTCATGACATCGCCCAGGATGTAGGCCAGCGGGAACAGGAAGAACCCGCCATCGGTGATGATCGGTCCGAGCACCACACCCTTCGAGGCGCCGATATTGGACAGGATCAGCACCACGGCCATGACGGCAAGCATGATGCCGAAGTACGGTGATCCGATCGAGGCGAAGCGGGGTGCAGGCTTGCTCAGCGTGCTGGAGCCGGAGGGCGAGGGCATGGGTCATCCATTTCGTAGTGGTTCGCGCAGGCATCCTGTTCCGAGGAGCCCCGCTGTATTAGCACTGGGGTGGTGGGGCATGCAGCCGGCACCTCCACCATTCTCCCACCCCCTACACCCCAACCCTCCCTCACACCCCACCCCCTACACCCCAACCCTCCCTCACACCCCACCCCCTTCAACCAAACCCTCCCTCACACCCCACCCCCTTCAACCAAACCCTCCCTCAGCCGCACAAGAGCGAAAGCCCAGACGTCGACACCCAGCCTGGGTGCCGACGTCGGGCCTCGCGACTCACCGACAAGCGGGCAGCATCAGACTCCCGGTGATTCGGTCAAACCCAGATCACACCCAGCTCAAACACGCGGGATGTGGGGAATCGACCAGCTCAAACACSCGGAACGTGARGAAGCGACCAGCTCAAACACSCGGAACGTGAAGAAGCGACCAGCTCAAACACCCGGAACGWGARGAAGCGACCAGCTCAAA